>NZ_CP017479.1:0-314471 GCF_001761465.1 Flavobacterium gilvum | reverse complement strand
ACGGGTAGAAATCCTTCTATTGGTTGGAATGGTGTTTTCAATTTTGTTAACAATGTGGTATTTAACTGGGTAAACCGCTCAATCGATGGTGGAGATTATACTGCCAAATACAACATCATTAATAATTATTTCAAACCAGGTCCGGCAACAAACCTTAACGAGCCTATCAGTTACCGAATCCTAAAACCAGAATCAGGCCGTAGTAAATTGTCTTATATGGTTTTTGGTAGAGCTTACGTAAATGGAAATGTTGTTGAAGGTAATGCCAAAGTATCTAAAGATAACTGGGACGGTGGTGTGCAAATGGAAAACAAAAAAGGAGAGCAAATGAGTTTTGAAGAAGCTTCAACTTATTTCCCTAAAATGAGAGTAAATGATCCAATGCCAATGCCTTGGTTTGACAAAGTTATGACTGCTGAGGAAACGTATGCGTATGTTACAAAAAATGCAGGGGCAACTTTCCCAATAAGAGACAAAGTTGACACTAGAATTGTGAGAGTTGTTCAGACAGGAAAACCAGAATACAACAAAGCAATTGAAGGAAAAACATTCTATCAATTTGAACACCGTCGTCTACCGATGGATTCGTATAAGCTTGGTATCATTACTGATATTTCACAAGTTGGCGGATATCCAGAATACAAAGGTAAACCGTATGTTGATACAGACAAAGACGGTATTCCAGATGTTTGGGAGAAAAAATATGGTTTGAATCCAAAAGATCCTTCCGATGCTCAAGGAGATTTAAACGGAGATGGTTATTCTAATATCGAAGACTACATCAACGGTGTAAACCCTGCCATAAAAGTTGATTGGAAAGATTTAGCCAATAACAAAGAAACATTGGTTAGACCTTTATTAGACTTAAACTAAAAAAGTAATTTTTGGAAACATTCTTGTTGCACGGTTTTTGTTATGGGATGAGAATGTTTTCAAATACTAAAAAATAAAGATGATGTCAATAAAAAAATTAAGTGTATTGTTTTTGCTTTTTGCTTTTTGCACGATTAGCGCACAACAATATAAGAATCCTGAATATATTAAAGTGACCAATGAAAGAGCAGCAAAAATTGTTGCCAAATTAGAATTGGCAAATCCAGCAAAAGAAAAAGCGGTTACTGATGTAATCGCACAGCAATTTCGTGATTTGAGCAAAATTCAGGATGAAAGAGATGCCGAAATTAAAAAAGTAAAAGAAGACAGCTCTTTATCCAAAGAAAAGCAAAATGAGAAAATTGATAAGCAGAAAGAAGATGCTACCAAGTCAATTGACAAATTGCACGCCTCCTATTTGAAAAAATTAGGCAAACACTTAAATGAAGATAAAATTACTGGCGTAAAAGACGGGATGACTTACGGAGTTCTTCCAATTACAGTTACTGCTTATAACGATATGATACCAACTTTGACTAAGGAGGAAAAAGAATTTATCTACAATGCATTGGTTGAAGCTCGCGAACATGCAATGGATGGAGGTTCTTCTGATGAAAAACATGCCTGGTTTGGTAAATACAAAGGAAGAATCAACAATTATTTGTCTAAACGTGGATATGATTTAAACAAAGAACGTGAGGGCTGGAATAAACGTATCGAAGAACGCAAAAAAGCTGAAGCCGCTAAGTAGTTTATAGTACCTAGTCCTTAGTCACTTGCTTTTTAGATAAAAATAATAAATCTTAATAACTAAGGACTAATTACTAAGAACTAACCACTAATCATTAATTTCAAATAAAAAAATCAATGCTCACTATTTTTCAGAATAACATTAAGAATAGGTTTTTTATGGCAGTTGCTCTTTGCCTCTCTTTTTCTTCGGTATTTGCACAATATCCGGAAATCCCAAAAGAAGTTCAGGCTAAAGCAGACACTATTTTAGCCAGAGAAGAAAAACGTTTGAAAGATATATGGACAAAAAATGCAGACATCCTAAAGGAAGAAGCAAAACACGGCAGACCTTATTTACCTTGGGCTTCCTATCCTAAAGATTTTGTACCTGCCGATATTCCTGCCTTTCCGGGAGCTGAAGGTGGCGGTGCTTTTACACAAGGTGGAAGAGGTGGAAAAATATTCGTAGTGACCAGTTTGGAAGATAGCGGGAAAGGAACTTTTCGTGAAGCTTGTGAAGCTGTTGGCGCCAGAACAATTGTATTTAATGTTTCAGGAGTTATTCGATTAAAAAACCGTATCAGTATGCGTGCACCTTACATAACGATTGCAGGGCAAACTGCTCCGGGTGACGGAATTTGCATCGCCGGAGAAACGCTGGAAATCGATACGCACGATGTTATTATCAGACATATGCGTTTCCGCAGAGGTGCAACCGATGTAGCCCGTAGAGACGATGCATTGGGCGGAAACCCAATTGGGAATATTATCATCGATCACTGTTCGGTGAGTTGGGGATTGGATGAAAATATTTCTATTTACAGACACCAATTTAGAGCCAATGAAAAATCAACTTTGGATAAATTACCAGCGGTAAATATTACGATTCAAAATACAATTTCTTCTGAAGGTTTGGATACTTATAACCATGCTTTTGGTAGTACAATTGGAGGGTTAAACAGTACTTTTATGAGAAATTTATGGGCTGATAATATTTCTAGAAATTGTTCTATCGGAATGTATGGCGACTTCAATTTTGTAAATAACGTGGTATTCAACTGGTGGAACCGTTCTTTGGATGGAGGCGATTATCGCTCGTTGTTTAATATCATCAATAATTATTTTAAACCGGGGCCAATTACTCCAAAAAATGAACCAATTCGTTACAGAATCCTGAAACCAGAATCGGGTTATATGAAACCAAAAACTTTCGGAAGAGCGTATATTTCTGGAAACTATATTGTAGATGCTCCCGAAGTTACAGCTGATAACTGGAATGGTGGTGTACAATTGGAAGACCTTTCATTGGAACAATCCAAAGAATATTTAGAATTAATCAAACAGCCAAAACCTTTTTTAATGCCGGATATTACCATTATGAAGGCTGAAGAAGCTTATGAGTTTGTATTGAATAATGTTGGGGCAAATATTCCAAAAAGAGACGCGGTTGACGAACGCATTGTCAAACAAGTTCGCACCGGAAAAATTGAAGTCAAAGACGGATTGGAAAATTCAATTGGTAAAGAATATATCAAAAGAAGATTGCCTGCAGATTCGTATAAAAAAGGAATTATAACACATCCTGATCAAGTGGGCGGTTATCCTGATTATAAAGGAAAAGCCTATAAAGATACCGATGGTGATGGAATTCCAGATGCTTGGGAAAATAAATATGGTTTGAATCCAAAAGATGCTTCCGATGCCAGTAAAGACTTAAACGGTGACGGTTATACCAATATCGAGAAATATTTTAACGGTATTGATCCAAGCAAAAAAACAGATTGGAAGAAAACTGAAAATAACACGGATACATTGGCACAGTTAAAAGGATTATTGCAGTAAAGAGCAAAGAAGAAAGAGTGTAGACTTGAGTTCTATTATTATTTAAAATCAATTCAATTGATTTTTAGCTCCGTTAGGAGCGTAATGTTTGTAGAAAGCGTAAATGTTGCTGAATTTGAGCTCCATCGGAGCGGTATATGTTTTAGCAATCGAGCTTACATTATAGAAAAAAATGTTTTTTTGGAAAAGTCTATGTTCTTTACTCTTTCTTCTATATTCTAAAAATTCAATGAAAATCTAAAAAGAAAACAGAAGTGAATTTTATCCAATTAAAAAATAGAATAATAAAACAGGATTTACTCGTTTTATCCTGTTTTGTTGTTTTCTTTTGTGCCAATATAAGCGTGGCGCAAAATACATTTCCTGATATTGTAAAAAACAAAGAAGGGAAACTTTCTTTTACGGCTGATAGCCAAGGAAACCAAATTCCTGATTTTTCGTATGCCGGTTATATGGCTTCGGAAAAAACGATTCCAAATTTGGACAATAAAATTTTTGTGCCAAAACAAGAAGAGGATGCTACCCAAAAAATACAAGCTGCAATTGATTATGTAAGTAATCTAAAACCGGACAAATCGGGTTTTAGAGGCGCAGTTCTTTTGGATAAAGGAATTTTCAAAATTAGTGGAACTTTATATATAAAAAAATCGGGTGTGGTTCTTCGCGGAAGCGGAAATACAGAAAACGGAACCGTACTGTTGGGAACCGGAGTAAAGAGAGAATCTGTAATCCGAATTTTGGGTGCGGATGATAAAAAACTTGGCGAGACATTAGAAATAGGAAATTCCTATACGCCGCTAGGCACACAAAAAATTCAATTGAAAAATGCTTCCAAATTAAAACCTTCCGATGAAATTATCATCAGCAAAGCTTTAACCGATAATTGGATTAAAGAATTGAAAATGGATGATTTTGGTGCAGAAACAGCTTGGGTTGGCTGGAAAAAAAATGATTGGGATATAACCTGGAATAGGGTAGTTGCCAAAATCAATGGCAATGAAGTAACATTGAACGCACCATTGACAATGGCTTTGGATGATAAATACGGAACTGCAAAAGTTACTGTATATTCTTGGCCGGGTAGAATTGAACAAATCGGGATTGAAAACATCCTGATGAAATCGACTTATGATACATCAAATCCTAAAGATGAAGAGCACAGATGGCAGGGAATCAGCATCGAAAACACGAAAAATGCTTGGGTAAAACAAGTGAATTTTAAGCATTTTTCAGGTGGTGCAGTTGCTGCATTAAAATCAGCTCAACAAATTACGGTTGAAGATTGTATTGCAACCGAACCAATTTCAGAAATAGGAGGTTTTAGACGACATACTTTTTATACCGAAGGCCAACAAACTTTGTTTCAGCGTTGTTATTCTGAAAATGGTTACCACGATTTTTCGGTAGGCGGATTTGGAACTGCGGGGCCAAATGTTTTTGTGCAATGCGAATCGTTTCAGCCTTTCAATAATAGCGGAGCGATAGGCAGTTGGGCTACAGGAATACTCTTTGAAGTATCGTATGTTGATGGACACGCTTTAAGTTATAACAACAGAGAACAGAACGGCAGAGGTGCAGGTTGGACTGCCGCCAATAGCGTAATCTGGGAAACATCTGCTTCAAAAATTGAATGTTACAGTCCGCCAACAGCTCAAAATTGGGCTTTTGGAACTTGGGGCGGAATTATGGCTGGTGACGGTCACTGGAAAGATGTAAACGGCCACATTAGTCCGCGAAGTTTGTTTTATACGCAGTTGGAAAACAGATTAGGAAAACTACCTGTTGACCCTCATATTTATGATTTAGGTTCGGAACCTTCCTCAAGTCCTTCTGTCGAAGTGGCGCAGCAATTAACTAAGGAGTCAGTTAGCAGAAAGGAAAATTTAGTTGAATGGATTTTAGAAGTTTCTAAATTGAATCCAATTAATACTAATGCTTCGGGACTTAAAAATGCCAATGATTTAAAAATAAATTCGACAGTTGCGGACAACAAATCCAAAGTAATTGTAAAGAACGGTTGGTTGACTTTTGAGGATAAATTAATTGCCGGAGACCGATTGAATGTGCCATGGTGGAGAGGAAGTCTTCGAGACAGCGATATTTCAAAATCTTTGCCGGACGTTACAAGATTTGTTCCCGGCAGAAGAGGTACCGGATTTACAGACAATATCAACGAAGTGGTAGATTATTTGAGTACCAATAATATGGTCGCTTTGGAACATAATTATGGATTGTGGTACGAGCGTCGCATGGATGATCACGAACGCGTTCGCCGTTTTGATGCCGATGTTTGGCCGCCGTTTTACGAACAACCTTTTGCCCGCAGTGGTCAGGATTTGGCTTGGGACCAATTGAGTAAATACGATTTGACAAAATTCAATGACTGGTACTGGGATCGCCTGTCGCGTTTTGCGAATTTGGCGGAAGCCAAAGGACAATTATTGGTCAATCAGCAGTATTTTCAACACAATATTATTGAGGCTGGAGCGCATTGGGCGAGTTCACCTTGGCGTTCAGCCAATAATATAAACAGTACTGGTTTTCCAGAACCACCACCGTATGCAGGAGACAAGCGTATTTTTATGGCAGAACAGTTTTATGATGTTACCAATGCTGCAAGAAAAAAATTGCATCAAGGTTTCATCCGGAAATCATTGGAAAACTTTCAGGAAAACAGCAACGTCATTCAGTTGACGAGTGCCGAATATACAGGACCACTTCATTTTATGCAATTTTGGTTGGATGAAGTTCAAAAATGGAAAAACGAAACGGGCAAAAAAGGAATTATTGGTTTAAGTGCAACCAAAGATGTTCAGGATGCCATTTTGAACGATGCGAACAGAGCCAAAACTGTCGATGCTATTGATATTCGTTATTGGTATTACAAAGAAGACGGTTCGGCGTATGCACCCGAAGGAGGTGTCAATTTGGCGCCACGTCAGCACGCTCGAAAATTGAAAGTAGGTAAAGAAACGGATGGTCAGGTGTATAGAGCAGTTCGTGAATATCGTGAAAAATATCCTGAGAAAGTTATTTTGTATTCTACAGATGGTTCTCCACGTTTTGGATGGGCGGCTTTAATGGCCGGAGCTTCATTACCAAATATTCCTAAAATTGAACTTCCTGCGTTTTATTCGGCTCTCATTGGTATGAATTTTGTAGAGGGGACTTCGTTTTCAGACAATCTTTGGAAAATGGAAAACAAAGGAAATGCCTATCTTTTTTATCTGAAAAACAACCAAGATGTTTCAGTTGATTTGTCAAATTACAAAGGAACTTTCGAAGTGTATGTAATTAATGGAGCTACCGGAAGTGTTGTCAAAAAAGCAACTATCAGCGGAGGAAAGAACGTAACTATTCCTCAAGCTGAAATCAAAGAAAAAGTAGTATTTGTAGTGAAAAAAAAATAACCACAGATTATAACAATCGGTGAGAATCCGTTTAATCCGTAAAATCGGTGGCCATAAATCATAATTCAAAATAAAATGAAAATGAGTATAAAAATTAAATATCTATTAGCACTTAGCATAAGCTTTATATTTATTACACAAAGTGGATTTTCACAATCTGCAAAGTTACCTCAAATAAAAGTTTCAAAAAATCAGCATTATTTTGTTACCGAAGATGGAAAACCTTTTTTCTGGTTGGGTGATACAGGTTGGCTGACATTCGGAAAATTGGACAGAGCTGGAGTCGAAAAGTATTTTGCCGATAGAAAAGCCAAAGGATTCAACGTAGTACAGGTTATGGTTTTGCATAACATAAATGCGGTAAACGTTTATGGAGCCAAAGCTTTAGTAGACGAAGACGTTTCAAAACCAATTACAACTCCTGGAAATAACTTCAATAATAAGGAGGAATACGATTATTGGGATCATGTAGATTTCACTTTGGATGTGGCTCAGAAAAACGGAATTTACCTTGCAATGGTTCCGGTTTGGGGAACCAATGTTTCAAAAGGAGATAAAGTGAATAAAGAACAGGCAATTCAATATGCGAAATTTTTGGCTGACCGATATAAAAACAGAACCAATGTGATTTGGTTAAACGGTGGAGACACACGCGGAAATGAATTTCAGGACATCTGGAATGCTATCGGGAATACTTTAAAAACAAATAATCCGAATCAATTGGTGACGTTCCATCCTTTCGGAAGAACAGATTCTTCGGACGATTATAACAATGCGTCCTGGCTGGATTTCAATATGTTTCAATCTGGTCACAAAAGATACGATCAGGATACAGTGAAAACCGCTTTCAAAGAAGATAATTACAAATTTATCCATAGAGATTGGAATTTAAAACCAACAAAACCTACGCTTGACGGAGAACCTTCTTACGAAGGAATTCCTCACGGTTTGCACGATACTTTGCAACCAAAATGGACAGCAAATGATGTAAGACGCTACGGATATTGGTCGGTTTTTGCAGGAGGAGCAGGTTATACTTATGGAAACAATGCTGTAATGCAAATGTTCAGAAAAGGGGATAAACCTGCTTACGGAAACAAAGAATTATGGACTACAGCAATCAATTCACTCGGAGCTGGACAAATGATTTATATTAAAAAACTGATGTTGGAATTTCCATATTTAGAAAGAGTTCCTGACCAATCATTAGTTGCCAATCAAGGTGAAAAATACGATTATATTGTAGCGACCAAAGGGAAAAATTATGCTTTGATTTATACCTATACTGGAAGAGAAATTGCCGTTAATATGGGCAAAATTGGCGGAACCAAAGTAACCGCGAGTTGGTACAATCCAAGAAACGGTCAAAAAACTAAAATCGGAATTTTTGATAACAAAGGAATAAAGAAATTCAAGCCATCCGGCATAAAAGAAGACGGAAACGACTGGGTATTGATTTTAACGTCGAACAAATAAAAAATCCGAATTAATCCGTTTAATCTGTGAAATCCGTGGCCAAAAAAAGTGTCTTTGTGCCCAAAAAAATAACAGCACTATGAAAATTAAAAACATACTAATCGCTTTCTGTTTTATTATCGGATTGAATACCGCTTTCGCAAATGACGGGTGGTTAAACATTCTAAACGAAGGTGGAAACAACAAAGGAATAAAATGTACCGAAGCGATACAAAAAGCAATAGAAAAAGCTGCTGCAAACGGAGGCGGAACTATTTTTTTTCCCGCTGGTGAATATTTAACGGGAGCTTTAAAATTAAGAAGTAACATTACCATCCATTTAGATTCGGGTGCAATCTTGAAATTTTCGGAGAATTTTGACGATTTTTTACCGTATGTGGAAATGCGTTACGAGGGAATCGTAATGAAAAGTTTTTCACCATTATTCTATGCCAAAGATGCAGAGAATATTACCATTACAGGTAGAGGAATTATCGACGGACAAGGTAAAGCCTGGTGGAATGAAGTGTACCGAATTGAAACTGCAAAAACGCCTATTCCGTTGACAAAATACCAAACTATGTGGGTAGAGCAAAATCCGGGAATTCAATATGAGCCGTATTACAAAAGAACGATTGACAAAAAGTTTTTTAGGCCATCTTTCTTTCAGGCATACAACTGCAAAAATATTTTGATTGAAGGCGTTACGTTCAAAAACTCCCCTTTCTGGACAATAAATCCGGAATTTTGTGATAATGTAACCGTAACCGGAATTTCGATTTTTAATCCCTATTCGCCAAATACAGACGGAATCAATCCTTCGTCCTGTACAAACGTTCATATTTCAAATTGCCATATTAGTGTTGGTGATGATTGTATTACCATCAAATCAGGAAGGGACGCAGATGGGCGCAAATACGGAAAAGCAACCGAGAACGTAACCATTACAAACTGCACGATGTTAAGCGGTCACGGAGGTGTTGTTATCGGAAGCGAAATGTCGGGAGGAATCAAAAAAGTAACTATTTCAAACTGTGTTTTTGATGGAACCGATAGAGGAATCCGAATCAAATCGGCTCGTGGTCGTGGCGGAGTTGTCGAGGATATTCGTGTGGATAATATCGTGATGAAAAACATCAAAGAAGAAGCTATTATTCTTGATTTGTTTTATGATAAAGACAATGCGGCTGAGCCTGTTACGGAGCGTACGCCAATTTTTAGAAATATGCACATCAGCAATGTCACTGGTGGAAATGTAAACAAGGCCGGTTTTGTACGCGGAATTTCCGAAATGCCAATTCAAAACATTACTTTTTCAGACATCAATATGGATGGAAAAGAAGGTTTTACGGTAATCACCGCTTCAGACATCGAGTTTCACGATGTAAAAGTAAACGCATCAATCGGTTCGTCTTTCAAAATCAGTGATTCCAAAAACCTGATTCTGGACAACGTAGGTTCTTCGACGCCAATCAAAGGAGTTCCGGTTATCAAAATCGATAATGCTTCGAATATTATGATCAACAACAATTTTCCATTCAATTCAACGGATGTTTTCCTTGAAGCCGATGGAAAAGAAACCAAAAATATTTTCCTCAAAAATAATGTGTTCAACAACGTAACGACAACCGTTAAAAAAGGAAAAGATCTGGATAAAAAAGCAATTACAGAATAGGACATTGAGCAATCCTGCAAGGTTTCCAAAACATAAATTTCGGAAGATGAGCAAGACAATATTCGGCTGATTTTTTCCACAATATTGTCATTCCGACGGAGGAGGAATCTCCGTTAGAAGCTCGACCAAGATTTGTGGATTATGATTGCGGAGATTCCTCCTCCGTCGGAATGACAAAACAAGTCGGTTTAGACACGATAAAATAATTGCTGCATTCTTTCGAAATTTATGTTTTGGAAACCTTGCAGAATAAAAACATAACGATGAGAAAAATATTTATTATACTAACGCTTTCACTTTTTGCGGTAAGCTACTCCCAGAAAAAAAAGGAAATTTTTCTTTTCACATCTTTCAGGGAACCAGCGACCGAAGGTTTATATCTTGCCTACAGTGAAGATGGCTACAACTGGAAAGGTTTGCAGGGTTCATTTCTAAAACCCGAAATTGGTGCCAGCAAAATAATGCGTGACCCATCAATCACCAAAGGAGGAGATGGAACCTATCATTTGGTTTGGACAACCGACTGGAAAGGCGGAAACGGTTTTGGATACGCGAGTTCCAAAGATTTGATTCATTGGTCAAAACAAGAATATATTCCCGTGATGAAAAACGAGCCTGATGTTGTAAACGTTTGGGCACCGGAGATTTTTTATGATGATGTAAAAAAAGAATACATCATTATTTGGGCATCGACAATTCCATTCCGATTTCCTAAAGGGGTCGAAGAAGAAAAAAACAACCACCGAATGTATTACGTAACTACCAAGGATTTCAAAACCTTTTCGGATACAAAATTGTATTATGATCCCGGATTTAGTGTGATTGACTGTGTGATTGTCAAAAAAGGGAAAAAGGATTATGTCTTGGTTCTAAAAGATAATACGAGACCAATGCGAAACATAAAAGTAGCTTTCGGAAAATCGCCTTTGGGGCCTTTCGAAAAAAGTTCACAGCCATTGACAGAATATTTATCTGAAGGACCAACGGTGGTAAAAGTCGGTAAAAATTGGCTGCTGTATTACGATAATTACGGCTCCAAAAATTACAAAGCTTTAAGCACTTCGGATTTTGTGCATTTCGAAGATGTGTCATCAAAAATAAGCCTTCCCGAAGGACACAAACACGGAACGATTACAACCATTTCCGAAGACGTTTTAAAAGGATTAATTGAAAAGAAATAATTTATTTTCAGTAGACCTAACAGGTTTCAAAAACATGTTAGGTCTCATAAAAGTTATCAAAAAAACACTTAAGAACAATGATCGCTTTACAAAAAATTAAAACCAATGTCGTAACAGCAACAACCATTTTGTTAAGCTGTGTTGCAGTCAATTCGGCGCAAGCCCAACAAGACACCATTCGTTATACCGGCAAAACGTTGTCCAATGTTGATTACCATCACGGGCAGTTAAGTCCTGCCGTTGGAGTTCATGCCACGCAGATTATGCGTGCGAGTAGAGAGCATAAAGAAAAAGCCGATGATTTTGGATGGACATACAACCACCAACCTATGATGGCGTATTGGAATAATACTTTTTATCTGCATTATTTAAGCGACCCATCGGGAGAACACATTCCGCCGAGTCAGACTTTTTTGATGACTTCTAAGGATGGAGTAACCTGGACAAAACCGAAAGTTCTTTTCCCGATTTACCGAGTTCCAGACGGATTTAAAAAAGAAGGAGTTGAAGGAGTTGCCAAAGACTTGGACGCTATTATGCATCAGCGAATGGGATTTTATGTTTCATCGGATAACAGATTGTTGTCTTTGGGGTATTATGGAGTGGCATTGGACAAAAAAGATGATCCAAACGACGGAAAAGGAATTGGTCGTGTTGTGAGAGAAATTTATAAGAATGGATCTTTTGGACCAATTTATTATATCCGATATAATAAAACGGTAAACCCAATTCCGGCAACTTATCCTTTTTATAAAGAAAGCAAAGACAAGAAATTCATCAAAGCTTGTGATGAGTTATTGTCCAAACCTTTGATGATGCAGCAATGGGTCGAAGAAGCAGATAGAGACGATGAATTGATTCCCCTAAAAAAGCAATACAAAGCCTTTAGTTATTACCATTTGCCAAACGGAAACGTAGTTGGTTTATGGAAATTTGCCTTGACTTCGATAAGTAAGGACGAAGGGAAAACCTGGGAATACACGCCACTGAGAGCTCCTGGTTTTGTAAACAGTAATGCCAAAATATGGGGACAAAAAACATCTGATAATCGTTTTGCAACTGTTTATAACCCATCCGAATACCGTTGGCCATTGGCAATTTCAACTAGTGATGACGGATTGAATTATAAAGATTTATTGCTTGTTCATGGCGAAATCAGTCCGATGCGTTACGGAGGAAATTATAAATCGGCTGGACCGCAATACGTTCGTGGAATTCTCGAAGGAAACGGAACTCCGCCAGACGGAAAACTGTGGGTGGGTTACAGCATGAACAAAGAAGATATTTGGGTGGCTTCTATTCCGGTTCCTGTAACCAGCGAAGTCAAAGAAAATGTAAATGATGTTTTTAATGATTTGCCAAACGGTGATGAATTAAAATTATGGAATACCTATGATTTGTCTTGGGCATCGACTAAAATAGAAAAGAAAAAAGACGGTCAAAAATGGCTGACGCTAAGAGATCAGGACTATTTTGATTATTCTCGAGCAGAGCGTGTGATACCTTTTGCCAAAAAAATGGAAGCGACTTTTACCATAAAACCGGAACAAAATAATCACGGATTGCTTCAGGTTGAATTCCAAAACAAACAAGGACTTCCTGCGATTCGTATTGTTTTCGATTCGGATGGGGAAATAAAAGTTAAACACGGTGCCCGTCATGGCGGAATAGGCAAATATGAAGCTGGAAAAGAATACACCGTTACAGTAAAACTAGATGTCACTTCCCGTTCTTATACAGTGAAAGTGAATGATGGCAAAGAAACACCTAAGATATTTTATGCACCGGTAGATGGCATTTCGCGCATTATGTTCCGTACGGGTGAACAACGTTATACGCCAAATGCCGACACTGAACCTGACACACCAGATTTTACAGATTTACCGGACACCGGAAAATTAATCCCAGAAGCTGTTTTTAATATTAAATCGTTGGTTACTAAAAAAATACAATAGTTTTTACCATTAAGAAATTAAGGAAATTAAGTTGAATGCTTAATACAAACATAATTTTTAGAATAAAGAAGCTGACTCTTAATATGACTTAATCTCTTAATGGTTCAATAAAAAATATTAAGAAAATTTAGTTGAAAGCTTAATGGAACTTAATTATAAGAAATAAAAAAGTCAACGCTTAATGCAACTTAATATCTTAATGGTTCAATTAAAAATACACGGAGTGAATAGTTCAAAAACCATATTATCCTTCATTTTTCTTTTTTTTGTTTTCGTTTCTAACGGACAAATTTCTGCTGAACATTTAAAGTGCGAAATGGACGTAAATCCTTTGGCAGTAAACACAAACCAACCGAGATTAAGCTGGCAATTGGTTTCCAAGGAATCAAATGTGTCGCAAACCGCCTATCAAATTTTGGTTGCTTCATCGGCAGAAAAACTGCAGAAAAATAAAGCCGATGTTTGGAATAGCGGAAAAGTAATTTCCAATAAAAATCTTCAGATAACTTTTGGTGGAAGCCCATTAAAAAGCGAAACCAAATACTTCTGGAAAGTCAAAGTTTGGAATCAAAAAGATAAGGCTTCGATCTGGAGCAAAACAGCTTCTTTTCGAATTGCACCTTCAGAAACGGAATTGAAACCCATTTGGATTGGAGCGATTACCAAAGCGGATAGTCATTTGCCGGAAGGCCGAAATTACCATACAGCTACTTTCAACAAAGAGAAAAAAGCCTCTCTTATCAATGCTTCAGATTCGTTGTCACGAAGAAGTATTATGCTTCGAAAACCATTTTTGGTAAGCAAAAAAATCAAAGAAGCTGTAGTTTATATTTCTGGTTTGGGTCATTACGAATTAACCATTAACGGAAAAAAAGTTGGTAACAGCGAGTTTGCACCGTTATGGACAGATTACGATAAAACGGTTAATTACAACACTTATGAATTATCGGCAAATCAATTAAAGAAAGGCGAAAATGTAGTTGGTGTTTTGTTAGGCAACGGAATGTACAATACGCTTGCCGAACGTTACTCGAAGTTTTATGTAAGTTTTGGTCCACCGACTTTATTTTTCAAAATGAAAGTTGTCTATAAAGACGGTTCTGAGGAAATCATAAAATCCGATGAAAGCTGGAAATACAGCAAAAGCCCAATTACGTACAACAGCATTTTTGGAGGCGAGGATTATAACGCCAATTTGGAACAAAAAGGTTGGGATTCTAAAGGATTTAATGATGCTAGTTGGAAAAAAGTTATCGTTCAGGAAGCGCCAAAAGGGACTTTAAGACCTCAGACGACTTCACCAATTATTGTGCAAAAAAAGTACGAAGTCAAAGACGCCAAAGAGCTGAAACCTAATTTCTATATTTTTAATATGGGGCAAAATCTTTCGGGATTTACCAGTATAAAAGTCAAAGGAAAGAAAGGTCAAACTGTTCGTGTTTGGGTTGGAGAAAGCCTAAATGAAGACGGAACTGTCGGACAGGGAAAAACTGGAAAACCGTATTATTACGACTATACGTTGAAAGGCGAAGGTGTTGAAGAATGGACGCCAAAATTCAGTTATTACGGTTTTCAATATGTGCAGATTGAAAACATCAATTATAAAGATACCAAAGACGCAAATCTGCCAACCTTACTAGATTTAAAATCAAATTTTATTTATAATTCAGCTGGAGAAGCGGGAACTTTTGAGTGTTCAAATGACATTTACAATAAAACCCACATACTGATTAATAATGCCATAAAAAGTAATTTTCAAAGTGTTTTTACCGATTGTCCGCAACGCGAAAAATTAGGTTGGATAGAGGAAATTCATTTGAATGGTCCGGGATTATTTTTCAATTACAATCTCGAAAGTTTTATTCCGGCGACAATGCAAAACATTTCGGATTCACAGCGTGATACTGGTTTGATTCCAACGATTGTTCCTGAATATGTAGTTTTTGGGGGTGATTTCACTGATTCACCAGAATGGGGAGTGACCGGTGTAATTTTGCCTTGGATGTACTACGAGTATTATGGCGATGCTTCTTTGCTCGAAAAATATTATTCTGTAATGAAAAAATATGTGGATTATTTGGGAACAAAAGCCACCAATCACATCGTTTCGCACGGATTGGGCGATTGGTACGATTATGGGACACACGCGGCAGGATATTCAAAAAACAGTCCGATAGCGCTTTCGGCGACTTCGCATTATTTTTATGGGGCAAGTTTGGTTGCAAAAGCTGCAAAATTGCTGAATAAAACAGAAGATATTTCAAAATATGAAACTTTGACTTCAGACATAAAAAAGGCATTTAACGACAAATTTTTTAATCCCGAAACCAAACAATACGGGACAAACAGCCAATTCTGTAATGCCGTTCCCATTTTTATGGACATCGTAGAACCGAAGTACAAACAGGCAGTGATGCAAAATTTATTGGCAGACATCAAAGCAAAAGGCGACCGATTGACAACGGGCGATGTTGGAAATCGTTATTTGTTTCAGGCTTTGGCACAAAACGGAGAAAACGAAACGATGTACAAAATGACCAATCATTATGATGCGCCGGGTTATGGTTTTCAGATAAAATTTGGCTTGACGACTTTGACTGAGCAATGGGATCCACGCAAAGGAAATTCGTGGAATCATTTTATGATGGGACAAATTGAAGAATGGTTTTATCAAAGTCTTGCCGGAATTGTTGCGGATGAAGAAAATCCGGGGTTCAAACATTTCTTTATTCAGCCGGAAATTGTGGGAGATATGACTTTTGCGAAAGCGACTTACCAATCGATTTACGGAAAAATTGCATCGGCTTGGGAGAAAAAAGATGGAAAATTAATCCTGAAAGTGGAGATTCCCGCCAATACATCGGCGACGATAAAATTGCCTGTTTCTAAGGATACAACGATTATGGTAAACGGGAAATTGGCAGAGAAAACCAATCAAGGTTTTGATGAAAATCAAAAGAAATCCACCTTGAAATTAGGATCAGGAATTTATACAATAGAATGTAAATAAAAATTGAATTGCCTCCAGCTTTAGCTGGATGGCTAAAAAATATCAGAGAATAAGGCTTTAGCCAAATTGAGTTTTGGCTAAAGCCAATTTTAGAAATCAATTAGTTTCCTCCAGCTAAAGCAGGAGGCAAATAAAAAAAACAGTAATGAAAAATTTAAAAAACCTAACACTTATTTTACTTGTCTCAATCTTTAGTTTGACGTTTTCGAATGCTCAAAGCACATCGGATACTAATTTTAGAAAACCGGTGACTGAAACCATCAAAAAGATTGAAACTGTTTTTCATATAACCGTTGTCGATGACAGAGGTTTATTGAAAGGAAAAGAATTGGATTATGCCGATTGGCGAATTGAACAAGGGAATTTGGAAGTTTCTTTGGCTAATATTTTGGTTCCTTTTGAATTGACTTATTTCAAACAACCCGATGGAACGTATCAAATCCGAAAATATGAAAATCATAAAGTTTCGGTCGATAAAGGAAAAGAACGTTTACAATATTTAACGACTTTGTATTCGAATGTTTCCGATTGGGAAGCACGCAAAAAAGAAATAAAAGCCTGTATGATTACGTCTTTTGGTTTGGACAAAACGCCGGCAATGCCAAAGTCAAAGCCCATTTTGACTCCAAAAAGAATTTACAAAGATTACAGCGTAGAGAATATCGCGTTGGAAATTCTTCCGGGCGTTTACACAACGGGTTCTATTTATAAGCCGTATCCTTTAGACAAAAAATCAGCGGTTATCTTAACTCCCGATGGACATTTTGGCGACGGAAGATACCGAAAAGACGAGCAGTATCGTTGTGCTATGATGGCCAAAATGGGAGCCATCGTAGTGAGTTACGATTTGTTTGCTTGGGGCGAATCATTGCTTCAATTTCCAACTGAAACGCACCGAAACAGTATTGCATCTACCGTTCAGGTGTTGAGTGGAATGCGATTGTTGGATTATTTATCGACTCAAAAAAATGTGGATATGTCCCGTGTAGGCGTTACTGGAGGTTCCGGCGGAGGTTCGCATACCATGTTTTTGGGCGCTTTAGACGACAGGGTTACGGTTACTGCTCCGGTGGTGATGGTTTCCTGTCATTTCTCCGGTGGATGTCCTTGCGAAAGCGGTCGCGGTATTCACCTTTGCGGAAGCGGAACCAATAATGCCGAAATCTCAGCAATGATGGCTCCAAAACCACAATTGATTGTTTCTGATGGAAAAGACTGGACGCTGGCTGTTCCCGAATTGGAATTTCCTTTTATTCAGAGAACTTACGGATTGTACGGAAAAAAAGATTTGGTTGAAAATGTTCATTTACCGAATGAAGGGCATGATTTTGGTGTTTCAAAACGCATGGCTTTGTATCCGTTTATGGCAAAGTATTTAGGTTTGGATTTGAATAAAGTGAAAAATGCCAAAGGCGAAATCGACGAGTCAACTTGTGTGATTGAGCCTTACGATAAATTATATGTTTTTGGCAACAAAGCCGAAAATTTGCCTAAAAATGCTCTGAAAGACATTAATAAATTATATGAAATGTTCGGAGAAAAAAATGAAAAAGTTTACGAGGTTAAGAAGTAAATTGATAGCCACGACTCGAGCGTTAGCGAATAGGCGTAGCAATTCACGAATTTTATTTTTAACCACAGATTAATAAGATTCACACAGATTTATTTAAGTATAAAAAAAATCCAAATAATCCTTTTAATCTGTGGCTAAACAAATTTGAGAAATTAAACACAATCTCGAATTAGAATCAATTCGTGAATTCGTGGCAAAAAAAAATAAAATATGAAATTGAAAAATAAAATAACCGCAATCTGTTTCGGAATTGTTTCATTTGCGACAACGGCGCAAAACAACAGCGAACTAAAACTTTGGTACGATAAACCGGCAACCATTTGGAACGAAGCTTTGCCTTTGGGTAATGGTCGATTGGGTGCTATGGTCTTTGGAGATCCATCGGTAGAGCGTTTGCAATTGAACGAAGAAACCATTTGGGCAGGCTCGCCAAACAGCAATGCACATACAAAATCAATTGAAGCTTTGCCAAAAGTAAGACAACTTATTTTTGAAAGTAAATTTGATGAAGCACAGGATTTGGCTACTCGTGATATCATGTCGCAAACTAATGACGGAATGCCGTATCAAACTTTTGGGAGCGTTTATATTTCGTTTCTGGGACATCAGAAATACACCAATTATTACCGCGATTTAAATATTGGTGATGCTACGGCAAAAGTAAAATACACGGTAAACGGAGTTGAGTTTACAAGAGAAATATTGACTGATTTTTCCAATCAGGTGATTGCAGTAAAATTATCGGCGAGTCAGCCGGGACAAATTACCTGTAATGTTTTTATGAACAGCCCGATTGACAAAACAGTTTCCTCGACCGAAGGGAACCAAATAATCCTTTCTGGTGTTGGAACCAATTTTGAAGGCGTAAAAGGAAAAGTAAAATTTCAAGGAAGATTGGCTGCACAAAATAGAGGCGGTGAAGTTTCGGCAAGCAATGGAATTTTGAGCATCAACAAAGCCGATGAGGTGACATTGTACATTTCGATAGCAACTAATTTCAAAAATTATCAGGACATCAGCGAAGATGAAGTGGTGAAAAGCAAATCGTATTTGGAGAAAGCATTACCAAAAAGTTTTGATGAAATTAAAAAAGCGCACGTAGCCTATTACCAAAAATTCTTCAACAGAGTTTCATTGGATTTAGGCGTTAATGATTTGGTTGCCAAACCAACAAACGAGCGAATTCGTGATTTCTCAAAACAATATGATCCACAATTGGCGAGTTTGTATTTTCAGTTTGGACGTTATTTATTGATTTCTAGTTCGCAACCGGGTGGTCAGCCTGCCAATTTACAAGGGATTTGGAACGATATGGTGACTCCGCCTTGGGACAGTAAATACACAACTAATATCAATGCCGAGATGAATTATTGGCCGGCTGAGGTAACAAATCTTTCCGAAATGCACGAGCCTTTTATACAAATGGCAAAAGAGTTGAGTATAACAGGTGCCGAAACTGCAAAAATGATGTACAATGCGAGCGGTTGGGTTTTGCATCACAACACCGATATTTGGCGCGTAACAGCTCCCGTGGATTCCGCCGCTTCAGGAATGTGGCCTACAGGTGGCGCTTGGGTTTGTCAGGATTTATGGGAAAGATATTTGTACACCGGGGATAAAAAATACTTAGCAGAAATTTATCCAATTATTAAAGGAGCGGCAAGTTTCTTTTTGGATTTCATGATTATGGATCCAAACACGGGTTATTTGGTAGTTGTCCCGTCAGTTTCTCCTGAGAACACGCACGCCGGAGGTACTGGAAAAGCAACGATTGCATCGGGAACTACGATGGATAATCAGTTGGTTTTTGATTTGTTTACCCATACAATGGAAGCTTCGGCTTTGGTTTCGCCAGATCCGGCTTTTACAAAAAAAATAAGTGATGCTTTGGCAAAAATGCCTCCGATGAGAATAGGGCAATACAATCAATTACAGGAATGGCAGAACGATTGGGATAACCCAAAAGACAATCACCGACACGTTTCGCATTTGTACGGATTGTTTCCGAGTAATCAAATTTCGCCAATTAAAACTCCTGAATTATTTGAAGCGGCCAAGCAATCGCTGATTTACAGAACCGATGAATCTACAGGTTGGTCTATGGGGTGGAAAGTGAATTTATGGGCTCGTTTATTGGACGGAAACCATGCTTATAAATTGATTCAAGATCAGTTGCATTTGGTTACTGCAGAGCAAAAAAAGGGTGGCGGAACGTATCCGAATATGCTTGATGCACACCAACCTTTTCAGATTGACGGAAACTTTGGCTGTACTGCTGGAATTGCCGAAATGCTGATGCAGTCTCAGGAAGATGCAATTCAGTTATTACCAGCTTTACCAAGTGTTTGGAAAAACGGAAGCATCAAAGGTTTGGTAGCCAGAGGAGGATTTGTGATTGATATGACTTGGAAAAATAATAAGGTTTCGACGTTAAAAATTTATTCTAAAATAGGAGGAAACTGCCGATTGAAATTGGAAAACAATTTAAAAGCCCAAAAAGGGACATCGATAAAAAAAGCCAACGGCAAAAACCCGAATCCGTTGTTTTATGATGTAGAAGTGAAAAAACCGATTATTTCGGATAAAGCTAGTTTGAAACAAGTTGAGTTGCCGAAGTATAATGTTTATGATGTGAATATGAAAGCGGGTCAGACGTATAGTTTTTCGGCGAATTAAAAAAAGGAAACACAAATTACACAGATTTATACAAATTGTTGAATCTGTTGATTTCGTAATCCTAACAGGTTTTTAAAACCTGTTAGGTCTAGATGTTGAGTCTAGTTTGTCATTCCGACGGAGGAGGAATCACACAAGTTGAGCACTCATTGTTGTGGAATATGGGATGCGATTCCTCCTCCGTCGGAATGACAAAAAGGGAAGAAAAAATATCAAACCTACAAGGTCAAAAAAGACCTTGCAGGAGAAGAAATAGGATTGTTAGTCCGCGTGAGTGATGGCAGTGGAGCTCTTTTTTCTTTGCATAGCCCAGGGTTTAAACCCTGGGCTATGCAAAGAAAAAAAGCGGGAACGTACAGCACGACCCGAAGTTTTTCACGAAGGGGCACGCCCAAAAAATTAAAATAATTTGAATATGAATTTTAAATACAAAATAATAGCTTTTGTAATTCTGATTTCTGCTTTGAACAGCAGTTGTAAATCAGGATCAGGACATTCGCAAAAAAGCCAAGCAGTCATTTTAAAAGCCGAAAATTACAAGCATTATGTTGATTATTTCAACGCGATGGAAGACGAGAATTTGAAATTTGTGATTCCAAATGACAGTGCGTGGACTTGGATGAAAAAGAACGTTCCGTTGTTTGAATGTCCACAGCAAAACTTTGAGGAGATTTATTATTTCCGTTGGTGGAGCGCACGTAAACACATCAAGAAAACGCCACAGGGATTTGCAATTACTGAGTTTTTGGTGGACCGTTCCTATGCCGACAAGTATAATATGATTGCCTGTGCGGTTGGACATCACATCAATGAGTTCCGTTGGGTGCACGACCCGCAATACATTGAGCAAGATGTAAAATTATGGTACCGCGGGAACGACGGAAAACCAATGAACAAATTATACAAATTTAGCAGCTGGACAGCCGATGCTTTGTACAACCGATATTTGGTGAATTATGACAAAACGTTTTTGTTGGACATGTATCCGGACATGATTACCGATTATGCGGTTTGGGAAAAAGACCGTCAGCGCAAAGATGGTTTGTTTTGGCAACATGATGTAAAAGACGGAATGGAAGAATCCTTGAGTGGCGGGCGAAAAGTACAAAATGCGCGTCCGACGATCAACAGTTATATGTATGGAAATGCTGTGGCGATTGCAAAAATGGCCGAAATGAAAGGTGATAAAGATGTGAAAGCAAAATTTGAAGTCAAAGCAAATGACTTGAAACAATTGGTTGAAACCAAATTATGGAATTCGAAAGCGGAGTTTTTTGAAACTTTTACAGAGAAAGATACTTTGGCTCAGGTGAGAGAAGCGATTGGATTTATTCCTTGGTATTTTAATTTACCAGAAAAAAACAAAGGTTTCGAAAAAGCTTGGGAACAAATTAAGGATGAAAAAGGGTTTTCGGCGCCTTTTGGTTTGACAACAGCAGAACGAAGAAGTCCACGTTTTAGAACGCACGGAACCGGAACTTGTGAATGGGACGGAGCGATTTGGCCTTTTGCGAGTTCGCAGACTTTGACGGCTCTGGCAAATGTTTTGAATAATTACGATCAGAATTTTGTTGCCAAAACCGATTATTTTAAGCAAATGAGTTTGTATGTAGAATCACAGTATTTTCACGGAAAACCTTATTTGGGAGAGTATCTAGATGAAACCACAGGTTATTGGTTAATGGGCGAAAGGGAGCGAAGCCGTTATTATAATCACTCAACTTTTAATGATTTGGTGATTACGGGATTGGTTGGTTTACGCCCGAGAGCCGATGAAAAAATTGAGGCAAATCCGTTGATTCCGCAGGACAAATGGGATTGGTTTTGTTTGGATAATGTCTTGTACCACGGAAATATCATCACAATTCTTTGGGATAAAACCGGAGAGAAATATCATAAAGGAAAAGGCTTTAGAATTTTTAAAAACGGAAAGGAAATTGCTGTTTCTGAGAAATTGGAGCGAATAGTTTCGAATTAAATTGTTTACGGGTTTTCCTTCCCATTTGTATGAATTGACAAAAATGAGAATAAAAAATCTGCGTAAATCTGCGAAGTCTGTGCGAAAAAATTTAGCACGCAGACTTCGCAGACTTTCTCAGAAAAAAGTATAAGAATCTTTTAAAGCAGTGACAAAAAATACAACTATGAAAAAAATATTTTTATCTACATTCATTCTAATTGCGTCGGTCTGTTTTTCTTTGGCGAAAGCCCAAAACAAAATCAGCGTTACCAATCTGCAATGCGAAATGCTGAACAATCCCGAAGGCATTGATGTTTTGCGACCTCGTTTGAGCTGGCAGATAAAGTCGGATGTGAATGATGTAAAACAAACCGCCTATCAAATTCTAATCGCTTCGACATTGGAAAACCTGAACGCGAACAAAGCCGATTTATGGGATAGCGGAAAAGTAAACAGCGATGAATCGGTTAATGTTGTTTATAAAGGAAAAAAGTTAAAAGATAGACAAAATGCGTTTTGGAAAGTAATCGTTTTTACGAATAAAGGAGAAGCAAAATCAATAGAAAATGCACATTTCAGCATCGGGATTTTAACCTATGCCGACTGGAAATCGACTCGTTGGATTGGGTATGAAAAATTGTCGAAAGACGATAGTATTTCTCAATTCTCAAAGTTGTCAGCACGTTATTTGAGAAAAGAAATCAATCTAAAAAAACAGGTCAAAAACGCCAAGGTGTATATTATGGGGATGGGCTTGTACGAGCTGTATATTAACGGAAATAAAATTGGTGACCAAGTTTTGGCGCCTGTTCCGACGGATTACACCAAAAACGTAAAATACAATGTTTTTGATGTGACTTCTCAACTGAAAGAAGGCAAAAATATGTTGGGAACGATTTTAGGAAACGGACGATTTTTTGCGATGCGTCAGGATTACAAGCCGTATAAAATCAAATCATTTGGTTTGCCAAAAATGGCTTTGCAGTTGTTTGTCGAATATACCGACGGAACGAGTGAAGTCATTAGAACAGATGACACTTGGAAACTGACCACCGAAGGACCGATTTTGGCTAACAATGAATATGACGGCGAGGAATACGATGCCCGCAAGGAAATGAAAGGCTGGAACACGACCAATTTTGATGATAAAAACTGGGTAAATGCGAGATATGTTCAGGAACCGGGCGGTTTTTATGAAGCGCAAATGACGCCGAATATGAAAATTAAAGGCGAGGTAAAACCAATTTCGATTAAAGCGACTGCGAAAGGAACTTACATTCTTGATATGGGGCAGAATATGGTGGGCTGGTTGCAACTGAAAATAAAAGGAAAAAGTGGCGACCAAGTCACGATGAAATTTGCCGAGTCGTTGCAGGCCGATGGTTCGTTGTACATTGCCAATTTGCGTGATGCAAAAACGACTGATATTTATACGCTGAAAGGTGAAGGTGAAGAAATTTGGGAGCCGAGATTTATATTTCACGGTTTTAGATTTGTAGAAATTTCTGGTTTTCCGGGTAAGCCAACTTTGGATAATTTCGTTGGAAAAGTGGTTTACGATGATATGAAAACCACCGGAACTTTTGAATCTTCAAATGCGACTATGAACCAGATTTTCAAAAATGCATGGTGGGGAATCAGCGGAAATTACAAAGGAATGCCTCTCGATTGTCCGCAACGAAACGAGCGTCAGCCTTGGTTGGGAGACAGAACGACGGGTGCTTATGGAGAAAGTTTTCTGTTCAACAACCAAACGTTGTATGCCAAATGGCTTGATGATATTAAATATTCTCAAACGCAAGACGGAGGGTTGCCTGATGTGGCGCCGGCTTTTTGGCGTTATTACGGTGATAATGTGACCTGGCCGGGAACGTATATCACGGTTGCCGATATGTTGTATCAGCAATTTGGTGATCAGGAAGTGATTAAAAAACAATATCATTCCATGAAAAAATGGATGGTGTACATGGAGGAAAATTATCTGCAAAATGATTTAATGGACAAGGATAAATATGGCGATTGGTGCGTTCCGCCGGAATCATTAGAGTTGATTCGTTCCAAAGATCCAGCCCGCTTAACGGACGGACAATTGTTGTCGAGTGCGTTTTATTATCAGCTTTTAGGCATCATGAAAAAGTTTGCCAAGATCTCAAATGCCGAATCCGATATTGCGTATTACGATGATTTGGCAGTGCGAATCAAAAAAGCTTTTAATACCAAATTTTTTAATGCTGCGACCAATACGTATGCGAATAATACGGTTACAGCCAATTTGTTGCCGTTGTATTTCGGAATCGTTCCTGAAGATATAAAAGAGAAAGTTTTCCAAAATATGGTACACGAAATTGAAGTAAACAAAAACGGGCACATCAGTACGGGAGTAATCGGAACGCAGTTTTTGATGCGAACACTGACAAATTTTGGCAGAGGAGATTTGGCCTTCAAATTAGCTTCGAATAAAACGTATCCAAGTTGGGGATTTATGGTCGAAAATGGAGCTACGACCATTTGGGAATTATGGAACGGAAACACCGCAGACCCATCAATGAATTCGCAAAATCACGTAATGCTTTTGGGTGATTTATTGATTTGGTACTACGAAAATATGGCGGGAATCAAGAGCAATCCCGAAACGCCGGGCTTTAAACAAATCATTATGAAACCGGATTTCAATGCGGGACTGACTTATGTAAATGCTTCTTATGAATCGATTTACGGTCTGATAAAAAGTGATTGGAAGAAAAATAAAAGTGCTTTAGAATGGAAAATTACCATTCCAGCAAACAGTTCTGCGGTAGTTTATTTGCCAACAAATAATGCTTCATCTGTGATGGTGAATAATCAAAAACTAACTCAGCTTTCAACTTTTTTTAAAATTGAAAAAAATAATCTTGTCTTGAATTTACCGTCTGGCACCTATATTTTGAATGTAAAATAATTTATAAAACTTTGTGTATTTTATTGTAAATCAAAGTTTTGATGTTAAATTTATGTCAATTTTTTTCAACACAGGACGGTACAGGTTACTTCGTTATTTTTTTAGTGTTATTTTTACACTTAATATGTAGAAGTGCACCATTTTTTTGGTGTTTAATTTTATCTGATAATATAAAAAAAATAAATAATGAAACTCAAACACATAACTATTACCCTTTTTGGACTGTTGCTTTTGGGAAGTTGTAAACCTTCTTTGGAAAAAAAGACATGGAAAGAAGGAATTCTGGTAGATGAATTTATATACGACAAAGCACCTTATCCATCCTGTCATGCAGTGACGATTGTGGAAGCGACCAATGGAGATTTAGTGGCTTCCTGGTTTGGAGGAACTGCAGAAAGAAATCCGGATGTATGTATTTATGTAGCTATAAAACCCAAAGGGACTGATAAATGGACTGAAGGAGTGAAAGTAGCCGATGGAGTAATGCCAGACGGCACACGATTTCCAACTTGGAATCCTGTTTTGTACCAAATTCCGGGTGGAGATTTGATGTTGTTTTATAAAATAGGACCAAAACCAGCGGAATGGTGGGGTGTAATTAGAACTTCTTCAGATGGTGGAAAAACCTGGTCTGAAGCCAAAAATATGCCAAGCAAAGATTTCTTGGGGCCAATCAAAAACAAACCGGTTTTATTGAGCAACGGAACGCTTTTGTGTCCTTCCAGTATAGAAGGCGATGGATGGAGACTCCGTATGGAATTTACTCCAGATTTCGGAAAGACTTGGGTTATGGGCGATACTTTGTCAAGAGGAAAACAAAAAATCAATGCCATCCAGCCTAGTATTCTGTTCCATAAAGACGGAAGTATTCAGGCGATTGGAAGAACCAGAAACAGAGCTATTTTCAGCACTTTTTCTAAAGATAACGGAAAAACCTGGTCAGATTTAGAGTTGATTGGGTTGCCAAATAACAACTCTGGAACGGATGCTGTAACGCTTAAAAACGGAAAGCATTTATTGGTTTACAACCACGTTTTGCCTCCCGGAACCGAAGCCAAAGGGCCAAGAACACCACTTAATGTTTCGATTTCTAATGATGGAATCCATTGGAATGCTGCTTTGGTTTTGGAAGATTCAAAAATCAGTCAATATTCTTATCCATCTATGATTCAGAGTTCAGACGGAATGGTTCATATTGTTTACACCTGGAGAAGAGAAAAACTGAAATATGTAAAAATTGATCCAAGCAAATTGGTGGCTCTTCCAATCAAAAACGGAATCTGGCCTGGTGAAGAAGGAAAGGTTGTGAAAGCTGTGAAAGCAGAGGAAGATTAAATTATAAATGAACTATTAAGATATTAAGAAGATTAAGTGTAAGGCTTGATTTTCTAAATGTCTTAAAGTCAAAAATAAGAAGAGTAAAATTATAAATGAACCATTAAGATATTAAGTTTTATTAAGTGTAACGCTTAATTTTCTTAATATCTTAATGGTAAAATAAAGGAATATGAAGTCAACTTATTTTAAAAGAAACGATATTGTTTTATTTCTTGCTGTTTTGTGCGGTACTTTCAATGGTACAATTTCTGCACAATCATCAAAAAAGCAACAATATAAAGTGGCAGTTTGCGATTGGATGATTTTAAAAAGGCAAAAACTCGGCGCTTTTGCATTAGCTGGCGAAATAAAGGCAGACGGAATTGAACTCGATATGGGAGGTTTGGGAAATCGTCCCACTTTTGATAGCAAATTGGGTGACCCTGTAGAAAGACAAAAGTTTTTGGATGCATCCAAAGAATTGAATGTTGGCATCAGTTCGATTGCGATGTCCGGTTTTTATGCACAGTCTTTTGCAAAAAGAGAAACAGTGACTCAAATGGTTGATGACTGTATCATGACCATGAAAAACATGAATGTCAAAGTCGCTTACCTGCCATTGGGGACTCAATGTGATTTGTCTAAAAATCCAGAATTGCGTCCAATAGTTGTTGAAAGACTAAAATGGGCTGGAAAACAAGTCGGGAAAATTGGAGGCGTTATCGCTATTGAAACGTCACTGAACGCGACGGAGGAGAAAAAACTATTGGAAGAAATAGGTTCAAAACACATTAAAAGTTCGTTCAATTTTGCGAATGCGGTTGATAATGGAAGGGACATTGCCACCGAGTTAAAGATTTTGGGCAAAAAACATTTGGCACAAATTCACGCTTCCAATACGGATAATGTCTGGTTAGAAAATGATAAAGCCATTGATATCCCAAAAATCAAAAAAACACTAGACGAAATGAAATGGAGTGGCTGGCTTATTGTAGAGCGTTCGCGAGATGTGACACAAGTGCACAACGTAAAGGTAAATTACGGTGCAAATGTTGCTTATTTGAAGAAAATTTTTCAGAATTAGAAAATATGTTTCCTCATTTTTGTCATTTCGACGAAGGAGAAATCTCAGTATGCTGAATCCTTAATACTTGATTAACTGTGATGAGATTCCTCGTTCCTCGGAATGACAAACTTGGCGGGATTGTTTAATAAAATAAAAACACAATGAAATATTTAAGCTTACTTTTTTTAGGATTATGTGCCACTTTTGCTACAGCGCAAAACATCACAATCGTTCGTGATGCCAATGCGCCAAGAACAGAATTCGGAGCACAAAAATTGTCAGAAGCGGTAACTGCCAAAGGGTTCAAAGTGGCTTTTGTAGACAAAGCACCAAAAAAATCGAACGACAAAGTAATCATTATTGGTGAAAAAGGAACCGATTTTTGGAAACAAAATTCCAAAAATACTGTTATTGATGACAGCAAGTTGACAAAAAAAGAAGGTTTCCAAATCCGTTCTAATAAGAACTTTATTTTCATCGAAGGAACAGATGCTACTGGCGTGTTATATGGTGCTTTAGAATTGACTGACCGTATTAAATCTTCAGGCGAAATTCCATCAGAAATAAATATAGAAGACAGTCCCGAAATGGTGCTGAGAGGTTCTTGCATCGGACTCCAAAAACCGGTTTATCTTCCCGGAAGAGATGTTTATGAATATCCATATACACCAGAATCTTTTCCTTGGTTTTATGATAAAAAACTCTGGACAGAATATCTGGATATGATGGTCGAAAACCGTCTGAATTCTTTGTATTTGTGGAATGGACACCCTTTTGCTTCTTTGGTGAAACTAAAAGATTATCCCTTTGCGCTTGAAGTAAGTGAAGAGGATTTCAAAAAAAATGAAGAAATCTTCAAATTCCTAACCGAAGAAGCCAACAAAAGAGGAATTTGGGTAATTCAAATGTTTTATAACATCATCGTTTCAAAACCTTTTGCGGAGCATTATGGTATAAAAACGCAGGATCGTTCACGTCCAATCACTCCCGAAATAGCCGATTACACAAGGAAATCAATCGCCGCTTTTATAGAGAAATACCCAAATGTAGGATTGTTGGTTTGTCTGGGAGAAGCCATCAACACTATTGATGATGATGTGGAATGGTTCACCAAAACCATTATTCCGGGCGTTCAGGATGGAATGAAAGCCTTAGGACAAACGCAGGAACCGCCAATTATTTTGAGATCTCACGATACCGATGCGCCTGCTGTAATGGCAAAAGCATTGCCTATTTACAAAAATTTGTATACGATGAGTAAGTATAATGGCGAGTCTTTGACCACTTATACGCCTGGCGGGCCTTGGGGAGAAACGCATAAACAGCTGAGTTCGTTGGGTTCTATTCATATCGAAAACGTACATATTTTGGCAAATTTGGAACCTTTCCGTTACGGATCTCCGGACTTTATCCAGAAAACGGTGAATGCAATGCACACTGCCCACGGAGCCAATGCGTTGCATTTATATCCCCAAGCATCTTACTGGGACTGGCCTTACACGGCAGATAAAACCAAAACAGGCGAACGATTACTTGAAATGGATCGCGATTGGATTTGGTACAAAGCCTGGGCAAGATACGCTTGGAATTGCAAAAGAGATAGAGATCAGGAAATTAAGTATTGGGCTCAGTTGCTGACAGATAAATATGGAACCAATGAAGAAGCTTCAAATAACATCCGAAAAGCTTATGAAGAAGCGGGAGAAATTGCTCCAAAAACGTTAAGACGTTTTGGAATCACCGAAGGAAACCGTCAGACTTTATTATTAGGAATGTTTGAAAGCCAACTAGTGAATCCGTCGAAATGGCGTGTATATCCAGGTTTCCACGAATCTTGTGGGCCAGTGGGCGAATTACTTTTGGAGTATGCCAAAAAAGAATGGAACAAAGAACCGCATGTGGGTGAATTACCAACGCAAATTATTGCCGAAATCACAGAACACGGAAGATTGGCAGTTGAAGCAATTGACAAAGCCGAAGCAAGCGTAACCAGAGACAAAGAAGAATTTCTGCGTCTGAAAAACGATATGCATGCTTATAAAGCTTTTGCCGATTTCTTTTCGGAAAAAGTAAAAGCGGCCATATTGGTTTTGCGTTACAGTTATTCTAATGATATTTCGGATTTGGACAAAGCCTTGCCACATTTGGAAAAAAGCATTGAATGTTATCAAACTTTGGTTAATTTGACCAAAGATCATTATTTGTACGCCAACAGTATGCAGACCGCACAACGCCGAATCCCAATTGGAGGAGACGATGGAAATAACAAAACCTGGGCCGAATTACTGCCACATTACGAACGTGAGTTGGCTAATTTTAAACGAAATCTAGAGCTGCTGAAATCCTCAAAAGACGGTAAAATTGTAACCAAAGATGGCAAACCTTGGAAAACTGCCGAAGTGACTTTGTTGAGCGAAAGCAAAGGAGCTTATGCAGTCAAAAATGGAACAAAAGTATATAACACACCAATTTCGGAATTTACAAAAGTAGCTCCCGAATTGCAGAATCTAAAAGGAATTGCATTCGACGAAACGGAGCAAAACGAAAAAGGAACGCATCTGAAATTCAAAAACACTAAAGCGGTAAAACTGGTTGTTGGTTATTTCAATTCTGACCAAAAAAGATTTTTATTTCCGCCAAGTTTGGAGACCGATGCCGCCGGAAATGCTTATGGTCAGGCCGAAGTGATTTTGGCAAGCGCAATGAATTTAAAAGAATTACCACGAATAAACGTTCACACTTATACCTTTCAGCCCGGTGAAAACAAATTGGATTTGGGCAAAGGAAGAGTCTTGATTTTAGGCTTTATAGATGCGAACCAAACCATTACAACCCGGGATGTGGGTTATATTGACGAAGGCGAAAAAGGAGCAGTAGATTGGTTGTTTTATTAGAATAATGTGGGCGTGACCCTCCGTAAAAACTACGGGTCCGGGCTATTCGCTATTTCTTTTGTGGCGAACCCCGCCACAAAAGGATGCCGCTACTATCCCTCACGCAAACCAATAAGTAAAGTTAGACCTAACAGGTTTTAAAAACCTGTTAGGTCTGTTTTGAGGAAACACTTAAATGACCTTATATGCCTTATATGGTTAAAAAATAGGTTCAGGAAAAAGTATGAAGAAAGCAGTTTTTTTTATAGTTAGTTTTTTTTCAAGTTTTTGCATGGTATTTAGCCAAAGCAATAAGGAATCAGCGGGATTCCGTAAAGAAGTTTCGCTTAATTCTTCTTGGGAAACAATCATTTTAGATAATCCGTCACAAGAAGAAACATTTGTAAAAAACCTAAAGACAAACGCCGACTGGGAAAAAGTAAACGTTCCTCACAATTGGGATCAGTATTACGGATTCCGAAGAACAAAACATGGCAATCTGCATGGAATAGCCTGGTATCACAAAACATTAAAACTAGACAAAGAATATGCTTCAAAAAAGCTTTTCCTTTTTTTTGAAGGAGTAAGTTCCTATGCTACTGTTTGGGTAAACGGAAAAAAAGTTGGTGAACATAAAGGCGGGAGAACCACTTTTACACTAAATATAACCAATGCTGTTTCTTTCGAAAAAGAAAATAATATAGTAGTCAAAGCTTCACATCCGTCATTTATCGCCGATTTGCCTTGGGTTTGCGGAGGTTGTTCAGGCGAGTGGGGATTTTCAGAAGGTTCACAACCGATGGGGATTTTCAGACCGGTGACTTTGGTCGTTACCAATGCCATTCGGATAGAACCTTTTGGTGTCCATATTTGGAATGACAAAGCAACTTCCAAAGAAAAAGCTGTTTTAAATGTTACCGCCGAAATCAAAAACTACGGAAAATCGGACAGGTATTTAACAATAGTAAATACTCTTTATGACAAAGACGGAAAAAAAGTTGCTACTTCAAAAAGTGAAACGAACAGCTTTGTAGGTAAAACAAACGAAATAGCACAATCGCTCCCCGAAATTTTACAGCCAAAATTATGGTCGCCAGCCAATCCTTATTTGTACCAATTGGTTACCACTATTTTAGAAAAAGGGAAAAAAATTGATGAGCTAAAAACACCTTACGGAATTCGTTGGGTAAGCTGGCCGGTGAGCAGAGATGGAAAAGACAATCGTTTTTTTATCAACGATGAGCCATTGTTTATTAACGGAACCTGTGAATACGAACATTTAATAGGGAACAGTCATTCGTTTTCGAAAGAACAAATCCATTCGAGAATTGAACAAATAAAAGCCAGCGGATTCAATGCCTTTCGCGAAGCGCATCAACCACATAATTTGGAATATCAGAAGGAATTAGACGAAAATGGTATTTTGTTTTGGAGCCAGTTTTCGGCGCATATTTGGTACGATACTCCCGAATTCAAAGAGAATTTCAAAACCTTATTGCGTGAATGGATTAAAGAACGCAGAAACAGTCCTTCAGTTGTGATGTGGGGATTGCAAAACGAGAGCACGATTCCGGCTGCATTTGCCGAAGAATGCACCAAAATCATTCGAGAAATGGATCCGATGTCAGCTTCACAACGCATTGTTACAACCTGCAACGGAGGAGAAGGAACCGACTGGAATGTCGTGCAAAACTGGTCGGGAACCTATGGTGGCGATCCGTTTAATTACGATGTCGAAATGAGCAAACAATTATTAAATGGAGAATACGGCGCATGGCGTTCACACGATTTACATACCGAAGGCGAATTTGACCAAAAAGGGACATTGAGCGAAAACCGTTTTTCCCAATTAATGGAAATAAAAGTTCGCGAAGCCGAGTCGGTTAAAGATAAAATCGCTGGGCAATTCAACTGGCTTTTTGCCTCGCACGAAAATCCGGGACGCGTTCAAAACGGCGAAGGATTCAGGGATATAGACAAAGTGGGGCCTGTAAATTACAAAGGACTTTTCAGTATTTGGGGAGAACCTCTGGACGCTTATTATATGTACCGAGCCAATTATGTTTCGAACAAAACCAACCCGATGGTGTATATCGTTTCGCATACTTGGACAAATCGTTGGGCTTCTGCCGGAATTAAAAGCGGAATTGATGTGTATTCCAATTGTGATGAGGTGGAATTGTTCAATAATGTGGATAAAACATCACTGGGCAGACTTAAAAATCCAGGCTTGGGTCAGCATTTTCAATGGAATAATGTCATGATTAAGTATAATGTTTTATACGCTGTTGGTTATTTAAACGGAAAAGCTGTGGCCAAAGATTATATCATATTGAACGGTTTACCGAAAGCACCTAATTTCAGCGTATTGGAAACAGAGAATGATGTGTTTTTAAAACCAGCAAAAGACTATAATTATATCTACAGAGTAAATTGCGGAGGTGGCCAAATGACAGATGCTTTTGGGAATACCTGGCAGGCGGATGTGCATAAAAGTGGCGATGGGACTTGGGGTTCTTTGTCTTGGACAGATAATTTCAAACAGCTTCCTGATTTTTATGCGAGTCAAAGAAGTACTTTCGATCCAATTGCGGGGACAAATGATTGGAAATTATTTCAGGATTTTAGATATGGAATCGACAAACTGCGTTACGAATTTCCAGCTCCAGATGGAGAATATTTGGTGGAATTGTATTTCATCGAACCTTGGTACGGAACTGGTGGCGGATTGGATTGCAAAGGCTGGCGTTTGTTTGATGTGGCTATTAATGATAAAGTGGTTTTAAAAGATTTTGATATTTGGAATCAGGTTGGGCACGACAAGGCATTGAAGAAAACTTTTGTTGTAAAAAGTAAAAATGGGAAAATTGTGATTTCGTTTCCAAATGTAAAAGCGAGTCAGGCAATTATTTCGGCAATAGCCATTGCGACCAAAGACAAAACAGTGAAAGGAGCGCCTGCATCTTCAGGAAATATTCAGAATGTCGTTATTGATACAGAGGATAAAACAGCTTGCAAAATAGATTCTTGGCTTGATATAAATTCGGTGCAATATTCGAATGGGAATGTTTTTTTTACAAAATTACCTTCGGAGGTTTTTGGTGCCGAGTATTTGCAGTTTCCTGTCAATGCAAAAACAACAGGTTCTTTTGAGACCAAAGAAGATTCTGATATTTATCTTTTAGTGCCTCGGAAACCAAAAGATTCAATTCCTGGATATAAAGAAATAGAAGGTTCGGCTAGAAATTCAGAAGGTATTGAGTTTACTGTTTTTCAGAAAAAAGTAAAAAAGGGCGAAAAAGTATTTTTCGAAAATTTTGAAAGTTTGAGTTCTGTTGCTGTGGTTCCAACGTATGATATGGGCGAAAAAGACGATTCGCGTCCTGTGGTGCTTATTGAAGCCGAAACTGCCAAAACGGATGGATCGGGAATTCAGAAGGCTAATTTTAAAAAGAGCGATTATGTTGAGTTTACACAAAAAACAAAAAACAGCATTCAGTTTGAAGTAAAACCTGGAGTAGCCGGGATTTACCTGATGCGTTTCCGATATATGAATCGAAATGAAACACCATTAAAAGTCAAATTCAAAATGGAAGATGCTTACGGAATTTTGATGAGAAACGATACGATTGAGTTTCCTCCTTCGCCCGAAAAATGGAAAGTTTTGAATACAACATCAGGCGGTTATATCAACGCAGGGACGTACACAATCACATTAGAATCAGAGGATATGCAGGGATTGTTACTAGATTCTTTTGAGTTTCAGTAAATATTTAAAAACATATAAGTCATATAAGTTTTTAAAATAAATCGGCTCTATTTGAGTGTACAAAATAATTAAAAATTGAGATGGATTTAAACCATATAAGGCATATAAGTTCATATAAGTTATATGTTTAAGTTTTCCTTAAATGACCTTATATGCCTTATATGGTTGAAAAAAAATAATTACAATGGTAAAAAAAACAGGAATCGTATTGGTATTATTGCTTTCAATAGCAAGTTTTTCCCAAACTAAAAAAGCCCGAATCGTTGAGGATTTTAATAAAAACTGGAATTTTAAACTAGGGGATTATCCTCAGGCAATAAATGCTAATTTCAATATCGCTGATTGGAGAACTTTGAATTTGCCTCACGATTGGAGCATTGAAGGAGCATTTGATAAAGACAGTAAAACAAAACAAGCGCAAGGATTCTTGCCAGCTGGAAAAGGTTGGTACCGCAAAGTTTTTACCATTCCTGCCAATTGGAAAAACAAAGCCATTTCAATCGAATTTGATGGTGTTTTCAAAAACAGTGAAGTATTCATAAATGGACATTCGTTGGGAATTCGCCCGAACGGATATATTTCTTTCGGTTATGAATTATCCCAATATTTGTATTTTGGAAAACCAAATGTTATCGCTGTCAAAGTTGATAATGATGCGCAGCCCAATTCAAGATGGTACACGGGATCGGGAATTTACAGAAATGTGCGATTAGTTGTCAGCGAGAAACTGCACGTGGCCAAATGGGGAACTTATGTAACGACTCCGGAGGTTTCTGCACAAAAAGCAAGCGTTAATTGTGAGGTTACTATTGACAATGAAAACGCTTCCGCAAAAGAATTCAAACTGGTAACTTCAATAGTAAATGCAAACAATGTTGAGGTTGCAAACAGCACTTCTATAGAAAAATTTGAGCCAAAAACTTCTGCAAAAAAGGTTCATAATTTAACCGTTAATCAGCCAAAATTATGGGATACTGAAAATCCATATATGTACAAAGTGCTGACGAGAATCTATGAAAATTCAAAATTAATCGACAATTATGAAACTCCATTGGGTTTCCGATTCTTCAGTTTTGATGCCGAAAAAGGATTTTCATTGAATGGAAAACCAACAAAGATATTAGGCGTTTGTCTGCATCACGACAACGGCGCTTTGGGGGCTGTGGAAAATATTCACGCCGTAAAAAGAAAACTGAAAATCCTGAAAGAAATGGGAGCTAATGCCATCCGAATGGCACATAATCCACATTCGTTGGAAATGATGCAGTTGTGCGACGAGATGGGATTTATTGTTCAGGACGAAGCTTTTGATGTTTGGAAAAAGAAAAAAGTAACCAACGATTACCACAAAGATTGGGATGCGTGGCACAAACAGGATTTGGAAGATTTTATCAAAAGAGACCGCAACCATCCGTCGGTGATGATGTGGAGTATCGGAAATGAAATCCGTGAGCAATTTGACAGCACCGGAATTGCGATTACTAGAGAATTGGCACAAATTGTTAAATCGCTAGACAAAACGCGTCCCGTAACGAGCGCTTTGACTGAAAATGTTATTGAGAAAAATTTTATTTACCAATCGGGTGCTTTGGATTTGTTGGGATTCAATTATAAACACGAAGATTACAAAGATTTTCCAGTTCGTTTCAAAGGGCAAAAGATACTCGCTTCCGAGAGTGTTTCGGCGCTCGAAACCCGTGGACATTATGACCAACCTTCGGATGTGATAAAAACTTGGCCACCCAAATATGGTGCTCCGTTTGATGGCAATGCCGATTGGACTGTTTCGGCTTACGATCAGGTGAAATCCTATTGGGGAGCGACTCACGAAGACAATTGGAAAACCATCAAAAAACAGGATTTTATGGCGGGAACTTTCATCTGGACAGGATTCGATTATATTGGGGAACCCGATCCGTATCCTTATCCTGCAAGGAGTTCGTACTTCGGAATTATTGATTTGGCTGGCTTTCCCAAAGATGTGTATTATATGTACCAAAGTGAATGGACGACCAAACCCGTTTTGCATATTTTTCCTCACTGGAATTGGACGGCTGGACAGGAAGTCGATGTTTGGGCGTATTACAACAATGCCGATGAAGTCGAATTGTTCCTTAACGGAAAATCATTGGGTAAAAAATCCAAGCAAAATGACGATTTACACATTTCATGGCGTGTAAAATTCGAACCCGGAACAATAAAAGCCATTTCTAGAAAAGGGGGAAAAGTTGTTTTGGAAAAAGAAATCAAAACAGCTGGAGAAGCTTCGAAAATTGCTTTAGTAGCCAACAAGAAAACCCTGAAAAATGACAGTTATGATTTGGTTTACGTAACCGTTTCTATAACTGATAAAGACGGAAACTTAGTGCCAAACGCCAATAATCTAATCGATTTTGAAGTGATAGGTGGCGGAAAATTAGTTGGAGTTGACAATGGTTATCAGGCAGGTTGGGATTCGTTCAAAGCCAATTCTTGCAAAGTATTTAATGGTAAATGTATCGCCATTATTCAATCTAACGGAAAGAAAGAAAATATTCAGTTAAAAGCTTCAACGGGGATCGATATTTTGGCGAAAGCCATAGAAATAAAAGTGGAATAGAGGCAGTTTAGGGAAAAATTATACTCAAGGCCTTATTAGATATCACATCAAGAGGCTGTCCGGAAAATTACTTTTGGACAGCCCTTTTTTGGTTTTGAGACAAAAGTCTACTTTTGTTTCTTGGCTTCTTTTTCTGCCTTAATTTTTTTGGTATAATCACCATACATCTGACGCCAATTACGACCGTGGTTGTTTAAATATTGTTCAGCTTGGGTTTTATAAATTTCAAAAATAGCCGATATCTCTTTCATGCTCTTATAATCCACTGCCTGTTCACGAGCCTTTTCTAATAATTTTTGAATTTCAGCAGTTTCTGTAGCTGTCATATCAGGAACAATAGATTGGTAGCCTTTCATCGTGAAAGCTACTTTTCCAATAGTGTATTTGTCTAAAACCAAAGCTACTTGGTCTTCGCTTAAATCTTTTCTTAACCCACTCATTAAACTTTCATGAGTTGTAGAAGGTATTGCCGAATCTGCAATAATTTGCCGATGAAGTTCTGAAAGAGGCTTCCCGTCCAGAGGATTAATTCCCGCAGGAACTGTAGAGGCGGGGTGGGTATTATGCCAATCTTTTATTGTGGAAAGATGAGTAGCAACTACTTGTATTAATCTATTTTCCTTCGAGCTGTCATTTAATGATAAAGAGGTAATCCACTCTTTTGCTTTTGTAATATCCTCTTCGGCCGTTGAAACAGATTGCGCTCTGATGACAGTGTTTATAATTAGAAATCCAATGAGCAATAATGCTTTCATTCTTTTATTTTTCATAAAAATTGATGTTAATTTATGTCAGTACTTTTATTTTATTTGAGTTTAAAAGTACGAAACACAATCTCAATTTTTTACAAGTTAAGTGTGTATTTAACAATTATTTATTTTCGACAAATAAAAGTAAGAAAAATTTACCGCAAAAAAAAACTTCTCAATTCCTTGAGAAGTTTTGTGGGCGATGAGGGGTTCGAACCCCCGACCCCCTCGGTGTAAACGAGGTGCTCTGAACCAGCTGAGCTAATCGCCCTATTTTATTGGATTGCTATCATTTCGTGATTGCGAGTGCAAATATAGGCAGGTTTTTCGCTTATGCAAAACATTTCGAAAGTTTTTTTGATTTTTATTTTAAAAAAATAGTCAGCGCTCTAATATTTAGTGTTTTAAGAAAATAAAAAAAAATGAAAAAATAATTTATTGAGACACGGATTAAAATGATTACATATCGATTTTTCTGAAGGCTGACTCTTTTGGCTAATTTTTTTTCTCTTTACTGTTTTTTGTTTCAATCCACCTTGACATGTATTTGGTGCTGGTCAAAGTGTGATGCTGTAATAATGCTCCCATGAAGTTATCCAAACGGTGTTGGGATAAGTTGGCGAGTAAAAACTGAATTTTTGCGGCAAAATCATTTTCAAACTTTTCTTTTGAATAGCGTTGATTGATGATGGCAATTCCGTTTTGTTGAGCAGTTGTCCAAAGCTGTTTATCCATGTACAATTCTGCTGCGGCTTTGGTGAATTCGGTCACATCATCTGTAATAAAACCATTCCAAGGCAAATTTCCCTGCATCGACTCGGCACCGATGCTAGTCGTAATACTGGGAGTCCCGCATTGTATGGCTTCAATCAGTTTTCCCTTTATGCCTGCGCCAAAACGCAATGGTGCTAAAACGATTCTTGCATTTTGGACTACTTCATTGGCATCATTTGCACGACCTTTTATATAAAAACCATCTTTTGGTTGGTGTAATTGTAATGCTTTTTGGGAAGGATAAGCGCCATAAATATTTAGATTGGTATTTGGTAATTGCTTTCTTATCAGTGGCCAGATGCTTTCTTTTAGATATTGTACCGCATTCCAATTGGGTTCGTGCAGAAAGTTGCCTATGAAAACAAAATCGTTTCTTTCTTCAAAAGAGGGGAGTTTTTCAAAGGTAGATTGTGAAATTGGTTCGAGTAAAAAAGGTAGATAATACAATAATTGTGAATCTATTTTAAAGATTTTTTCTAATAATTCCATTTCAAATTCGGAAATAATTAGAGACAAGTCGCATCGCAAAATACTAGCGATTTCTCTCTTGGCGACTTCTTCTTTTAATGTATCTGTAATTACAAAATCGCGATGTGCTTTAAACGCCTTTTGCCTTGCAGACCGTAGACAGTGTAAATCCTCAGTATCCAATATTCGCAGGGCATTCGGGCAATTTTCGGCAACGCGCCAGCCAAATTGCTCTTCAATCATAAATCGGTCAAATAATACAATGGCTGGGTTCAGTTCTTTGACAAAAATGTCAAAACTGGAACAATTCAGTGCAATTGTTTTTTTGTCCACATTCAGGGCGGCCAAATCAACCATAAAATCACTGTCCATGGCAGGGCTGGCAAACGTAATGGAATAGCCCTGTTGCTGAAATTGTGTGATTAACTGTAACATTCTGCCACCTGCTGCCGAAGAATTGGGCTCGGGCCAAACGAAACCTATGATTAAAACCGTTTGAATATGATTCATGATTATTTATGATAATGGTGCAAAATAATGCAATTTGTATGGTTAAAACATTATTTTCAAGGGAAAATCGACAAGAAAACACTAATTTTGTAGGATTAAATTAGTTGTCATGCTTGGATTGAAATTAGCCACAGACCCACGTTGGGTAAATATAGTAGAAACCAATATCGAAGAAATATTAACTGACCACGCTTGGTGTGAACAAAAAGCAGCCTCTAATGCTATTAGTTTGATAGCTTATAATTCTGAGTTAGAGGAATTAGTGACCGAGTTGTTGGTGATTGCTAGAGAAGAATTGGAGCATTTTCAATTGGTTCATAATTTAATAAAAAGCAGAGGGCTGACCTTGGGTAGGGAGCGAAAGGATCATTATGTAAATGAATTGTTTAAATTCATGAAAAAAGACGGCAGCCGCAAAGATGCTTTGGTGGATCGATTGCTGTTTTCGGCTATGATTGAAGCCAGAAGTTGTGAGCGTTTCAAAGTGTTATCAGAGAATATTGAAGATCCAGAATTGGCCAAATTTTATAGAGATTTAATGATTTCTGAAGCGGGACATTATACTACTTTCCTTGGCTTTGCCAGAAAATATGTAGACAATTTTGATGTAGACAAGCGTTGGAAAGAATGGATTGAGTATGAAACTTCGATCATTGTTAATTACGGTAAAAATGAAACCGTACACGGGTAAAACTTCTTTTTAATTTAATTAATTTATATCACAATAAATATGGCAGCTACCAATTATAAATCAATAGGTTTAAAGATTCTAAAATATGTGGGTATTACTCTTGTTGTTTTATTGGCTCTGATGTTTATCGTGCCATTGGCTTTTTCGGATAAAATAAGGGACCAGGTAAAGAAAACAGCCAATGAAAGACTCAATGGCGAGTTGAATTATACAGATGCCAATGTTTCTTTTTTTACTCATTTCCCCTCATTAACGCTTTCGTTAACCGATTTCAAATTAAACGGGTCGGCTCCTTTTCAAAATGAAAAATTTATTGCCGCCGATGAAGTTGCTTTCGGAATCAATTTGAGCAGTCTCGTTTTTGGAAAAACCATCAAAATTGACGAAATTTTTCTTTCCAATTCTTTGATTAATGTGAAAGTGAATGAAAAAGGAGAAGCCAATTATAATGTTTATAAAGGCGAAAAAGAAACAGGTGCAAAAGAAAAAGAGTCTGAAACAGGAATCAAATTAGAAGAAATTCAAATCAATAACAGTAAGCTCGTTTATGACGATCAGTCTACAGATGTTCATATTGATGCTTTCGGGTTTGATTATTTAGGAAATGGAGATTTGAGTCAGGCTATATTTGAATTACATTCGAAAATTAAAATCGGTAAGTTGAATTTAATTTACGCCAAAGAGCCTTATTTGATGAATAAAAAAGTCGATGGGGAATTGATTACCAAAATTAATACCAATTCGCTTTCTTTTGTTTTTGAAGAAAATGACTTATCAATTAATAAACTTTTGGTCGATTTTAAAGGGAAATTTGATTTCCTAAAAGATGGATACAATATGGATTTTGTTGTAAAATCATACAAAAGTGATCTTTATGAGCTTTTCACAGCTTTTCCGCCAAAATATATTACTTGGTTGAAAGATGCAGAATTAAATGGTAAAATAGATTTATTGCTTACGCTCAAAGGGGAATACATTGCATCAAAAAAAATTGCACCAGATTTGAATTTGGATTTTAAAGTAAAAGATGGATTTGTAAATTATAAAAAAAGTGCTTTTCCCGTTTCCAACTTAAATATGGATATTTCGACCAAAGTACCTTCTTTAAATCCTGAACTTTTGATTGTGGATGCCAGAAATTTATCTTTAAATATTGAGAAAAATTATCTGAAAACTCAATTAAAAATGAATGGATTGTCTGCTCCGGACGTTGATTTGGTTTTGGATTCCAAAATTGATTTGGAGAAATTAAATCGCGCACTTGGAGTTTCGAATATAGAATTAAAAGGAATGTTGGTAAGTGATTTGAAAGCCAAAGGGAAATTCGATAAAAAACAAAGACTTTTTCCAAATGCGAATGGAACGGTGGATTTGAAAAATGGATTTGTGAAAACACCGTATTACCCAAATCCGATTACTGATATCAATGTCGTTTCCAAAATAAACAATCAAAAAGGAACTTATGATGGCCTTTCAGTTGTATTGGATCCGGCAGGTTTTACTTTTGAAGGGGAACCTTTTTGGGTAAAAGCAGATTTGAAAAATTTTGATAATCTAAATTATGATATTAAAGCCAAAGGGGTTTTGAATATCAGCAAAATATACAAGGTGTTTTCTCAAAAAGGATTGGATGTAGATGGTTATGTCAAAGCCGATTTGGAATTAACTGGAAACCAAAGTGATGCTGAAAAAGGGAATTACGCCAAATTGAATAATAAAGGAACGCTTGAAGTTCGAAACATTAATGTCGTTACAGAGTATTTGCCTAAATCATTACTGATTAAAGAAGGGATATTTAGATTCAATCAGGATAAAATGTCTTTCAATACGTTTTTGGCATCCTATGGAGAGTCTGATTTTAAAATGAATGGTTATTTGCAAAATGTATTTAATTTCATTTCGTCTAAAAATGGAGTTTTAAGAGGGGCATTTACGTTAAATTCAAAATACATTAATGTAGATGAGTTTATGTCAAGTACAGCCGTTGCGACAGCTCCGGAAGCTTCGACAAATGGAACACCAAATGCAACTCCACCGCCAACTGCTCAACAGAGCGGAGTGATTTTGGTTCCGCATAATCTGGATTTACAATTTTATGCCACTGCTCATAAAATAAATTATCAGGGACTGACTTTACAGGACGGAAAAGGAGCTGTAAAAATGAAAAACGGAAAAATATTGATGCAAAATACCGGCTTCAATTTAATTGGTTGTAATGTGATGATGAATGCCGCTTACGAAGGACTCACTCCACAAAAAGCACTTTTTGAATATCAAATCAATGCAAAAGAATTTGATATAAAACGAGCTTATAAACAAGTGAAAATGTTTAGAGAAATGGCCAGTGCCGCCGAAAATGCCGAAGGAATTGTTTCGTTGGATTACAAAATAAAAGGAAGGCTGGATCAGCAAATGATGCCTGTTTATCCTTCGCTGATAGGTGGTGGTGTTATTTCTGTGAAAAATGTGAAAGTAAAAGGAATGAAAATGTTTGGTGCGGTTAGTAGTAAAACGGATCACGAGGAAATGAAAAACCCCGAATTGTCAAATGTTAATATCAAAACAACAGTAAAAAACAACATCATTACCATTGAAAGATTTAAGTTTAAGTTTGCCGGTTTCAGACCAAGAATTGAGGGAACATCAAGTTTAGACGGTAAATTAAATATCAAAATGCGATTGGGATTACCTCCGTTTGGAATTATCGGAGTTCCGCTGACGGTAACAGGAACTAAGGATAATCCAAAAGTGAAAGTAGGAAAACAAGGAGAAGAAATTGAGGAAACAAAAGACATAGAAGAGTAAGTTTTTTACTCATGTAGAGATTTATAAACAATCAGCACAAATTGCATTACTGATAGAACAGTGTAATTTGTGCTGATTGTTTTTTATGGCAGTCATTAAAAGTGTGCTAAGATTTTTTTGCCACAGATTAAAAAGATTCACACTGATTTTATACATAAGTGTTAAAGAAATCTGTGTGAATCTTTTTAATCTGTGGCTGTTTTTTGTATTATTTGCGTATAGTTTTTTTATTTGGAAGCTTCTGGTAAATTATGGTAGATATAGTCTCCGTGAACACCTGTGAATGCTAATTTTAATTCATCAAAAAAAGCTTTGCTGTCAGCTTCTTTAGGCCAGGCCGTTTTTTCTAGTTCGTCTTGCTTTTTGTTGGATTTTTCTATGTCTGCGAATGAGTCAAAGTAATAAGCCTCCATAAAATCCCTGCTATCAGATCCCCAGGCGTGGCGGAAAGGATAATATCCTTTGATGGTAGGATCTTTTAGGGTAACCTTTTCGTTAAATTCCTTCATACCTTTCCCTTTACCGCTCATTGATAGCTGCGATTTTCTTATATAAATAATCATGGGTTCTTTTGATGAAGGTTTGAACTCTTTGTGACCAATCGTTTCAATCGAAGAGTAGATTTCGTCTGAGTGGAAAGGAGTGTAATAACTTTTTCGCTTGTCAAAAAAAGCGGTTCTTGCTTTTTCGTCAGGCCAGGCTTTTTTGGCGAGTTCGTCGTCTATTTCTTGGGCTTTTTCGATGTCTTCCCAAGTTTTGTAAACATCAACCAAAATGACCTCAGTATTGTTGCTGGTGTAATAATGGGTAAGGATTTCTGAACCGAGAACTAAATCATTTTTGCTTGTTATTTTGTCAAAGTACTCTTGTTCCGTTGCCTTCCAATCCTTAGGATCAATATCCAAATTTCTGTGTAGGGTTGTCATTGTGATAAATACAGGTTGGGGGGATCTTGTTTTGGGGCATCCTGAGCATAACTGTTTACGCTTAGGCAGAATGTTAAAATCAACATTCTCAACGAAAAAAAAGTTTTCTTTTTCATAATAAATTAAAAATTAAGTGATTAATTAACAAAAAACACATATAAATTTAGTTAATTGTTAATCAAGTAGTTATGAAATTTTAATTTATTTTTTTAAGAAAAAAAATAGTGATTGCTAAACCTCTTTATTTAATGGCAATTCAGCCACTACAAAGGTGCTCCCGCCCACATAGATAAAATCGTTTTTTGTAGCATTATTCTGTGCAGAAGCAAAAGCTTCTAAAACAGAATTATAAGTATTCCCAATAAGTGAAAATTGCGATGATTTTTCTTGTAATAAGTTTGCATCCAGACCTCTTGGGATATTTGGTTTGCAAAAGTAATAGGTTGCATTTTTTGGAAATAACGCTAAAACTTCACCCAGTTCTTTGTCGTTTACGACCCCCAGAAGGATATGTAAGTTTTCGAAAGTTTCTTTTTGAATTTGTTCCAAAACAATCTCGAGCCCGTTTTTGTTGTGTGCCGTGTCGCAAATAATTTTTGGATTTACGCCCAATTGTTGCCATCGACCCAGTAATCCGGTGTTTTTGACTACTTGGAGTAATCCTGATTTTAGGCTTTGTTCACTTACTTTAAAATTAGTTTGCTCGTTCAGAATTTTAAAAGTTTGGATGACAGTTTTTTTGTTGTGTTCCTGATAATCACCAATTAAATCGGAAGGGAACGTTTCTGGAATCAAATCAGAAGCAAAATAAATTTCAGCTTTGTTTGTTTCGGCTTTCGCCAAAAATACAGGCTTTGTTTCAGGGGTATATTCACCAATAACCACAGGTATTTTGGGTTTGATAATTCCGGCTTTTTCCGTCGCGATAGATTCCAGCGTGTTGCCCAGGAACTGAACGTGGTCAATGCCAATATTGGTTATTACAGAAACCAATGGCGTGATAATATTAGTGGCATCGAGTCTTCCACCCAATCCCACTTCTATAATAGCGATATCCACTTTTTCTTTGGCAAAATATTCAAAAGCCAAGCCAACAGTCATTTCAAAGAAACTCATGTCATTGGCTTCAAAAAAAGATTTATGCTTTTGGATAAATTCACAAACAAAATCTTCGGAGATTTCCTTGCCGTCAATTTTTATTCGTTCCCGAAAATCTTTCAAATGCGGGGAAGTGTATAGCCCAACTTTATATCCGGCTTCCTGTAAAACAGAAGCCAGCATGTGTGAGGTTGAACCCTTGCCGTTGGTACCCGCAACGTGTATGCATTTTATTTTTTTATGAGGATTATCAAGATGATCCGCAAGCAAAATAACATTGGTCAAGTCTTTTTTGTAAGCCGAAGCGCCTTGATGCTGATACATTGGAAGTTGGTTAAACATCCAGTTTGTCGTTTCTTGATAGTTCATTTATTTTTGATAAAATAGTTTGAAATTGAAATATTTTTCGCTTTTTTTAGTTTAATATTACAGCGCAAAAAAGTAAACCACAAAATTCAAATATTTTTTGCAATTAATGATTATAAACCAAAAATAAAATATGTTTAGTTTTATACAATTACAGGCCGATACCCTTGCTAATGCAGCATCCAATGTTGTTGTCGAAAAAGTGGCAACTACCAATAATGAAATCTCCGTTCTGGAATTTATTTTTAAAGGAGGATTTTTTTTAATACCTATTGCGATACTGTTATTTTATACTTTTTATGTGATTATTGAACGCTATTTGTATATCAATAAAAAAGCAAAGGTTGATCCGCTTTTGATGCGTGATGTCAAAGATCATTTGACCTCAGGAAATTTTGAGCTGGCTCGTTCCATAACCGAGCGAACCAACACGGCTTCCGGAAACGTAATAAAAGAAGGGATTACATTGATTGGTCGTCCTATTGCCGAAATTGAATCGAATATGGATCGCGCCGCCGATATCGAAATTGCCGAAATGGAACAACATCTTGGACAATTGGGACTTATCGCCGGTATCGCGCCCACACTAGGATTTATCGGAACGATTTCTGGGGTTATCAAGATTTTCTACAGTATTTCGGTAACCGAAAACATCAGTATCGGAAATATTTCGGGAGGTTTGTATGAAAAAATGATCAGTAGTGGTTCTGGATTAATTGTGGGAATCATTGCCTACAGCGCTTACCACTTGCTCAACGGAAAGATTGATAATTATGCACTGAAAGTGCAAAAACAAATATTGGAATTCGTAAACATTATTCAAAAAGCGTAAACCATGTCCATCAAAAGAAAAAGAAGATTTCATGCCGAAGTCGCCACTTCCTCCTTGAGTGACATCATGTTCTTTTTGTTGCTTTTTTTCCTGATTATCTCCACTTTGGCCAATCCAAACGTGATAAAAATGACGTTGCCAAAGGCAAAATCACATGAAAAAACCAACAAGCAGTTCATCAGTTTATCGGTTACTGAGGACAAAAAATTCTATATTGACAAACAGCCCGTTGCTTTCGAAGAACTCGAGACTACTTTGATGTCCAAAATAAACACGGAAAAAGACCAAACGGTAATCGTCCGAATTCCGTTCAATCTTCAAGTGCAAGATTTGGTCGATGTATTGCAAATAGGAGTGAAGAACAACCTGAAATTTGTCATCGCTACAAGTCCAAAGTAATATTAAAAATAATTGGGGCGCGCCACCATAAAGAAAAGGAGCCAAATCATCGCAACGGTGATTCGGCTCCTTTCCTTTATGCTGTCGGGCTGTCCGCGTTACTTCGGTAACTTGCTTCCATCCCTCACGCGCAATGTCATTAAGTTAAGGATATAAAACCATCGTTTTGTCATTCCGAGGCACGAGGAATCTCACTAGTGACTCACGTTATGTGATTTGCTTCGCCTGTTCGCTGTCGCTCGAGTCTCCTTCGTCGAAATGACATAAAAAACGCTTAACTTAATGACATTGCCTTCACGCGGGTCGGAGGGAACACGAGATGTTATGGATTATTAATTGATTTTTTTTGATATTGATTGTGAAGTTTCTTTTGTATTCTATAATCAATCGCCGTTTTTTTTTTTTTTTTTTCATACAGCTTTGCCACAATATTGTCCCCGCTCGTGAACACAATCTAAATCTGCTTTTCTGTATGACTATTTGTAGATGGTATTACTTTGTGGGCACGAGCGGGACGCTCGCGCTAGCACGGGTAGCACGGGGTATATGCGTAATGAGATTGCTTCGTTCCTCGCAAAGACTTATGAAAAACTAAACTTGTAAAATAGCCCCGATGGGAGGGAATATCCTTTTTAAAAAATACCCCTTTCACGATCTAAAACTCGGAAAGGGGTATTTTTTAAAAAGATAGGAAGGACAGCGGGACTACCGTTGATGAAATGCACAAAAGTTGTGCTCCTAATTATCGGATTAATTCAAGCTGAAATTATAAATAATTTTTCCAATTTGTTTTATTGGGGCGTTGCTGTCAGATTCCCATTTGGTGTTCATAGCAGCAATTCTGGCCTGATCGAGAAGGCAACTTGCCGTATTGGTTGTTCCTTTTACTCCGGGTGTTGCAGTTATGGTTTTTCCGGTTTGGTCAACAGTCACTTCTACGACCACTTTTCCGGATTCGTTGCAGGTATATTTTGGAGCGGGTTTCGAGAGTGCTTTTCGGTTACCGAGGGAATAGCCGGAACCACCGCCATTACCTCCACCAGAGCCGCCACCGCTTCCCGGGCCGTAACCGCTTCCGTTGCCAATTCCAGTTCCAGTTCCGTTTCCGCCACCAGTACCACCGCCGGAACCGCCTGTGCCATAATAACCTGTTGCGGTCAAACTTCCGTTGGATTTTCCTTTGTTTCCTGCGGTTTTGTCATCGCCGTCACCGCCTTTGTTGGAACCTTTGAGGATGCTGGCCAAAGCGTCATTGGTCGAATTGGATACTTTTGGTTTAACCACTTCGGGTTTGGGTTCTGGTTTTACAACTACTTCCTGTTTTTTAGGTTTTTCTTTTTGAGGGATTACTGCGCTTTCTTCGGTGCTGTTTTCTTGAGCCAAAGTGGCTTCATCTGGCGTACTTTTTACAGGAACTGCTTTGGCGTGGTTTTGCACATTCAGGACTTTGCTGTTTGTATTCTTTCCAGAGCCCAAATCACTATCTCCAAAATTTATGGTAACGCCGCCACCGCCACCGCCACTTCCGATAAGTTGTTCGAGATTGGATGGTGGCCAAAACCGAATGAAAAACAACAGTATCAACAAAGAGGCATAAATGAGTATGGATAAGGCTAGTGATTTCTTTTGATCGTTGGAAAGGGCAAAACTCATTGTGAAAATGGATTTTAAAGTGTATTTATAAAACGCCGAAAAGTAGTAAAAATTGTCTAGACAAAAAAACGGCAGGGGTCTAATTCAAGGGAAACATATTTTTTAATTAACCATATAAGACATATAAGGGCATATAAGTTTTATAAAACAAGGGAAAGAAGCAAAATGTTGACTGCGTTAACACATCAGCTTTAAATGACCTTATATGCCTTATATGGTAAAAAAAAACGGCTCCAATTATTTTGAAGCCGTTTAATCCGTGTCGTTTATGGCAATCTTAAAAATAGTTGCATTGCTATTAATAGTCATAAATCACTCCGGAACTGTGGTCGTATTTTGCTCCCGTAACACTATGAAGCGCATTGATTTCTTCCCGCATTTTTAAAACGCCCAATAAGGCAAAGATTAATGCTTCTTTGAATTCCAGAATTTTTTTCGAAGGAATGATAATATTCATTTCGGGTAAGTGAAACTGAATTCTTTCCATCAGGAATTCATTGTATGCGCCTCCTCCGGTTGTAAGCATACTTCCGTTTTTCTTTGGCAAAGCCAAGGCGATTTGAATTGAAATATGTTCGGTATAAGTGCGTAATTTATCTTCTGTAGAAATGTGATAACGCTCTATAATCGGGAAAATGATTTCTTTTACAAATTCAAAACCTAACGATTTTGGGTGTTTTTTTTGATAAAAGTTCAAAGCGTTCAACTCATCGAGTAATTCAGTATTACAATTTCCAGTTTTTGAAATTTGACCTTTGTTGTCATAATCCAGTCCCAATAGATTGGCGTAAAAATTAAGAACTGTATTTACTGCTGAAATGTCAAATGCGATTCGGCTATTATTTTCTTCAAATGAAACATTTGAAAAACCGCCAAGATTCATACAGTAATCATATTCTGCAAATAAAATGTGATCACCAATAGGAACCAAAGGCGCACCTTGCCCTCCTAATTGAACATCCTGAACTCTGAAGTCGCAAACCACTTTTTGCTGGGTCAGTTTTGCAATTTCGGGCAGATTTCCAATTTGAAGCGTAAATCCGTTTTGGGGCTGGTGCAAAATGGTGTGTCCGTGTGAACAAACGGCGTCCAGATTTTCAAGCTTATGTTTTTGAATGAAATCAATAATTATTGAAGATAATAATTTGGTGTAGTTTTCGTTCAAAGCAGTTAGTTGATTTTTTTCGTAATTTACAGCTGCTTTTAAGTTGGAAATCCAATCAGGGGTATAAGAAATAGTTTCGCATTCGAGTATCTCAAAAGCCCATTTACCATTTTTTATTTCGAATTGAATATGAGCCAAATCAACTCCATCCAACGATGTACCTGACATCACTCCGATAACGTTATAGTTGTCTTTTTTCATGACGCAAATTTACGATTCAAAATTAAATATTTGATAATTTAAGAGTATCTTTGAATATATTTTTTAAACAAAAAACAACTTTTATTTTATATTATTATGGATTTCACTCTAACCGAAGAACAATTAATGATACAGCAAGCAGCGAGAGATTTTGCTCAAACTGAATTGTTGGAAGGGGTAATAGAAAGAGATGAACACTCGAAATTCCCTACAGAACAGGTCAAAAAAATGGGCGAACTTGGTTTTCTGGGCATGATGGTTGATCCCAAATATGGAGGATCAGGTCTGGATAGCGTTTCCTATGTCTTGGCCATTAGTGAAATTGCCAAAGTGGATGCTTCGGCAGCAGTTATTATGTCTGTAAATAATTCATTGGTTTGTGCGGGATTGGAAAAATATTGTAATGAAGAGCAAAAGATGAAATATTTGGTGCCACTTGCCAAAGGTGAGGTGATTGGAGCATTTTGTTTGTCGGAACCAGAAGCGGGGTCGGATGCGACTTCACAAAAAACCACCGCGATTGACAAAGGAGATTATTATTTGTTGAACGGAATGAAAAATTGGATTACCAATGGGGCTTCGGCTTCAACATATATAGTAATGGCCCAAACCGATATTGAAAAAGGGCATAAAGGAATTAATGCTTTTATTGTAGAAAAAGGATGGGCGGGTTTTGATATTGGTCCGAAAGAAAAGAAAATGGGAATTCGCGGTTCTGATACCCATTCTTTATTATTTAATGATGTAAAAGTGCCAAAAGAAAACAGAATTGGGGTCGATGGTTTTGGATTTAATTTTGCAATGGCCGTTTTGAACGGAGGGCGCATTGGTATTGCCTCGCAGGCTTTGGGGATTGCTGTTGGAGCTTATGAATTATCTTTGAAATATGCGCAGGAGCGAAAAGCGTTTGGAAAGGAAATTTTCAATCATCAAGCAATTGCTTTTAAACTGGCAGATATGGCAACCCAAATTAGCGCAGCAAGATTACTGTGTTATAATGCTGCTTTTCAAAAAGATGCTGGAATGGATATTTCGCAATCTGGGGCGATGGCCAAACTTTTTGCTTCTCAAACGGCAATGGATACCACAATAGAAGCGGTGCAAATTCATGGTGGGAATGGTTATGTTGCCGAGTATCATGTGGAGCGCATGATGCGTGATGCCAAAATCACTCAAATCTATGAAGGGACTTCCGAAATTCAACGAATTGTAATTTCGAGAACATTAAAGGCATAATTGATTTTATTAAAAAAAGATGAGAATCCAAACTTGAATTACGAGTTTGGATTTTTTTTATCCCTAGTTGCAATTTTTTCATTTGGAGTTTGTTTACTTTTGTGGATTGCTTACTCAAAAGAAATAATAAAAAAGATGAGGCCCTTTAAGAACATAGCGGTTGGGTTTATTGTGAGCTTCGTAGGATCGTTACCACTGAGTTACTTGAATATTATTGGGGTAGAGGTGTTCTCTAAATTTGGAATGAATTCACTTGTTTCTTATTTGGTGGGAGTGATTATTGCGCAGACGATAGTAGTTTATTTTACGATAATTTTTGCCAATCGGTTGATAAGTAATAAAAAACTGATAAAGGGAATTGATTTTTTCGCAGTTTTTTTTCTTTTGTTATTGGCGTATTTGTTTTACGCTCATTCAAATATAACTGTCGAGGAACATAATTATCTTGAAGAGTATGTTCGATATTCTCCATTACTGATTGGAGTTGTTTTATGTACGTTGAATTTTCTGCAAATCCCTTTTTGGGTGGCATGGAATTTGTATTTGATGAACGCCAATCACATATCATTGGTCAGTAAGCTGAAGTTTCATTATCTATTGGGAACCATAGTAGGGACTTTTTGGGGAATGTTTGTAGTAATATTGGTGTTCGATTCTTTGTCGGGGAATACAATTCCTTTTTCCAAGTACATAATGCCGGTTTTTATTCCATTATTTTTTGTGATTTTGGCCTTTTGGCAGGCTTTTAAAGTTTATAAAAAATATATTAAATAGCGAGTTTTCATTATTTTTGCTGAATGAAGAATATTGTAATTACAGGAACAAGCAGGGGAATAGGTCTTGAATTAGCCTTGCAATTTGCGAATGCAGGACATCAGGTGCTTGCTTTGTCAAGAAAATCAAATCAGAGACTTTCTCATAAAAACATCACTTTTTTATCGGTTGATTTGTCCAATGAAGATGAGTTGCAAAAAGTAACCGATTTTCTTTCTACAAGTTGGAATAACATCGATGCTGTTGTCCATAATGCGGGCAGTTTATTATTGAAACCATTTGCCGAAATAACCCAACAGGATTTCGAAAACATTTATAAAGTCAATGTTTTTGGCGTTGCCAATTTAACCCGAATCTGTTTGCCTTATTTAAAAAAAGGCAGTCATGTAGTAACCATCAGTTCTATGGGTGGTGTGCAGGGAAGTTTGAAGTTTGCAGGATTGGCAGCCTACAGTTCCAGCAAAGGAGCCGTAATTACGCTGTCTGAATTATTGGCCGAAGAATATAAAGAACAAGGAATTTCTTTTAATGTTTTGGCTTTGGGTTCTGTTCAAACCGAAATGCTTCAAGAAGCTTTTCCAGGTTATCAAGCGCCTCTTTCGGCAGCTGAGATGGCCAATTATATTTTTGATTTCACGCTTTCAGGACATAAATATTTTAACGGTAAAGTCTTGCCGGTTTCTTCTACAAATCCGTAACTCATAATTCATAATTAACTTGTCCGAAACACTTTTGAAATATTTGCCTGAACATGCCGTAAAACCAGTTTTTGAACTGATTGTTACACATGGAGTGCATCTAAAAATTGTCAACGAAAGGCAGACCCGTCACGGTGATTATAGAAAAGGACCAAATGGCAAACATGAGATTACTGTGAATGCAAGCCTAAATAAATACCGATTTTTGATTACGCTGATTCATGAAATATCGCATTTGGTTGCTTTTGAAAAGTTTGGCCGTAATATAAAACCCCACGGAAATGAGTGGAAATATTCTTTTCAAAGAATGATGGTGCCGTTTATTCGGCCGGAGATTTTCCCGAACCATTTACTACCGTTGTTAGCAAGGCATTTTAGAAATCCTTCGGCAAGTAGCGACACGGATGCCACATTGGCATTGGCACTAAAACAGTACGATAAACCAAATGATAAAAACTATATCTTTGAAATCCCTTATGGCAGTGTTTTTAGAATTTCAAATGGAAAGATTTTTAAGAAAATTGCAATCCGGACTAAACGCTATGAGTGTTTGGAAATAAGTTCCGGACGATTATATTTATTTAATCCAAATGCTGAGGTTGAACTATTACCCAGTCAATAAAAGGTTTGCTGTAATAGTAAACAAAAATTAAACGAAATGAACAAAAATTATTATGCAATATTAATGGCTGGTGGAATCGGTTCACGATTTTGGCCGGTTAGTACCAAAGAAACGCCAAAACAGTTTCACGATATGTTGGGTGCAGGTCAGACCTTGATCCAGAAAACTTTTAGCAGATTATCAAAATTGATTCCTGTAGAAAACATTTTGATTTTGACCAATGAAAACTATAATGCGATTGTTTTAGAGCAATTGCCAATGGTGAAACAGGAGCAGGTTATATTGGAGCCGGCAATGAGAAACACAGCTCCTTGCATTTTGTATGCGTCTTTGAAAATTCAAAAAGAAAACCCGAATGCGGTTATGGTTGTTGCTCCGAGCGATCATTGGATTGAGGATGAAAATGCTTTTACTCAAAATTTGCAACAGTGTTTTGATTTTTGTTCCAATGAAAATGCATTGATGACACTTGGAATTCAGCCTACTTTCCCAAATACAGGTTTTGGATATATAGAATATGATAAAAAGGATACTAATTCTGTGAAAAAAGTTTCGCAATTTCGTGAAAAACCAGATTATGAAACAGCCAAATCATTCCTGAAAAGAGGTAATTTTCTTTGGAATGGCGGTATTTTTATATGGAGTGTTAAATCCATTACCGATGCTTTCGAAAAATTTCAACCACAAATGAATTCTTTGTTCCAAAAAGGTTTTGAAAGTTATAATACCGCCAATGAAAAATCTTTTATAGCCGAAAATTATGCCTTGGCCGAAAATATTTCTATCGATTATGCCGTCATGGAAAATGCCAAGAATGTTTACGTGTTACTGGCTACTTTTGATTGGAATGATTTAGGGACTTGGGGTTCTCTTTATGAAAAATTACCAAAAGATGATAATAATAATGCAGTGGTAAATGCCAAGGTGTTATTGCAAAATTCTTCTAGCAATATTATCAGTGCATCCAAAGAAAAGCTAGTAATTATTGACGGTTTGGAAGATTTTATAATTGTAGACAAAGACAATGTCCTGTTGATTTATCCTAAAAGCAAGGAACAGGAAATAAAAGGAATTGTTGCTCAATTGCAGAATTGATAACCGATTTTATTAACAAAAAAAGCCAGAATATTTTTAAAATATTCTGGCTTTTTTATTGAATGGTATAGTTTTATCCTTTTAGATAAGACTCTCTAACTTTTTTGAATAAGTTGGATGAATATACAAATTCAACGATGGCTTCATTCTCAGTAAGGAAAATTTCTTCTTTGTTCCCTTGCCAAGCTTTAACGCCATTTTTTAGAAACAAAATATTGTCACCAATTTCCATTACAGAGTTCATGTCGTGAGTGTTTACAACGGTTGTAATGTTGTATTCTTCAGTAATTTCTTTGATGAGGTTGTCAATTAATATTGCGGTATTGGGATCCAAACCAGAATTTGGTTCGTCACAAAATAAATATTTAGGATTGTTTACAATGGCTCTTGCAATGGCTACCCTTTTTTGCATTCCTCCTGAAATTTCTGAGGGAAGTTTTTTGTGGGCTCCCACAAGATTTACTCTTTCCAAAACAAAATCAACTCGTTTCATGATTTTGTAATTACTGTCATTGGTGAACATTCTTAATGGGAAAGCTACATTTTCGGCAACGGTCATACTGTCAAATAACGCGCTTCCTTGAAAAAGCATACCAATTTCGGTGCGTAGTTCTCTTTTTTCATCGGTGTTCAAATCCGAGTAAATACGTCCGTCAAACGAAATAGTTCCTACTTCGGGTGTATGAATTCCTAATAATGATTTTAATAAAACGGTTTTACCAGAGCCACTTTGCCCAATTATCAAATTGGTTTTGCCGGATTCAAAAACACTCGAAACGCCTTTTAGGATTTTGACACCGTTAAACGATTTTTCTATTTTTTTTACTTCTATCATTTTGTTAATAGTAATTGGGTAATAACATAATTGAGAACAATAATGGTAACCGAAGTCCAAACAAAGGATACGGTACTGGCTTTACCTACTTCAAGCGCTCCTCCTTTCATGTAATATCCATGAAATGAGGGTATAGTAGCCAAAAGCATACCGAAAATAAACGTCTTTGTAAAAGAATAGATGATATGAAATGGAAAAAAGTCTCTTTGAATTCCTTCGACAAAATCGACATCGGCGCCAAAACCACCATAAACCGTTGCCAGATAACCGCCGGCTATACCCAGAAACATTCCGATTCCGATGAGAAAAGGATACAAAAGCAATGCAATGATTTTTGGAAAAACCAAATAATTAAGAGAGTTAACCCCCATTACTTCGAGTGCGTCAATTTGTTCGGTTACTCTCATCGACCCGATGCTCGATGTTATGAAAGAACCCATTTTTCCTGCCATGATGATGGACATGAAAGTAGGGGCAAATTCCAAAATCACCGACTGGCGTGTCGCGTATCCGATAAGGTATTTTGGAATAAAGGAGTTAGTTAGGTTCAAAGCTGTCTGAATGGAAACAACCCCACCAACGAAGAAAGAAATGAAAGAAACAATTCCTAATGAATCAATGATTAAATCATCAATTTCCTTGAAGATTAAACCTTTCATAACCGACCATTTTGTTGGTTTTTTGAAGATTTCCCTCCACATCAAAAAATATTTTCCGATTTGGTTTATATAGCGAATGAGCATCATAATTGTATAGAATATGGGCTAAATTACAAACTTGTTGTGAGTTATAAGTTATGAGTTATGAGTTTTTCCTTAGAAAAGTTTTTGTTTCATTTTCTGTAAACGATAATTTCGTATAAAACGAGCCTGTTCTTCGGTAACCAATAAAGGAGTTTTGGCCTTTTTGGCTTTCCAAAAACCATTTATATAATCCAAAAAAAGCAATGGTTTCTTTTTCATCATGGCTAGTTTTACCGAAGCGATTGTGGTAATCCAAAAACCGTATCCAAGTGTATAAAAAGCTTCTCCTTGCTTGTAACGAGCTGTTTTGTTGTAACTTGCGCCAGTTGGTTTAAGGTGTTTTACGTGTAAAGAGGAATCGGTTACCACTTTCCAATTGTAGAATTTACAGAGCAATTCGTCTACTGTATCCCATCCCATAGCCGGTTTTAAACCACCTATTTGTTGGAAAGTTTCTTTTCGGTACGCTTTCAATGCGCCACGAATATGATCTTTGTCGGTTAAGTTTTCTAAAACCCAGTCTCCGTTTTTTTCAATGTAGCAAAATCCTCCTGCCATTCCAATTCTTGAATCTGATTTAAAATGATTGATAATGGTTTCAAAATAATTGGGAGGAAAAATTAAATCGCCATCGATTTTTACAATAATATCGTAATTAGAATCCAGCGTTTCAAAACCTTTTTGAAAGGCTTGAATCACTTTGCTTCCGGGCATGTGAATTGCATCCGAGGTTTTATTTACAATCGAAATAAAAGGATTTTCTTTGGCAAAACCCAATACAACTTCTTCCGTTTTATCGGTAGAATTGTCGTTGACAACCACAACTTTTGAAGGTAAAACGGTTTGCGAAACCAAAGACTGTAAAGTAAGACCAATTAGGTCTTGTTCGTTGTGCGCTGGAATGACAATGTAGTAATTCATCTTAAAAAATTAAATTCCAAATGGTGAAACTCCAAATTCCAACAAGGAGATTGGAATTTGGAATTTTTATTTTGTCTTTTATTGTTTATACTCTCTCTGCGTAAACTATGTAATATCTTGGAGTAAAGAGTCGCAATAAAGGACGCAGTCCAAGTTTTTTGACAGGATGTGTGAATTTTTCCCTGTCGATGATTTTCCAACCCGTTTTTTCCAATAACCAATCTAATTGCCAATCTTCAAACTCATGATAATGTCTGTCCCACATATCTGTTTTACTTCTATAGGCCGAAGAAAACCATAGGCGCAAAGGAATGGAGATTAGTAATTTATCTGATTTTATTTCGGTTAAAATAGTGTAGGGATTCAGTAAATGCTCAAAAATTTCGAAAGCAGTAACCACATCTTGTTTCTCTTCCGAAAAAACGTTTTGGTTAATATCCAAATCTTCGCCAGTTGTGTTTTTAACAGTATAACCTTCCTCTTTCATGATTTTGGAAAAAGGATTGTCGACTCCCAAATCCAAAATGGTTTGGGAAGTAGGAACGTGTTTTTTTAAAAATTCTAAAGTATGCTTGAACCTTTTATTGGGAAACGTTTTTTCGTACATGATTTTTATTTTTAACTATCGCTTTTGCTTTAGCGTTTGCAAATATAAAGATTCTGTTTCTTATACGGTTTGTTATTCCAAATTTGTCGAGAGGAAATATTTGGTTTTTTTTACCGCAAATTCCCAAATTTTTTAAGTCAGTTTGGGATGATTTATTAGTTTTTAAATGAATCAGAATATATTGTCTTTTGCAAATTCTAAATACAAATTTGCGAATTTGCAGTCATCTCTTAGCTCAAAAATTACTTATGTAAATATTTGAACTTATGATTTTGTGTTCATTTTAGGGAAAAACAAAAGCCCACTTCCTTAAAAAAGGGAAGTGGGCTTCAAAAAAAGCGTACGGTTAATCTTAATATCGATAAACAAAGGCATTGATGTTCATTCCGGCTCCAACAGAAGCAAAAATAAGGACATCCCCTTTTTGTATTTGGTGATTTTCAATTTGATTTCTTACGAGCAAATCAAAAAGCGTAGGAACAGTTGCAACACTGCTGTTTCCAAGATCGTGTATGCTCATCGGCATAATGTTTTCCGGGGGTGTCTGACCGTATAATTTGTAAAAACGATGAATAATAGCTTCGTCCATTTTTTCATTGGCCTGATGGATAAGGATTTTCTTGACATCCTCAATCGCAATACCGCTTTGATCCAGACAGCTTTTCATTGCTGTAGGTACATGGCTTAAAGCAAATTCATAAATTTTTCGACCGTACATTTTGATATACTTGGTATCCGGATTCAAATCGGGATTGTATGATTTTCCGAAGAAAAGGAAATTGGCTTCTTCGGCGGCATAGGTGGCACTTTCATAGGACAACATTCCGGTTTCATCCTCGGAGGCTTCTATAATAGTGGCTCCGGCTCCATCCGAGTAAATCATAGAATCTCTATCGTGTGCATCTACAACGCGGGATAAGGTTTCGCCTCCTATGACAAGGCATCTTTTTGCCATGCCTGATTTTATGAATGCATTGGCTTGCAATACCCCTTCAATCCATCCCGGACAACCAAAGAGGATGTCGTAGGCCACACATTTTGGGTTTTTTATTTGCAGTTGATGTTTTACTCTTGTGGCTAAACTAGGTATGATATCCGATTGAACCGTTCCGTGTTTTACATCGCCAAAATTGTGTGCAAAAATGATATAATCAAGAGTTTCAGGGTCTATTCCTGCGTTTTCGATTGCTTTTTGAGAAGCAAAAAAGGCTAAGTCCGAAGCGGTAAAATGATCTTCGGCATATCTTCTTTTTTCGATTCCTGTAATTCCTTTGAATTTGGTAATAACCACTTCGTTTGGATATGCAAATGGAGTCCCGTCTTCGTTTAGGAAAACGTGATCGCCAAAGTCGGTGTTGCTTATATTTTTCTCAGGAATGTAGCTTCCTATTCCAGTTATTTTTATTTTCATTTTATGATATTCGCCAAATATATTTTGGCTAAATTAATTATAATAAATGTATAAATCACAAATTATTTGCTATGCATGCATATAATTATGAAATATTGAACGTGTTGTAAAAATATCGAATATATTTTATTGAATATCGCAAAAACCAGACCTATATTTTTTGAATTATTATTAATAACAAAGTGACTGTTTTTTGTTATAAAAAATAAAAAACCTTTTTAATCCTTGATTTTTGGGGTGAAATTGAAAGTAAAAATTTGTTTGAAATTGATGGTTTTTGAGAAAAGAGGTTTTAAGAACAAAAGCTGTAAACTAGCCCTGATGGAAGCGACAGCTCCCGATTTAGAAAACAAGGCTTTTTTGCTGCAGTTTTCTAAATCGGGACTATAGCGGACAGCAGGAGTGTGGTGAATCGAAGTGGAAAACGTCTGCTCCTTATTATTTTGATATTTTTTTCATGCAGATTGTCGCAGTTTTTTTGATAAGCAAAAGAAAACCCTTTCAGATTTAATACTGAAAGGGTTTTATGTAATCTGCAATATAAAATATTAACTCTCCATATACGCTTCGATAGGTGCGCAGGAACAAACCAAGTTTCTGTCACCATACGCATCGTCTACACGACGAACAGATGGCCAGAATTTGTTATCGGCAATATATTCTAATGGATAAGCGGCTGTTTCTCTGCTGTATGGGAAATTCCAAGTGTCGGCAGTTAACATTGTTAATGTATGAGGCGCATTTTTTAAAACGTTGTTTTTGTCATCTGCAGAGGCTGTTTCGATTTCTTTTCGAATGGCGATAAGCGCATCACAGAAACGGTCTAATTCGGCCAAATCTTCAGACTCGGTTGGTTCAATCATTAATGTTCCGGCAACCGGGAAAGAAACTGTTGGTGCGTGGAAGCCGTAATCCATCAAACGTTTGGCGATATCGCCAACTTCGATTCCGTTTTCTTTGAACGAACGACAATCCAAAATCATTTCGTGAGCGGCTCTTCCGCATTCTCCGGTATAAAGAATTGGGTAATGCCCCTCGAAACGGGATTTCATATAATTGGCATTCAAAATGGCGTGCTCGGTAGCGCTTTTTAATCCATCGGCACCCATCATTGTGATGTATCCGTAAGAAATCAAACATACCAAAGCAGATCCATAAGGAGCTGAGGAAATTGCCGTAATTGCTTGCTCTCCGCCTACATTTAGAATTGGGTTTGTTGGCAAAAACGGAACTAATTTTTCATTTACACAAATTGGCCCAACACCAGGTCCGCCACCTCCGTGAGGAATTGCGAATGTTTTGTGTAAGTTTAAGTGACAAACATCAGCACCGATAGTGGCAGGGTTTGTCAAGCCTACTTGGGCGTTCATATTGGCACCGTCCATATATACTAATCCTCCGTTTTCGTGAATTAGTTTTGTGACTTCGATAATCGAAGATTCGTAAACTCCGTGAGTCGAAGGGTAAGTTACCATCAGGCAAGATAAATCGTCTTTGTGTTCAATGGCTTTTTCACTTAAATCTTCAACGTCAATATTTCCTTCGGGAGTAGTTTTGGTAACAATGATTTTCATTCCCGCCATAGCCGCCGAAGCCGGATTGGTTCCGTGAGCCGAAGCCGGAATCAAACATACATTACGGTATCCTTCGCCACGTGAAATATGATAAGCGCGGATGGCCATTAAGCCTGCATATTCGCCTTGTGCTCCCGAGTTGGGTTGCAAAGTAGTTCCGGAAAATCCTGTAATTACGTTTAATTGTTCCTCTAATTTTTTAAGCATGGTAATGTAACCTTCAGCTTGTTCTATTGGTGCAAAAGGGTGAATACTGTTCCAGTTTGGCATTGATAAAGGCAACATTTCGGAAGCAGCGTTTAATTTCATCGTACAAGAACCCAATGAAATCATCGAATGATTTAACGATAAATCTTTACGTTCTAATTTTTTGATGTAGCGCATCAACTGGCTTTCAGAATGATGGTTGTTGAATACATCATGCGTTAAGAAAGAAGAAGTTCTTTCTAACGAAGCCGGTAATTGAGAAGCTGTTGCAAGTTCTGAAACGGTGAAAGTTTCTTTTCCTGTCGCTTCCGCAAAAATGGAAATGATTTGGTTGATGTCTGCAATTGAAGTCGTTTCGTTCAACGAAATTGAAATCGTTTCGGCATCAACATAGAAGAAGTTTACCTCATTTCTTTCGGCAATGGCTTTTACTTTTTGAGCATCGGCTTTAACCAAAATCGTATCAAAGAAAGCTGAGTTGGTTTGGTAAACGCCTAATTTATTTAAAGCTTCAGAAGTTGTAACTGCAGAAGCATGAACTTTGTTGGCGATGTATCGTAATCCTTTTGGCCCGTGATACACAGCATACATACCGGCCATAACTGCAAGTAAAACCTGAGCGGTACAAATGTTTGAAGTTGCTTTTTCACGTTTGATATGTTGTTCACGAGTTCCCAAAGCCATACGCAAAGCACGGTTTCCGTTCGCATCGATAGAAACCCCAATGATACGTCCCGGCATAGAACGTTTGTATTCTTCTTTGGTTGCAAAGAAAGCTGCGTGAGGACCGCCGTAACCCATTGGAATACCGAAACGCTGTGTGGTTCCAACTACTACAGCAGCTCCCATTTCTCCCGGAGAAGTCAAAGTTGCCAATGATAAGATATCTGCAGCAACAGCTACTTTGATTTCGTTTTCTTTTGCTTTTGCAATAAAAGCAGAATAATCGTTTACCTGACCGTATTTTCCAGGGTATTGAAGAATAGCTCCGAAAAATTCATTTGAAAAGTCGAAAGTTTCGTGATTTCCAACAACCAATTCGATTCCGATTGGAGTGGAACGGGTTTGTAAAACCGATAAAGTTTGTGGTAATATTTCTTCGGAAACGAAGAATTTATTGGTGTTGTTTTTCTTTTGATCGCGTGTCCTTACGTCAAACAATAAAGCCATTGCTTCGGCAGCGGCAGTACCTTCGTCAAGCAAAGAAGCGTTGGCAATTTCCATTCCGGAAAGTTCGGTAACTACAGTTTGGAAGTTCAGGATAGCCTCCAGACGACCTTGGGCAATTTCGGCTTGGTAAGGCGTATAAGCAGTGTACCATCCTGGGTTTTCAAAAATATTTCTTTGAATAGGAGCAGGAATAATTGTTGGGTGATATCCTAAACCGATATAGGATTTGAATACTTTATTTTTATTTCCTAATTGTTGAATATGATTGGCAAATTCGTATTCCGTCATTGCGGGGTCAAGATTCAAAGGTGCTTTTAGTCGAATATCGTCCGGAAGTGTTTCGTAGATAAGTTGGTCTATCGATTCAACTCCAATTGTTTTCAACATGTGTTGAAGGTCTGTTTCATTAGGACCGATGTGTCTTAAAGCAAATGCATCTGTTTTCATATTGTGTTTTGTGTAGCTACAGTTTATTTTTTATGTCTAAAGGAAAAGCCAGATTTCATAAATATTCATCTATATTTGAATTTCGTTCGAATCAGGACAATTTAGTGTAGAAATAAAAAGTGTTGTGATTTTTTGTGGTGCAAAAATAAATATTAATCTCAAAATATTACCCTTTTTTAACTTGATTTTATAGGGATTTTTCAACTAATAGACTGGTTTATTAACAATTGATTAAATATTTTGATGAAGGTTTTGAAAAACATTCTCCGGTTCTATGTAAACAGTAGCATTCATGTTGCCTTGTCGTGCTTTGCTTTGGTGCAGATTACGTTTCATGTTTTTCATATTCCGTATGACCAAGCCATGGCATTGTTTGTTTTTTTTGGAGCAATTGTCGGTTATAATTTTGTTAAATACGATGCATTGGTTCGGGTAAAAAGAAAACTGGTCAGGAATCAATTGAAAACTATTGCTGTTTTGAGTTTTGTTTCGGTGCTTTTAGTTGGATATTATTTTTTTCATTTAAAAAGGATTACCCAAGTTGTCGCTGTCGTTATTCTCGCAATAACAGCGCTTTATACTTTGCCCTTTTTTCCAAATAGAAAAAACGCCAGAAATTGGGCAGGAGTAAAAATTTATATCGTATCACTTTGCTGGGTTGGGGCAACTTTGGTTTTACCTTTAATAAATGCCGAAATCGCTGTTACATCAGATTTTTTTATAAAATGCATACAGCGTTTTATTTTGGTTTTTGTACTGATTTTAGTTTTTGAAATAATCGATTTGGCAAATGATGATCCGCATTTAAAAACAGTTCCACAGACAATTGGCGTAAAAAAAACCAAGCTTTTAGGGTTTTTGCTATTAATCCCATTTTGGTTTTTGGAAGTTTTTATATCGACATTTAATTATCATGATGCCGTCATAAACCTTATTATGGTAATAACCCTAATGTTATTTATCTTTTTTGCCAACACAAATCGATCCAAATATTATACTTCTTTTTGGGTCGAAGCTGTGCCTATTTTTTGGTGGCTGATGGTTGTTTTTTTATGAGTTGCTGAGTTACTTTATGAGTTGCTGAGTTTCTAAGAAGCTGAGATTCTAAGTTTTTTGGACTCAGAATCTTAGCAACTTAGAGTCTTAGAATCTTACTTCTTCTTTAAAAAGTATGATTTTGGTGAATATATTCACCGAATTTGGTGTAAAATTGGTGAATAGGAATAGAACTGCTTTCGAATTCAAATGGGCATCTTTAAAGAAAGTCAAATTGCCAAAACCATTTGAGGAAGCCTATCAACCAAAATTTTTGATGGTTACGAAAGAAAATTTCAGGGAGTTTTTGAAATGAAAAAACCGAAGCATTACAACTTCGGTTTCTCTAATAATCTAAGATTCTAACAATCTAATTAATTTACAATAACCCCGCTCTTTTCAGCAATGCATCCGGTTTTGGTTCCTGTCCTCTAAAGCGTTTGTAGAGTAACATAGGATGTTCGGTTCCACCTTTGGAAAGTATGTTTTCTTTGAATTTTTCAGCTATTTCCTCGTTGAAAATGCCATTTTCTTTGAAATATTCAAAAGCATCTGCATCGAGAACTTCGGCCCATTTATAACTGTAATAACCGGAAGAATATCCGCCTTGAAAAATATGAGAAAAGGCAGTACTCATAGCGTTTTCGGCAACATCAGGATACAATTTGGTAGAAGCGAAATGCTCTGTTTCAAAAGTTTTTATATCAGTAATGTTTGTTGGGTCTTGCCCGTGCCAACCCATGTCAAGCAATCCAAAACTCAATTGACGCATTGTTGCCATTCCTTCCAAGAAACTGGCGCTCTCTTTGATTTTTTGAACGTATTCTTGGGGAATAACTTCGCCGGTTTCGTAATGGTGTGCAAACAGAGCCAAGGCTTCCGGTTCGTAGCACCAGTTTTCCATAATTTGGCTTGGTAATTCCACAAAATCCCAGTAAACAGATGTTCCCGAAAGATTTGGGTAAACGGTATTGGCCAACATTCCGTGCAATCCATGCCCAAATTCATGAAATAAGGTTGTTACTTCGTTGAATGTCAAAAGCGATGGTTTGGTTTCTGTAGGTCTGGTAAAGTTGCAGACATTCGAAATGTGCGGCCTTTCGTTTACGCCATCTTTTACATATTGTGATTTGAATGATGTCATCCAAGCCCCGTTTCGTTTTCCTTTTCTTGGGAAAAAATCGGCATAGAAAACTGCAACCAATTCGTTGTTTTTGTCTTTTACTTCATAAGTGCTAACTTCTTCGTGGTATTTGTCGATGTCAAAAACTTCGGTAAAAGTCAATCCGTATAGTTTTCCTGCAATAGTGAAAGCACCGTTTAATACTTTCTCCAATTGGAAATAAGGCTTCAATTTTTCATCATCCAAATTGAATAATTGTTGTTTCAGTTTTTCTGAATAATAAGCGCCGTCCCATTTTTCTAATTGTTCGATACCGTCCAGTTTTTTGGCGAAAGCCGATAATTCTGCAAATTCCTTTTGAGCAGCTGGTTTGGCTTTGGCTAATAAATCATTAGAAAAAGACAAAACTTTTTCTGGACTTTCGGCCATTCGTTCTTCAAGGACAAAGTGAGCGTGGGTTTTGTAACCCAAAAGATTGGCTCTTTCAAAACGCAGTTTGGCGATTTTTAAAACAATTTCCTGATTGTCAAATTCGTTATTTTGAAAGCCTTTGGCACCAAAAGCAATTGTAATTTTTTTGCGTAATTCACGGTTGTCCGCATAAGTCACAAACGGAAGGTAACTCGGGTGGTCCAAAGTAAAAATCCAGCCTTCTTTTTCTTGCGCTTTCGCTAATGAGCGGGCGGCTTCGATAGTTCCTTCAGGCAAACCGGCCAAATGGTTGTAGTCTGTAAGATGCATTTCGAAAGCATTGGTTTCGGCCAAAACATTTTCGCCGAATTTAAGACTTAACGAGGATAATTCTTTGTCAATTTCACGCAGTTTATTTTTCTTGTCTTCTGGTAAATTAGCACCATTTCTAGAAAAACTTTTGTATTGTTTATCCAAAAGGGTTTCTTGCTCAGGATTCAAATTCAAAGACTCTCTCTGGTCATAAACCGATTTTACTCGGGCAAATAAATCGGCATTTAGACGAATGTCATTTCCAAATTCAGATAACAATGGAGAAACATCTTGAGCTATTTTTTGCATTTCGTCGCTCGTTTCTGCCGAGTTCAAATTGAAAAAGATATTTGAAATTCTGTCAAGTGTGTCTCCGCTAAAAGATAGAGCTTCAATCGTGTTCTTAAAAGTAGGATTTTCTGTATTTTTTACAATTACGTCAATTTCTGCTTTTGCTAAAAGAATTGCTTCTTGAAAAGCGGGTAGGTAATCATCGTTTTTTATTTTAGAAAATGGCGCTGTGTCTAGCTTCGTGTCAAATTTTTGAAGTAGTATATTCATGATTTTATTCTGTTTTGTTGCAAATAATTGGTTGCTTGTGGCTTGTTTTTTGAATTTTAACAGAAAAATTAATGAGGAAAAATATGTTAAAATTTAAAATATATATGTTTTTTATCGATTATTTGTGTACTTTAGTCGAGAAATTAATTAGAAAGCGAATTAGTTCATCGAAAATATAAACTCTTTTTGCCCCAAAAAAAAAGATACTATATTAAATACCACAAAGATTATTGTTAAAATTAATCTCCCCCAAGTTTAGATTTAACAATATCAAAAAAGCTCCTTTTTCAGGGAGCTTTTTCTTTATTTATTCAAATTTTCAGAGGATTTATAAACTGCTTCTTTGAGTCCTTCTTTATAAGAAATAATGCTGTCCAAAACATTTCTGTCGGCGCTTCCTATAATTTGTGCAGCAAGAATTCCGGCATTTTTAGCACCGTTCAAAGCTACAGTTGCTACAGGAACTCCACCTGGCATTTGAAGAATCGATAATACCGAATCCCAACCGTCAATAGAGTTACTTGATTTTACAGGAACTCCAATTACAGGAAGAGGCGACATCGATGCTACCATTCCCGGCAAATGAGCAGCACCACCAGCTCCGGCAATGATTACCGAAATACCACGATTGTGTGCATTTTTACTAAAATCAAATAACTTTTCTGGTGTTCTGTGCGCCGAAACGATATCGACTTCAACTTCTATACTGAATTGTTTTAATATGTCTATCGCATCCTGCATGACCGGCATGTCTGAGATACTTCCCATTATAACTGCTACTTTGCTCATTTATTTTTTATTTAAAGATTAAATGATTGAAAAATTTAAAAATAGGTAACACGATCTTTTAAATTTTTCAAGCTTTAAATTTTTTAATTATGAAATCACTCTAATCGTATTCTTAACTTCCTCGGCAATACGTCTGGCCTCTGCCATATTTTCATTGACAATAGTCACGTGTCCCATTTTTCGGAAAGGGCGTGTTTGTTTTTTTCCGTAAATGTGCGGAGTAACACCATTCCAGCCCAAAATGGTTTCGATATTTTCGTAAACAACATCTCCCGAAAATCCTTCGGCTCCTACAAGATTCACCATAATTCCAGCAACTTTGCTGTCTGTGTTTCCAAGAGGCAAATCCAAAATGGCGCGCAAATGGTTTTCAAATTGCGAAGTATAACTGGCTTCGATGCTGTAATGACCAGAATTGTGAGGACGCGGCGCTACTTCGTTTACCAAGATTTCGTCATCTTCGGTTTGGAACATCTCCACCGCCAAAAGTCCCACATGGTTGAACTGTTGCGAAACATTCAGTGCAATGGCTCTTGCTTTCTCGGCAACCTTTTCGTCAATTCTCGCTGGACAAATTACATATTCCACCTGATTGGCTTCGGGGTGAAATTCCATTTCTACCACTGGATAGGTTTTGATTTCGCCTGATGGATTGCGGCAAACAATTACAGCCAATTCATTTTTGAAAGGCACCATCGTTTCTGCAATACATTCTACATTTGGCAAATTTTCCAAATCAGCTGTTTGACGAATGATTTTTACTCCGTTTCCGTCGTATCCAAATTCGGTGCATTTCCAGACAAACGGTAATTTTAGATTTTGGATTTTAGATTTTAGATTATCGAGATTCTCAAATTTCTCAAAAGGCGCAGTCGGAATGTTGTTCTTGGTATAAAATTCTTTTTGAACTCCTTTGTTTTGAATAAGTTTCAATGTTTTTGGAGAAGGGTAAACTTTTTTTCCTTCGTTTTCTAGTTTTTCCAAAGCATCGAGATTCACCAATTCGATTTCAAAAGTTAATACATCAACTTTTTTACCAAAATTATATACGGTTTCAAAATCCATCAAATCACCTTGAACAAAATGGTTGCAGGCGATTTTGCAAGGAGCTTCATCACTTGGGTCTAAAACATAAGTTTGGATGTCAAATTTTCGGGTGTCAAACAAAAGCATTTTGCCTAATTGCCCGCCACCGAGGATTCCTAATTTAAAAGAGGACGAAAAATAATTCATTTGTGATTGTGTTTACTTTGCCGTTTTAGCATATTGCCAAGGCTTTGCAAAGATACTTTTTCCTAATCGAATAGGAAAATGCTATTTTATTTTCTTCAAAACTTCTTTGGCGACTGCCTTATAAGACGCACTATGATTTGGAAAATCTTTGGTGATTATGGTTTTTAATTCGGGATGAATCCAATCATAATGTTTCCCCAAAAGATATAAAGTTCGTATCGAATAGGCTTTGGAAGCGACTTTGGTGTCGTTGATTAGCCAGTCAAAACCGGTTTCTGTTATTTCTTCTAAATGTTTTTCTGAAAGCTGTATTTCTCCTTTTTTATAATGTGATTTTATCAAAAGCTGGCAGATTTTTGCAACGGGACGAATAGCACTTTCTTCTTTAATGTTTTTTATTTGGGAACAAAAAAAATCCAAATATTCTTTCATCCATTCCAATTTTTGGTAACACACAAATTCCAAAATCCAGCAGGCTTTAGGATGATTTTTGTCTGAAGTCTCAAAACAAAGCCGAACCAACTCTGGAAAAAGATCGTGATTATGCAGAACTTCATCGGCAAATCTTTGTCTGCTGGCTCTGTACGCGCTTACATAATCTAAGTTTTTTTGAAATTCGGCTGCTATCATTTTTTTTTTTTGATTTAAAAGTACAAATCAATTGACAATTGTCAAAAGTGAAATTCCTATCTTTGTCAAATATTTAAAAATATCAAGCTGTGATACAACTACACGATAAACAATTTGTTCCGTTTATTTCGGCCAAAGAAATAAACTTTGCCCTAGAAAAAATGGCTGCTCAGATAGAGGACGACTTTTTTGACGAAACTCCTATTTTTATTGGAGTATTAAATGGTTCTTTTATGGTGGTTTCCGATTTTTTGAAGTTATACAAGAAACCCTGTGAAGTATCATTTATCAAATTGGCTTCCTACGAAGGGACTTCCTCAACAGAATCGGTTAAGCAGTTAATAGGTTTAAATCAGGATTTAACCGGGCGTACCGTAGTTGTTCTCGAAGATATCATCGATACGGGAAACACTTTGGAAGAATTGAAAAAATTGTTCAAAAGTCAAAATGTCAAACATTTTAAGATAGCAACATTATTTTTTAAACCTGATGCTTTCAAAAAAGATTTGAAAATTGATTACATAGGTATTCGTATTCCAAACAAATTTATCGTTGGTTATGGATTGGATTACGATGGATTGGGAAGGAATTTACCCGAAGTATATCAGTTGAAGGAAGAATAATTAATTAAAAACCATTATATAGTAAGGAATGATCAATATAGTTTTATTTGGTAAGCCAGGAGCAGGAAAAGGAACTCAGGCAGAGTTTTTAAAAGAAAAATATAATTTAACTCACATTTCAACAGGAGATGTTTTTCGTTACAACCTGAAAAACGATACCCCATTGGGAAAAGAAGCTAGAGTGTATATGGATGCCGGCGACTTGGTTCCAGATGAGTTGACTACCAAAATGCTTATCGATGAAGTAAATAAAAATTTGGATTCCAAAGGATTTTTATTCGATGGATATCCAAGAACAATTTCCCAAGCCGAAGCATTGGATGCATTTTTGCCAACAATCGGTTCAAATGTGGCTGCAACAATAGCATTGGAAGCTGATGACAATATTTTGGTAGCCCGATTATTAGAAAGAGGAAAAACTAGCGGAAGAGCAGATGATCAGGACGAAGACAAAATCAGAAATCGTTACCAAGAATACAACGAAAAAACAGCTCCTTTAGTAGGATATTATAAAGATCAAAATAAATTTCACGCCGTAAACGGAATAGGAAGTATTCAGGAAATTACGGAAAGATTAACGACAGTTATCGATAATTTATAGAAGCTATTTCCAGCTGTACGTTTCAAGTCCGCGCCCCGTTGTTTATTTTTCTAAAGCGTCTCATAAGCTTCTTCCAGTTGCTTTTGAGTCACTCATAAAAATTAAACAACGGGACTGTGGGCTTTTCACTTCCATCTGGGCTATGAAGAAGAGGTGTTGCAATAACAAGGTTCTAATAATCAAAAACATAAACGAATTTTCTAAACATTGGAGATATTAATTATATTTTTTCTGATACTCTTAAATGGGGTTTTCTCTATGTCGGAAATCGCATTGATTTCTGCCAGAAAAAACAGATTGGAAACCGCAGCCAAAAAAGGGAACAAAAGTGCCCAGACGGCTTTGGATTTGGCCAATTCCCCAAATAAGTTTCTGTCAACAGTACAAATCGGAATAACGCTTATCGGGATACTTACAGGTATTTACAGCGGTGACAAAATTACTGCCGATGTAGAGGCTTTTGTAAAAACTTTTCAGGTATTGATTCCGTTTGCACATTCCATCGCTGTTGGTATTGTTGTTGTGATATTGACGTTTTTTTCTTTGGTTTTAGGAGAATTGCTGCCCAAACGAATAGGACTGAACCATCCCGAAGGAATTGCAAAGGCAGTTGCTGTGCCAATGAAAATTATTTCGATAATAACAGCTCCTTTTATTTGGTTGCTAACAACTTCGACCGAATTTTTATTAGACGTTTTGCAAATAAAACCTACCGCTGACGGAAAAGTAACAGAAGAAGAAATTAAAGCCATCATCAAGGAAGGAACCGAGGTTGGAGAAGTTCAGGAAATCGAGCAGGATATCGTTGAGCGTGTTTTTCATATTGGAGACCGAAAAATCAATTCGTTGATGACACACCGAAAGTCGGTTATACTATTGCCTTTACATGCCGGTAAGAGTACGGTAAAGGATTTTATGCTAAAAGAGCTGCATTCTATTTATCCTGTTTATGGCGAAAATCACGATGATATTGTTGGGGTTGTAAATCTGAAAAATATATTCTCGCATTTTGATAACGATAATTTCAATTTGGCGGAGATTATGACCGAAGCCCCTTTCATGATGGAGCAAACCACTGCCTACAAAGCATTGGAACAATTCAAGGAAACAGGGATTCATTATGCGTTGGTTTCGGATGAGTACGGTGTTTTTCAAGGAGTAATTACGTTGAATGATATTCTTGAAGCATTGGTTGGTAACGCATCCGATTTTTATAAAGACGATTTCCAGTTAATAGAAAGAGAGGATGGAACTTGGATGGTAGACGGACATTATTCGTTGCACGATTTCCTTACGTATTTCGAGTTGGATGATTTGATAAATGATTATGAAGTAACCACAGTAAGTGGGTTGATAATGACCGAATTGTCTCGTATTCCAAAAGAAGGAGAAAAGTTGATTTGGCAAAAATTTGAGTTGGAGGTCATCGATATGGATGGCGTGAAGATTGATAAAGTGTTGGTTAAGGCCTTAAAGGTTTAAAAAATTGGTTTAAAGGTTTAAAAAGTTGGTTTAAAAGTTTAAAATAGTTTAAAGTTAGTTGGAAGTCAGCTAAGTCCTTAAACTCTTAAACCCTTAAACTCTTAAACCTTTAAACTTTAAACAAAAGAATATGACAGAGGGGAATTTTGTAGATTACGTAAAAATTTATGTTTCTTCAGGAAAAGGAGGAAAAGGATCTACGCATTTGCATAGAGAAAAATTTATTGAAAAAGGTGGGCCAGACGGTGGTGACGGTGGTCGCGGAGGACACGTTTATTTGGTGGGCAGCAAAGGACTCTGGACTTTGTTTCACTTGAAATTTGCCCGACATATCAAAGCAGGACATGGTGGAGACGGAGGCTCAGACCGAAGCACCGGCGCCGATGGAGAGGATAAATATATCGAAGTTCCGTTGGGGACTGTCGTAAAAGATAAAGAAACAGGCGAAACGCTTTTTGAAATTACCGAAGAAGGAGAGAAAAAAATATTAGCCAAAGGAGGTAAAGGAGGTCTTGGAAACTGGCATTTCAGAAGTCCGACGAATCAAACACCAAGATATGCACAGCCAGGGTTGCCAGGTTTGGAAATGGATGTTATTTTGGAATTAAAAGTTCTGGCCGATGTAGGTTTGGTAGGTTTTCCAAATGCAGGAAAATCAACTTTATTGTCGGTTTTGACTTCGGCGAAGCCAAAAATTGCCGATTATCCGTTTACCACATTAAAACCAAATCTTGGAATTGTGGCTTACAGAGATTTTCAGTCATTTGTAATTGCAGATATTCCTGGAATTATTGAAGGTGCCGCCGAAGGTAAAGGTTTGGGGCATTATTTCCTGCGTCATATCGAGCGTAACTCGACTTTATTGTTTTTAGTTCCTGTGGATACACCAAACATCAAGGAAGAATATGATATTTTGGTAAACGAATTGACCAAATACAATCCCGAAATGCTGGATAAAGAACGTTTGGTTGTGATTTCAAAATGTGATATGCTTGATGATGAATTGAAAGCCGAATTGAAAACTGAACTGGATGTTTCTTTCAAAGGTGTTCCGTATATGTTTATTTCCTCGGTTGCACAGCAAGGCTTGACCGAATTGAAAGACAAATTGTGGAAAATGCTGAATGAATAAAAAAATGTTTTTCTGTACGTAGAGACGCACTGCAGTGCGTCTCTACGGCAATGACAATAAAAATATTTCAAAAAGATGTTCTGGTAACGGGACATCTTTTTTTGTTTATGTTAAAGAAAATTCTGGGGTTTATAATTTTTAGTGCGAAATTTTAATTAATAATGTTAAATTCATAATAAACTGTCTAAAATAATTAAGTATATTTATTTTGAAAGGTGTTTTTGAGGTTATAATTGTGAAAATGAATTATATTCGCATTACTAATTCAAAATATAATATGAAAAAGATAATTTTATTTTTAACCGTTTGCTTATTAGCAATCCCGGTAAGAGCCGATGAAGGAATGTGGTTCTTAATGTTTATTGAAAGACTCAACCATAGGGATATGGAGAAAATGGGACTTCAATTGACAGCCGAAGAAATTTACAGCATTAATCATCATAGTTTAAAAGATGCAATTGTGCAATTCAATGGTGGATGTACAGCCGAGATTGTTTCAAATAGCGGTTTGGTACTTACAAACCACCATTGTGGATATAGTGCCATAGCTGAACTTTCGACAGCAGAACAAAATCATTTGAGAGATGGTTTTTGGGCCAAAAATCGTTCGGAGGAATTGAAACCAAAATCGTTATACGTGCGTTTCTTTGTTCGTATGGATGATGTTTCGAAACGAATTTTATCAAAAGTGAATGATAAAATGACCGAAACAGAACGTAATAAAGTAATTCAGCAAGAAATTGCTTTGATCGAAAAAGAAAATAGCGAAGGTGGAAAATACACTGTTTCTGTTCGTCCGTTTTTTCAGGGAAATGAATATTACTATTTTGTTTACCAGGATTATACAGATGTTCGTTTAGTAGGAACACCTCCGGAAAGTGTTGGTAAATTTGGTGGAGACACTGATAACTGGGAATGGCCTCGTCAAACGGGAGATTTCTCAATGTTTAGAGTATATGCGGATAAAAATGGAAATCCAGCCGAATATTCTAAAGACAATGTGCCTTTGCAGCCAAAACATTATTTGCCTGTAAGTATCAAAGGGGTAAAAGAAAATGATTTTGCCATGATTCTTGGTTATCCGGGGCGTACCAACCGTTGGATGCCGGCGGGCGGAATTGAGCAAAACATAAAATATGCTTATCCTGCCTGGGTTGAAGGTGCAAAAACCGGAATGGATCAAATGAAAAAGTATATGGATAAAGATGTTGCAGTTCGTTTGCAATACGCATCTAAATATGCTTCAACAGCAAATTACTGGAAAAATCGACAGGGGATGATTGATGCTTTAACAAAAGCAGGTACAGTGGCAACCAAAACTAAACAGGAAGTTGCATTTAGCCAGTGGGCAGCAAAACCGGAAAATAAAGGTAAGTACGGAAATATAATTTCGACAATTAATGATTATTATAAAAATACGGATCTAAAAGCACGTCATGATAATTATCTGACTCAGCTTTTGCGTACTTCAAATTATGCAGTTGGACCGACCAATTTAGGAAATGCTTTACTTTCTTACTATAAAGAAAATGACGCTAAAAAAGCCGAAATGCTTCCTAAGATTAACGCATTGATTGGGACTATTTATGGTAGTTTTTATGCGCCATTAGAAAAAGATGTATTGACTGCTCAATTGAATTTATATGCTTCTAAAGCCATTGAATTCGGCTTGGCTCCTGAAATTGCTAAAATGAAATCAGCAAATAATGGTGATTTTACTGCAGATGTAAACAAGGCAATTGGCACTAGTATTTTTGCTTCGAAAGAATCGGTTGCGGCTTTTATGAATAATCCAAAAGCAGAATTAATTGCAGCTGATCCTTTGTTTATTATTTCGAATGATTTGTTGGCAAAATATAGAGCGAAAACTGATGATCAGGCAAAAGCAGATGATAATTTTGCAACAGCTTATCGCTTATTGGTTGAAGGTTTGAGAGAGTCTAAATTGAATACTATTAAGTATCCAGACGCAAACTCAACTTTAAGACTTACTTACGGAAAAGTTCGTGCTTTGCCTGCGGACAAACGCAATGATGCCAAAATAAATAACTATACCTCTATGGAAAGTATGGTTAAAAAGTACAAAGCAGGAGACCAGGAATTTGATTTACCGGCTCGTTTACTTGAATTAAATAAAGCAAAAGATTTTGGTCAATATGCTGATAAAGCAGGTTATATGCCAGTAAATTTCCTGACAGATAATGATATTACGGGAGGAAATTCTGGTTCACCGGTTCTTAACGGAAAAGGAGAATTAATCGGAATTGCTTTTGACGGAAATATCGAAGCTATGGCAGGAGACGTTATTTTTGATCCTAAATTGCAAAGAACAATCAACGTGGACATTCGTTATGTACTTTGGTTAATCGATAAATACGCCGGAGCCAAAAATATTATTGATGAATTGACGATTAAAAAATAATCGAAATTTGATTTTAAATCAAGTGAGGCTGTCTTTTTTGGACAGCCTCGCTTTGTTTTTTATAGTTTTTTTTTAAGTAGATTATCTCAAATTTTTAATAGCCTGAAAAGGAGAATCGTGAAAATTCGTGTTTATTTTTGGTGATAGGTGTCAAATAAAAATTGCAGGGTTTCGGGAATATTATTGGCTTTTATGGTTGGATATTTTATTCGGGAATCCAGCCAGTTTTCGATGGTTAAGTGAAAATCTTTGTCCACATCGTACAAAACGGGGACACCCAGTTTTTTGAGTGCAGCGGCATTGCATTCTTGTTCGTAATGTTTACGAATTGGGATTGAAAGCAATTTTTTTCCAAGATATAAAGCTTCGGCTGGTGTTTCAAAACCACCACCGGTAATAATCCCCTCGCATTTTATAAGGCTCTTGTTGAAATATTCTTGATTTACGGGAAAATAAGTGATGTTCTTAACGGTGTGTTTGGCAATTGTGCCATTCAGAAACCAGTGAAATTTTATGTTCGGAAGTTTATTGAAGGCTTTCTCTAGGCAATCTTGCTGAAAGGAAGGCAGATAAACAGTGATGTGTTCTGAGTTTTTTGGGTCGGCGTTTACGATTTCGTCTTTGATGATAGGAGGAAGAATAAAGTCATCGTATTTGTCAAAATGCAGTCCGATGTTTTTAGGAGAAGGAGCATAATGTTTGAGAATCATTTCGCCCATAACACTTTTCTTTTCGGGTCTTGGCGTATTTGGAGAAATAAAACTGGCTTGGTGTCCTAGTTGTATTGAATGTACTTTTTGCATTTTGCAGGCCAGTGAAGTAATCGAATCAAAATCATTGATAATTACATCGTAGTTTTTCAGAGGCAGCGATTCGGCGTCTTTGTAAATCTGTCGGGGCTTTATGTTTTTGGCAATGTCCCAATAATTCAAACCGCCACATTTGCTGTAATGCAGACTACAGCCTTCACTTCTGAATTTTATAGGCAAATTAATATCCAGAGTCGCATTGTTGCCGCTTAAGAAAAAATCAATTTCACCAAATTTTTGCAGATAAGGATACAATTGCACCGCCCTGCTGATGTGTCCGTTGCCTGTGGCCTGTATAGCGTAAAATATTTTCATATATAGATACTATTTGTTTTTTTGAAATATGGAATTCACATAAAAAAGATTAGTGGTTTTGGCCAATTTATGGTTATGATCATTTCATTTTTTACTTTTTTAAGAGAGAATTTTGTTGACAATATCATTAACTACTTTTTCCTCATTATTGTCGGCGTCATTGTAATGGTCTTTTTTATACTGATAAAGGCTCCATTTTTGTTTTTTGTATTCTAATGCAGTGAGGTTTTCAATCCAATCTCCGCTATTGAGGTACGTAACAGTTCCGTGTTCGTTTTTTACTTCTTTTATTTGGGGTTTGTGAATGTGTCCGCAAACTACATAACTGTATTTTTTTTGAATAGCAACTTCGGCAGCTGTAGTTTCAAAATTGGAGATAAAGGAAACTGCTTTCTTGACGCTGTCTTTTATCATTTTGGAATAGCTTCTTTTTTCTTTACCCAAAATAGTCAGAAACCAATTGATGAAGCTGTTTATTAAAATTAATAAATCGTAGCTTTTTCCGCCAATTTTGGCTAGTATTTTGGCAAATCCCTGAGTTGAGGAATCGAAAATATCACCATGAAAAATCCATGCTTTTTTGCCGTCCAAGTCCAAAGTTAACTTGTCGACCAATTCAAAATTTCCTAAAATAAAATCGGAATATTTGCGTAAAGCTTCGTCGTGATTTCCGGTAATGTAGATGACGCGAGTCCCGAGATTCGACATTTTAATAATCTGTCTCAAAACATTCATGTGGGCGGCAGGGAAATAACTTTTGGAGAAACTCCAAATGTCTATAATGTCACCATTGAGAACTAATGTTTGTGGCTGAATCGATTTTAAGTACTGTAATAATTCTTTGGCGTGGCAGCCATAAGTACCTAAGTGAACATCACTTAAAACAACGAGAGGAATTTTTCTTTTTCTTTTCATTTTTAGTTTTTACGAAGGTAAAAACGCTATGTTATTTCAATGTTTAGTTAGTATTATTTGTGTATAAAAAAACCATCGAGTTACTAGAACATGATGGTTGTATAAATATTTGATTTTTTAAACTGAACTTGCAGGTATATTATACCATTCACAAATATAAAATAATCCAATCTTTACTCCCTCTCCTTTTGGAGAGGGCTGGGGTGAGGTTAAACAAAAGGACTATTTTATATTTGTGAATGGTATTATTTGAAAATTTCTTCCAAAACAAAATCCAATTGAGGAAATAATGGGCTTTTTATTTGGTCTTCTTCGATTAAAGGATGTAATCCTATGAATTGATTGTCTTTCAAAACATATATTAAAAATGTTTTGTCTTCGGGATTTACTATCCAATATTCTAAAACTCCTGCTTCTTCGTATAAATCAAACTTATATTTTAATTCTTTTTTTGAATTTCCCGGAGAAAGTATTTCGATAACCAAGTCGGGAGCACCAAAAGCACCCCTCTGGTCAAGCTTGTTTTCATCACAAATAACACACAAATCGGGTTGAACCACCGTGAAAATTTCGCTGTCATTTGTGGTTTTCTTTTTGTCTAATAATCGGACATCAAAAGGAGCAGCAAATAAATTGCAGGGATGATTGCTGAATTTTTGCAATATAAATTTGGTCAGCTTCATTGACACTTTTTGATGAGAAGTGCTTGGAGCAGGACTCATTTTGAAAAGTTTTCCCTTAAAGATCTCCACCCTTTCCTGAAATTTCCAAGTAAGATAATCGGCGTAGGAATAGGTTTTGTCAAAATCCAATTCATTGATATTCGTTATCATAATCATTTTTATTTACTACAAATATAAGAAAATTAAATGCAGAATCCAGGTTATAAGGGCTTGTCGTGTTAACTGTGATTTCAATAGCCAACGGTTGAAACTGTCGGCTATGGTATGATTTTTTTACTCAACTTTTAATCGAATTCCTTTGCTATGTCCCGAAAATTCCGGTGCATACATACTTTCAATCGTTGAAATTCCGTTGGAGAAATCCCCGGTGTTATTCACCCGAATGTCGTATTCCAATACATAAGTTCCCTTGTTTATCCGGTCAAAGAAGAAATGGGTTGCTACGTCTTTGGTACTTTTATAAAATCCCAGACCCGCTTTATATTGATAGGACGAAATCACATCTACAGGTTCAAAACAAGCTGCCCGCATATCTTTTAAGTGTACAAATTCCATGTCTTCCTTGGCAGAAATAACAATTCTTACGGTCACTAAATCTCCCGTTTTCAGCGGATTGTTCGAAGAGATTTTTTCCAGGTTTTCTCCTTTATTGGTGGATTTCTTCAGATACAATTCTTTTGTAATGGATAAATTATCTCCCGAATTGCTTTTGATTTTATCCAAATCCTCAAAATATTGCCAATAAATACCTCCGAAACCCGGAACTTTCGATTTGTTTTCGACTGAGATTGTTGCCATTTCTTTTTTGATTTCATCGGCTTTCCAGTTGAGTTTTAGATACCCGGTTTCGGCTTCTTTTTCGTTTTCAGACAGTTTTTTGGTCAGGATTTTTTCAGCTCCAATTTTAAAAACAGTATTGTCTTTTACACTCATCCAATCGGTTCCCTGCATCAGCAGCGCATAAATTGCTTCGGTGGTGGATTTTGTGGTGGGCCAGTTTTTGGTTTGCTTGTTTTTTAACAACCAAACTTTCATCGCGTCTACAGATTTGGTGTCGTTGGAAACTTCGGCAAAAGCTTCAATCAACAGTGCCTGAGTTTCTATCGGCGCCTGATACCAATACCAGCCCGATTTGTTGGCAATCCAATACATTCCCCAGTCTTCGTTGTTGGAAGCGGTTTCTTTCAGACTTTCAATAATTTTTTTGGCAGTTTCTTTTTCGCCAAAACGATTCAATACCAAAGCCGTCATTCCTTTTTCATACAACGAATAGTTGAGCCAATCTTTTTTGGCAGTTTCGAGATATAATTTGGTTGCTTTTTTCAATGTATCCGAAAGCGGATAATTTTCTAAATAAAAACTTCGGGTGTATAAATAATGCAAATCAGAATAAGGGTTTATCCAGATTAATTTATCAGTTGTTTTTAAATTTTGAATTCTTCTTTTGAGGTATTCCAAAAACTTTTGGTCTAAAAACGGAATTCCGGTCGTAGCAATTTCTTTGATTTTAGCATTGTTATTTTCGGTTGGACTTAATTTGGAAAGATGACCCAAACCGGCAAGAATATGTCGGGTAATGTATTCGTTTTCCTCGCTTCCATCAAACCAGGCAAATCCTCCTGACGGTTTTTGTTTTTGTTTTAATTTATCAAAAGTGGCTTCCTGCGAAGTTTTCATTTTCTCCAAATCAAAAAGCAAAGCCAGATTCTTTTTCTTTTCGTCTTCGCTTTGAGCATCATTCAGCCAAGGTGTTTCCGCAAGAATAATCGATTTTAATTCCTCGTTTTCTTCGAGTTTGGAATTCAACTTTCCGTTTTTTCTCCAAGTTTCAAAAACAGCGGCTATTTTTGGATTACTTGCAATGATTTCAGTAGCCAAGGCATTGGCATAAAATCTTGCGAAAGTCTGCTCCGCACATTCGTGTTCGTACTCCATCAAATAAGGTAAGGACTGAATGGCAATCCAGGAAGGATTCGAAGTGTATTCCAACGTAAATTGATGGTTTTTTAAAGTGGTCGAAGTATTGTTTTTCAGATTTTCAAAAGTGTATTCCTTTTTTGAATTTTCTCTAACCCAAATCGGAATACTTTCGGTAACGAGCATATTGTTTGTTAGTACAGGCAAGATATTTTCTTCCCCATCCGAGAAATTGCCTGCTTTGGCCAAAACTTTGTATTGAACACCTTGCAAACCTTCGGGAATATAGATTTTCCAACTTACCGAAGTATTGCCGTGCGGAGGAATAGTGAAGTTTTTGGTAGTGTTTGTATTGTTCATTTTGGCATCAATTGCCTGCATTGTTGTGGCGTCAAAAAGTTGCAGTATCGCAATGCCGGTTTTGGCTTCGTTAGTAACATTTGCCACTTTTGTGGTGATTACAATACTGTCTTTTTCCCTAAAGAATCTCGGGAAATTAGGTGTTACCATCAGGTCTTTTTGAGTAATGACGCTTTTTTCAAGATAACCCGAAACCGCATTTTTGTTATGTGCCAATAAACGAAGTTTCCATGCAGTCAATGCTTCCGGAGAAGTGAAATTAAAACTCACTTTTCCTTTGGCATCTGTTTTTAGATTTGGGAAAAAGAAAGCTGTTTCAGATAAATTGGCTCTTGCTTTTACTTGAGTTAATGCTTCTAAAGATTTTTTTGTTGTGATTATGATGACTCCATTTTTGCCTTTTTCTCCATATAAAGAGGTGGCTTTTCCGTCTTTTAAAACATCCATTGAAAGGATATCAGACGGTGAGATTGATTGAACTTGTTCAAAAGCCATAGGTTCTCCATCTACAATGTACAGCGGATTGGCGGTTTTTCCATTAATGGATCCTCTGATCATAATTCCTGGGGGTTTATCATCAAGATTCATTTCTATACCGGCTAGGCTGTGAACAGATGTGTCTTCTTCAATTACTTCATTAGTGCCTGTGAAGCTTTTCTTTTTCATTGCCCCATAACCTATAACAGTGACTTCATTCAAGGAATTGTCTTCTTGATCAAGCTGAATATCCTGTCGTTTGGAATTAATGCGAATGTTTTTTGTTTTAAGACCTATGTAGGAAACTTTCAAAATTTCACCAATTGCAGCTTCAATCTCATAATGACCCTCAAAATCAGTGGAAGCGACTCTTTGTGTTCCGCCTATTGAGAGACTTACTCCAGGTAGGAGGTGTAGGTCTTTGTCTGTAATATAACCCGAAATTAATTTGGCATTAAGCGGTTTTTTACTTTTTTTGGAGATTTGTTTTAAGTATTCTTGTTGCTTATGAAGGGAATAAGGTTCATTGAAGTCAAATCCAAACCACATTAAATTTATGTTTTCATTATTTAATTCCAATGCTTTTTGAAAAGGATTGAGATTTTGGATTGACGAATACGTTCTATCAAATCCCAAAGAAGAGCTATAATTTATTCCATTATAGTTGTATTTGTTAAAAGCCAAACTCTGCCAATTTTCCTTCGTAAATTGATCCAGCGAGCTATCATACATCGATGCCAGTATTTCTGATTCTTTTACAGTGTTGGATGCATTCAATTTAAAAGACCAATTTTCGGTGCTTCCGGGTTCTATTTTGTTTCTGAAACTTTCAACCTCAAATTGTAATTTGGGTGTATCCTCTTTTAAATCTACCTCTAAATTTTGAGTAAAGGTTTGGTTTTCGAAAATACATTCAAATCCTATGTTTATGGCTTTTTTAAATGATGGATTCAGCGGTATTTTTACAAGAGCCTTATTGTTTTTCAGTATAGTATTCTCCTCAAAAAACTGTTTTGTTTCATAATTTCCGGTTGTGGTAATGAAAAGTTCGGGAATAGCAGATTGTAACTGCACCATTACAAATCCGTCCTTTTTAGGGTCATTATTGAGTTGTTTTGCAATGATAAGGTTGTTTGAGTTTATGGTATCTTTACTTTGAATGACTTCAAAAATTGTGCTGACTGTAATTGGGTTGTCAAACTTGTCCTTTGCTGTAAAATCGACTTTGTAATTTCCGGATTTATAATCAGAAATGAAATCAAGAGGAATCGATTTGTCTTTTTCTGTATTTACAGATTTTGTAAAAAGCAAATTGCCTTGAGCTAATCGTAAGTCTGTTTGTTCGTTATTTTCATATGGAAAAAAACGATTAAAATCCTGATCGGAAATACTTTTAATTTCAGGGATTTGCCAAACTCTAGGCTTGAATTTTAAACTATTTTCTTTAAGATGATACAATTTTATTTCACCATTTACAGCTATAAATTGGTCATTTAGATTAGAGCTATTGAGCTGGATTTCATTTTTGTCTTTTGTTTCAATTCTTCGAGGTATTGAAGCTTTTAGTTTCAAAGCGTGATATCCTATGTTAATTTCGAAAACGGAGGAACGTGTTTCTCCATTCAAATCAGTAACAGCTGCTTTTACTCGATATACAAAAATTGGCAGACTTTCTTTGCTCACCTGGTCATCTGGTACTGCATTAAATTTGATACTGAATTTACCAGAATCATCCGTTTTCGTTTCTCCTGTATCTATAGTTGTCCAACTACCCCATGTAGCATAACCCAGCCCATTTGAAGTATAAGTTTCCCTAAATACTTGATATTTTACTTTGGCATCTGTTATGTTACTTCCTGAAAATGCTTTTGCATTTCCATTTACGGTAATTATTTGATTAACTAGATAGCTTTCTTTGTTTGGGTCAAATGTAATTTCAAACTTTGGGCGCTTGTATTCTTCGACTTTGAATCGGATGCTAGAATATTCATAAACTACGTTATCCGAAAACGAGTTTTTATTTTTGTTGACAATAAGATAATTTCCGGGGTTTTCAGGTTTAGTAGCTTCGATGCTAAAATTTCCTGTCAAACCTGTTTTAGGTAAAACAAATTCTCCCGAAAAAGAACCGAATTCATTGGTTGTAACTTCAATTGTTTTAATGCTTTTATTGTTGGTATCTTTTAATGTAATCTTGAATTTTGTTTTTGGAACAACAGTTATAGTATCTTGTTTTTTCTGAATAGTTATTCCTTTATAATAGACGGTTTGTCCTGGACGATAAATGGCACGATCTAGAAAAAACTGAACTTTTCCTTCAAATTTATCGTTTTTATCATCTGAATAATCAGCACTATTATTAATGTAATTTTTTGCAATTTGTATCGAATCATTTGCGGAAGTTACCTTGAAGGTTTCATATCCATAGTAATAATTTGTTTTGCCTTTTCTTTCAAATGTGGCTACTCCTTTATTATTGGTTTTTATTGAAAAAGAAGGAGATTCAATCGCAATATTTTCCAATGGTTTTCCTGTTTTTCGATCCAAAACCTGATAATATTCAATTTGGTCTTTTGAATTGGCCAAAAGACATAAATTGGAAACTGTGATGAATTCATGCCCAAATCCCTTTTTGCCTTTGGAGTCTATTTCACTTTCAAAATAAACCAAATAACTCCCTTTTTCCAATTGAGGTAATAACACTTCGGTTGTGTGTTCTAGATAATCTTTTTTGTTAATTAAAGACGTAGTGACAGATTGGATTGCTTTTGTTTTGCCGACAAGCGAATCCTTTATAACATTGTTAAAGTTCGAAACGGTTGCTTGATTGATTTTGAAAAATGAAATTTTCAGGTTGTCTATGTTTTTATAACGTATAAAAGCTCTGGTGTTTTCTTTGTCGTAAGTGTATTTTTGAAGTTGAACAGTAAGTGATTTGGAGTTGATTTCTTGTTTTTTTTGTTGTGCTAATTTATAAGCATTCGATTGATTCTGAAATGACAAAATAGTGTCAATTGTGCTAATGGCCTTTATATTATAGTCGGGATGTGTTTCTTTTGATGCTTCTTTGGCATAAATGTTGGCTTTGGCTAGCAGAATTTTTTGTAACAGTATTTCATCTTTGATGGTTTTTTGAAGAACATTCAAAGTTTGTAAAAACTCCGAATCTGATTTTAAAAGATAATCATTGCAAAAAGTAATCCTATCCAGTTGATTTTCGGCAGTAGGACTAATCGTTTCTTTTTTTTGGTATAAAGAAAGAACTTTTTTGAGGATAGTATCTTTTGCAAAATCTAATTTTAGAGAAGTAAATTCATTAGAATTACCCAAAAGTGTTTTTTTATATTCCTTAAAATCTTTCGGTTGAAAACGCCATTGATTTATCTTTTGGGTATAAAAAGAAATGTTTTCGCTCAGCAGATAATCTAAAAGATTTGTTTTTTTAAATTTTTCCAAGGCGACAAAATCAAATACAAGTTCATAATTGATTAATGGTGTGTTTTTTAAAATAGCTTCGTTTTCCAGCGTTTTTTCAAATGCAATATTCGTTTGGGTATTAAACTCATTTTGACTCCAAGTCAAGAAGTTATCATCCAGAATGGTGGTGTTGGTTCTGCTTTGTATATTGTAGCTTTTTTCCCTAAAATAATCATCCAAACATTTTCCGTAAACAAAATTCAATATCGCTTGAGATGGAATGCTGACTTGTTTGATTTGTTTTTTTAGATTATTCAAAATTTTGGTTTGTGCATTCTCATCGACCACTTGTAAATACTTGGAAGAATAAAAAAAACATTTGATAATCTGATTTTCATCTTTTTTAGAAACCGCTTTCTTGTAGATTTCAGCAACAATTTTATTGGCGGTTTTTATTTTGCCTTCATTTTCGTTCGTGATAACCCTGTTCCAATCCTTTTCGTATTGTTGAGCAAACAGAGAAGTTGAGAATAATAGGAGAGCCAAATAAATTTTCTTCATGATAAATAGAATTCGGGTTGTATCGAAAATAATCACCTGACAAAGTACGGAATTTTTCTTATAAATAGTAATATTGGTTGAGTTTTCTTATTTTTTAAACTACTAGTGTTGTTTAAGGCTATTCTGATATTTAGTGGGATTGTCGAGTTGGTTATTATGTGTTTTTGCCAAAACTCAAAAGCACAAAACTTCATCTTTTTACATTAAAGATTTTAATATGTTTAGGTATTAAGTGATAATCAAAAATAAATTATTAAATTAGTGTTAAAAATCTAGTAAAAAGAATGTTGTGTTTTTTTACTGCGTTTAAATAATAAGGAATACAAAACATAAATTTTTATTGGAAATCACAATTTAAACAAGCTAATTTATGACATCACCTATCAATACAAGAATTGAATCCATTGACTTACTAAAAGGGTTGGTGATGATTTTGATGGCTCTCGACCATGTGAGGGATTATTTTCATTATTCGGCTTTTTTATTTGATCCGGCAGATCCGGTCCATACCACTTTGCCTTTGTTTTTTACGCGATGGGTAACTCATTTCTGTGCGCCTATTTTCAGTTTTTTGGCGGGATTGTCTGCCTGTATGGCCGGGAGAAGACGAACACGGATTGAATTGATGGATTTTTTATTAAAGCGAGGGCTGTGGCTGATTTTTGTGGAGCTGACGATCGTAGGTTTTGCATGGTCTTTTGATGTTCACTTTAGCTCTTTTGGCTTACGTGTGATTTGGTCTTTAGGAATCAGCATGTTTGTTTTGGCGGGTCTGATTTATTTGCCTCGGGTCGGCATTCTTCTTTTTAGTTTGGTACTTATTTGTTGCCACAACCTTTTTGATAATTTGCATTTTCCGGGAAATATTTGGTGGGACCTTATTCATGAACAAGCAGTTTATCAAGTTACTGCCGATACTCAATTAGTGATTGGATATCCGCTTGTTCCGTGGGTTGCTGTAATGTCATTGGGATATTATTTTGGTGGATTCTATGATAAAACCTATGATGCCGAAAAGCGCAAAAAACTATTCAATTGGATTGGAGCGATTGCCATTGCTACTTTTGTTGTATTGCGCTTGACAAATTTCTACGGAGATTCAACACCATTTACACATTACCCAACTTTTTCGCAAGACTTGATGTCTTTTCTAAATCCAAATAAATATCCACCTTCATTTTTGTATTTATTAATGACTTTGGGAGGAGCTTTCTTGTTTTTGGCAAACTCAGAAAAATTCAAAGGAAAGTTTGTAGATATTATTACGACATTCGGTAGAGCACCTTTCTTTTATTACATTCTGCATCTTTATTTAATTCACATATTGGCATTGATTTTTGCCGAGTTCTCTGGATTTGGTTGGCAAAAAGTCATCTTATCTACATGGATAGGATTGGAGCCCGACATGAAAGGTTACGGTTTTGACCTTTGGGTCGTTTACGCCGTTTGGATTGCAGTTGTCGTAATGCTTTATCCGTTATGCAAAAAATTTGATAAATATAAACGAGCCCACAAAGAAATATGGTGGCTTAGTTATTTGTAAATAGATTTTTTTTTTGGAGCAGAAAGATTAGGTGTTTTTCAGTAAGCATTGGTCCCGCTATCCGCTACAATCTTGTGTGCCGAACCCCGGCCCACAAGGATTTCCACTTCTATCGGGGCTAAAAAGGAAATATTTTCGCATTTTTGTAAACATTCAAAAACAAACTTATATGGGCTTATATATCTTATATGGTTTAAAAAAAAATGAATTAGTTTTTTGATTTTGCGTTTTTGCAATGACCACAAAAACAAACTTAAATGTTCTTATATGCCTTATATGGTTTAAAAAAAGGACGAAAATGATATGATAAATTATGAACCCAAAAGTTGATTTTTATTTCACCAAATCATCAAAATGGAAAACTGAATTAGAGCAATTAAGAAAGATTGCGCTCGATTGTCAGTTAACCGAAGAATTAAAGTGGGGCACGCCTTGTTACACACTTGGAGAAAAAAATATTGTTTTAATTCATGATTTTAAAGAATACTGCGCTTTTTTGTTTTTCAAAGGAGTATTGCTGAATGATTCTGACGGTATTTTAATTCAGCAATCCGCGAACATGCAGGCACAACGGCAAATTCGGTTTACCAATGTCGAAGAAATAATAGAAAATCAGTCTATTTTGAAAGCCTATATTTATGAAGCCATCGAAGTGGAAAAAGCAGGTTTGGAAGTAAAATTCAAAAAAACCGAAGAATTCACAGTAGCCGAAGAATTTCAAATCAAATTGGACGAATTACCCGATTTGAAAAAAGCATTCGAAGCCTTAACTCCTGGCCGACAAAAAGCCTATTTACTACATTTTTCTTCACCAAAACAATCTAAAACCCGAGAGTCAAGAGTCGAAAAATGTATTCCGAAAATTCTTAGCGGCAAAGGGTTAAATGATTAGTAAATTTGGTTAATTCTTTAATGAAACATGTCTCAATTATTTAAAAACCATTTAGATAAATTCATCAAAATAGATGAAAAAGAATTCGCTGCTATTTTATCTTTTTTTGAGATTAAAAATGTAAAGAAAAAAGAAAATTTGTTAGTTGAAGGGCAAATATGTAAGTCGCATTATTTTGTTCTGAACGGTTGCCTTCGAAAATTTTTCATTAACGGAAAAGGCATGGAACAAACCACCGAATTTGCCATAGAAAATTGGTGGATTACAGATAATCTTGCCTATGAGCGAGGATTGTCAACAGAATTTTATATTCAGGCGGTCGAAAAATCCGAAATTCTGGTTATTGACCGAGATGCCCAAGAGAAATTGTTGCTGGAATTTCCAAAAATGGAACGCTATTTTAGATTTGTTTACCAAAGGGCTTATGCTGCGACACAATTGCGATTAAAGTATTTGTATGACTTTTCCAAAGAAGAATTCTACGAACACCTTTGCAACGGACACCCTGAATTTGTCCAAAGGATTCCACAATATTTAATCGCTTCTTTTTTGGGTTTTACACCAGAATATTTAAGCGAAATCCGAAATAAAAAGCGTTCTTAAACTGGTTTAAGTTTTTCCCATTATATATTTCCGTACTTTGTCCTGTTAATTTAAATAAGACAAAAAAATGGAAAAGAGAATAGATATCAACGAGATAGAACCTCAGGCGTATAAAGCGATGTATGCTTTGGAGGGTTATTTGGCAACAACTCAATTGTCACATACACAAAAGGAATTAATCAAAATTAGAGCTTCCCAAATAAACGGCTGTGCGTTTTGTATCGATATGCATACAAAAGATGCGCTGAAATATGGAGAAACCGCACAACGTATTTTTTTACTGAATGCTTGGCGCGAAACCAGTTTGTTTACTGAAGAAGAAAAAGTAATCCTGGCAATTACCGAAGAAATTACTTTGATTCATAATCATGGTTTATCTACAGAAACGTACAAAAAAGCGGAGCAGTTTTTTGATAAAAATACAATCGCTCAGATTATTATGGCTGTTGTGACGATCAATGCCTGGAACAGAATCGCGATAAGCACTTTGATGGAGCCCGCAAAATAAAGAGTATAATAAACAGTAAGAATAGAAAAGCGCAGGAGTCAAGAACTTTTGCGCTTTTTTTGTGGTTAATCAGAGTTCAAATATTGTTATTTTTTCTTTTTTATCTTTATTTTTGGAAGATGAAATTACTGCTAGGCTTTTTTTTACTATTTCCTTTGTTGTTGCTTTCCCAATCTTTTGAAAAAGGGGAAAAGTTATTCGTTGAAGGGAAATACAATCAAGCGCAGCCCATTCTTGAAAATTACCTTAAAAACAATCCATCAAACCTTAAAACCCTGGAATACTTAGGAGATATAGCTTCGTACAATAAGGTTTGGGATAAGGCGATTATGTATTATAAAAAGCTAAAAATTTTGAAACCAACAGAGGCTAATTATTTTTACAAATATGGAGGAGCTTTGGCAATGAAAGCTTCAGAAATTAGCAAAATAAAAGCGTTGGGAATGGTTGGTGAAGTGCGTTCTTCTTTTGAAAAAACTATTACTTTAAATCCAAAACACATCGAAGCAAGATGGGCTCTCATCGAACTGAATTTGGAATTGCCCGGAATTGTTGGCGGAAGCGAATCCAAAGCCATCAAATATTCGTCTGAATTACGTGAATTGTCACCTGTTGACGGGTATTTGTCTCGAGGCCATATTGAAGAATATTTTAAAAGATATACCAATGCCGAAGAGCAATATAAAAGAGCTATTTTGATTGGAAAATCCAAAGTTTGTTATCAAAAATTAGCCGATTTGTATAAGAATAAAATGAAACAACCCGATAAAGCAAATAAGGTTTGGGAAGAGTTTAAAATTAAAAAATAGTGGGTGTTCGATAATAGTATCTTTCGATTAAACCTAAATAACGAATAAACGAATAAACAAATATGAAAACACATTTCATAGCTATAGGCGGAAGCGCAATGCACAACTTAGCATTGGCATTACACAACAAAGGATATCAGGTTACGGGAAGCGACGACGCTATTTTTGAACCTTCAAAATCAAGATTGGAAAAAAAAGGAATTATGCCCGCAGAGCTGGGTTGGTTTCCTGAGAAAATAACTGCCGATATTGATGCCATAATCCTTGGAATGCACGCCAAAGCTGATAATCCAGAACTTTTGAAAGCACAGGAATTGGGGCTCAAAATTTATTCCTATCCCGAATTTTTATACGAGCAATCCAAAAACAAAACCCGTGTCGTTGTTGGCGGTTCTCACGGAAAAACGACCATAACATCAATGATTTTGCACGTGATGCATTATCATAATATCGAAGTGGATTATATGGTTGGAGCACAATTGGAAGGCTTTGACACGATGGTGCATCTTACCGAAGAGAATGATTTTATGGTTTTGGAAGGCGACGAATATTTGTCTTCACCAATAGACAGAAGACCTAAATTTCATTTGTACCAACCCAATATCGCCTTGATTTCTGGAATTGCATGGGATCATATTAATGTTTTTCCAACGTATGATTTTTATGTGGAGCAGTTTGAAATTTTTATCGATAAAATTACAAACGGAGGGATTTTGGTTTACAATGAAGACGATTCCGAAGTAAAACGAGTAGCCGAAAAAGCGACAAATCCAATTCGTAAAATTCCTTATACAACGCCAAAATACGAGGTGAAGGATGGTGTGACGCTTTTGGAAACGCCAGAAGGGCCAATGCCTATTGAAGTTTTTGGTGCGCACAATTTAAATAATTTGGCGGGAGCCAAATGGATTTGCCAAAACATGGGAGTTGATGAAGCCGATTTTTATGAAGCAATTGCCAGTTTCAAAGGAGCGTCCAAGCGTTTGGAAAAAATCGCCGAAAGCAAAACCAAAGTAGCTTATAAAGATTTTGCCCATTCGCCAAGTAAAGTTTCTGCAACGACCAAAGCCGTGAAAGAGCAATATCCAAACCGCACTGTTGTGGCCTGTTTGGAATTGCATACTTATAGCAGTTTGAATGCTGAGTTTTTGAAAGAATACGAAGGAGCATTACAATATGCTGATGTTGCTGTAGTTTTCTACTCGCCCGATGCTGTAAAAATCAAACAATTAGAGGAAGTAACTTATGAGCAAATCGCTAAAGCTTTCAACAGAGAAGATTTGATTATTTACACCAATCCGGTGGCTTTCAAAGAATATTTGTTTAACCTGAATCTTGATAATTCAGCTTTATTATTGATGAGTTCCGGAAATTACGGAGGCCTGAATTTTGATGAGGTAAAAGGTTTGGTTGAGTAAATTTGTCAATTAGGAAATCAGATAATGTGTCAATTGTTTTTGCAGTTGGCACATTTTTTATTTCACATACTTAAAATGCCCGACAATTTCATAATCGAATAAACAATCTTCGAGAACCTGGCCTCGTCCGACATTATGAACGATGAGATTTCGTTCGCCATCTCGTGATTTTTTATTGGTGATGATGCCAATGTGCGGCAACTTTCCGTTAATCATCCAAGTCACTATTTCTCCGGTTTTATAATCGGCTGCATTTTCGGTAACGGGTAATTTTGTTCCTTTTCGTTCAAAGAAAGTCTCCAAGTTTGGAACCCGTCTATGGTCGATATTGGTGTCTGGTTTTGTCATTCCCCATTTTTTTAAATTTGGATATAGCTTAAAATTCGCTTTCATATCCTCGTGAACTTCTTTTTGCAAATCAATTCCAAGTTTTCGATAAGCTCTGATAACTACATCGGTACAAACCCCTTTATTTTTGGGAATATCACCATTTGGATATTTTATCGAATAATAAGCCGGGTCGTATTCTATGGTTGGGTCAATGATGCCGATTGCTGCCAAAGCCAATTTTTCTTCAAAAGTATTAGTAACAGAACTCGAATGGAGGGATTGTGTTTTGTTTTTTTCTTTTTGGCTACAGCCAAGAAAAAGAAACGCAATTAGAAATAGGACTACTAGCTTCATGTTTTTTTTCTTAAATATAATCATATTCAAAATGCGATTAGAATTTATTGTCTGATTTTTCTCTTTTTTTAATATATTAGCAAAACTAAGAGTTTGAATATGAGAACTCAAAGATCAACGTTGTTGGACTTAATTTTAGAGAATATGATTTTAGACGGTTCAAAGGGCTCTTTTCGGGAACAAGAGGGATTTCCGATTACCAATTGGGCAGAAGACGATAAGCCTCGTGAGAAATTAATGCTCAAAGGGAAAAGCGTTTTGAGTGATGCCGAATTGATTGCAATTTTGATTGGTTCTGGAAGTCGGAATGAATCGGCGGTGGATTTGAGCAAGCGGATTTTGGGCAGTGTGGATAATAATTTGAATGCTTTGGGAAAGCTTTCCATAGCCCAATTAATGAATTTTAAAGGAATTGGCGAAGCCAAAGCAATATCAATAATTGCTGCGATGGAGTTGGGGAGACGACGAAAGAATGAAGATGTGGTTGAGTTGACAAAAATAACTTCCAGCAAAGCAGTTTTTGGACTGATGCAACCGATAATAGGGGAATTGGCACATGAAGAATTTTGGGTTTTGTTCCTGAATAATTCCAATAAAGTACTTTTTAAATCTCAATTAAGTAAAGGCGGGATGACGGGGACAATGGTCGATGTTCGGATTGTTTTTAAAATTGCATTGGAACAAAATGCAACGGCTATTATTCTTGCGCATAATCATCCTTCGGGGAAATTGCAGCCAAGTGATGCCGATATTCAGTTAACCAAAAAATTAAAAATAGCTGGACAACAATTGGATATTCCAGTTTTGGATCATTTAATTATCACAGAAAATGGCTATTACAGTTTTGCCGATGAAGGGATTTTTTAAAAAAGTTGTCCAAACAGGACATTTGTCTTATATTTGTAGTCAAATGTCTTTTTTATGGAAGCAATAAAATTTAGATCCAGTGAAGCTATTGATAAAGCGGTTCGGGTTTTGGTCAATAGAATAGAGAAGGAAAGGGGTTATAAAATTTTGAATAAGAAGATTACTTATGAAGAGTTTTTAAAAAACCGAATGTTAATTGTTCATGCCATTCGCGAGGGAATTTCTTATGATTTGTTCAGTTTGATAAAAGAAATAACGCCTTTTAATGAAGAGGACTGGGCTTCTTTTTTAGGAATTTCCACAAAATCACTACAGAGAAATAAAATTAAAGAAGATTTTATTTTTAAATCTTTGCAATCCGAAAAAATATTAGAATTGGCCGAAGTAACTTCTTTGGGGAATACTGTTTTTGATACCGAAGCTCAATTTTATCTGTGGTTGAAAACGCCTTCGTTTGCACTTGGAAATTTGCAGCCAATAGAGTTGCTTAAGGACTCCTATGGTAAAGAAATGGTAGTCAATGAATTGAATAAAATTGATCAAGGAATTTTTATCTAATGGAAGTTTTTCGATTGGCACGGAAAAAATATCCTATTGAATTATCCGGAAAAGGTGCGTCTGTCTCTGGTGCGCGTTGGAATTCAAAGGGGACAGAGATTATATATTGTGCGCAAAACCGAGCTTTGGCAATGGCCGAAGTCTTGGTGCATTTGTCATTGGCGACATTGCCTAGTGATTTTGTAATGCTGACTATTGAAATTCCTGATGCTATTTTTGTTGAAGTGTTAAATATCGGCAAACTAAGTGTCGATTGGAATGTTTTTCCTTGTACCTTTGAAACACCTCTTTTGGGAGACGATTTTATAAGAAGAAATGAAGCTTGTGTTTTGAAAGTTCCGTCGGCGGTTGTGAAAGGTGATTACAATTTTTTGATTAATCCTTATCATTCCGATTTTTATAATATTAGAATTACGGAGCAGGTTGATTTTCCTTTTGATAAACGAATTTTTAAATAATACCATACATGTTTTCTAATACTATTTCTGATGTTTTCTTCGATTTGGATCATACTCTTTGGGATTTTGATGTCAACTCGGGCTTGGCTTTTGAGGCTATATTGAAGAAAGACCACCCTACAATCGAAATAACCGATTTTATCGAAAAATACATTCCCATCAATCAGGCATGCTGGAAATTATATCAGCACGATAAAATTACTCACGACGAATTACGGTATAATCGCCTCAAATACACTTTTGATGCTTTGGAGTATTTTATTTCCGATGACCAAATAGAAAGTATGGCCCATGAATATATCCAACTCTTGCCAGAAAATAATCATTTGTTTGAAGGAGCTGTTGAAGTACTGGAATATCTCGAAAAAAAGTATAAATTGCACATTATTACAAACGGTTTTGCCGAAGTGCAATACAAGAAAATAAAAAATTCCAATATTGCAGGATTTTTCAAGACGATTACCAATTCTGAAATGGCAGGAGTGAAGAAACCAAATCCTACTATTTTTGAGCATGCTCTTAATTTGGCACAAGCCAAAAAAGAAAATAGTGTCATGATTGGTGATTGTCTCGATGCAGACGTGCAGGGAGCGTTAAATGCAGGGTTGGATGCTATTTTTTTTAATGACAAAAAAATTAAAGTCGATCAGGATATTAAACAGGTAACACATTTATTAGAACTAAAAAAATATTTATAAGTTATGAAGTCGAGATTATTATTCCTTTTTTTGCTTGTTTCAAGCTATGTTTTTTCTCAATCTGTTAACGATTACGCAGCTGTATTGGTTCCGTTGAATTATGATTTTCTTAAAAGTGATAATCAGTACAGATTAAATACGTTGACCAAATTCAATTTGCAAAAAGCCGGATTTGTAGCCTATTATACCAATGAAATGATTCCAGAAGAATTAAATGTGAATAACAGATGTAATCTTTTGAATGTAGATGTGTTAAAAGAAAGTGCTTTTTTGGTGACAAAATTATATGTCGTTTTAAAAGACTGTTATGGTAAAGTTGTTTACAAGTCGGAGGTTGGTAAAAGTAAAGAAAAGGAATTTGATGTTGCTTATGTTGAAGCATTGAATAAAGCCTTTGAATATGTTTATGCATTGCATTATAAATACAATGGTAAAACTGCTAGTGTTATTCAAAATGCGGTGCCTGCTTCTTTGGCTGCAGTACCTACATCTTCGACATCAGTTACCGCTCCTGCTGTTGTCGCTACGGCCGCCGCCACTGTTGCGGTAAATGTGCCGAACAACAATGCCGAACCAGATGCAACAACATTGTTTGCGCAGCCAATCAAAAATGGATTCCAATTAATTGACAGCACGCCAAAAGTGATTATGAAAGTTTATAAAACTACAAATCCTTCTGTTTATCAAGCTATTAAAGGGGGTGTTCAGGGAGTGATGACATTAAAAGATAACCAATGGTTTTTTGAATATTATCAAAATGACACCTTGATGTCTGAGAAAATCAATGTGAAGTTTTAATTTCTTAATATAAAATTGTTCTTATAAATACCTCGGTGGCTTTGCTCCGAGGTTTTTTTTATCATAATATCAATGTCAATGATATTCTGAAATTTCTAAGTATTCGTAAAATCTAAAATCTGCAATCAAAAATCAATACCCGTATTTGTCTTTCCATCTGTTTCTTAGGAATTCCCTCGTGGTATTTTCTCTAGAATTGGCTCCCGGAATATAAATTGGAGTATTGCTTAACGCTTCAGGCAGGAATTCCTGTTCTGCAAAATTATTGGCATAATCGTGCGAATATTTATAGTCATCTCCGTATCCCAATTCCTTCATTAATTTAGTTGGAGCGTTGCGTAAATGCAAGGGAACAGGTAGGTCTCCAGTTTGTTTAACCAATTGTTGCGCCGTTCCGATAGCCAGATACGAAGCATTACTTTTGGGTGAAGTTGCAAGGTAAATGGCGCACTGACTCAAAATGATTCGGCTTTCAGGATATCCAATTGTCGATACCGCCTGAAAAGCATTGTTTGCCATAATAAAAGCGGTTGGATTTGCATTTCCAATATCTTCACTCGACAAAATCAACATTCTTCTTGCGATGAATTTTACGTCTTCACCGCCTTCAATCATTCGTGCCAGCCAATAAACAGCTCCATTGGGATCGCTCCCTCGAATCGATTTAATAAATGCTGAAACAATGTCATAATGTTGTTCGCCGCTTTTGTCATACAAAACTGTATTTTGTTGCACCAATTCAAAAACGCGCTCATTGGTAATCAAAATTTGGCTTTCAGCAGAAGCGTTTACAACAAGTTCAAAAATATTTAATAGTTTACGTCCATCGCCACCAGAAAGACGTAATAGCGCCTCTGTTTCACGGAGTTCTATTTTTTTTGAAGCCAAATAGCTATCTGTTTTAATAGCTCTTTGCAATAAATGTTCCAAATCTGCCTTTGTAAAAGCGTTCAGAATATAAACCTGACAACGTGATAATAAAGCAGGGATAACTTCAAAACTCGGATTTTCAGTCGTGGCGCCAATAAGTGTAATCCATCCTTTTTCTACTGCTGCCAATAAGGAATCTTGCTGAGATTTGCTAAAACGGTGAATCTCGTCAATAAACAAAATAGGGTTTTTGGCGGTAAATAAACCCCCGCTTTGTTTGGCTTTTTCAATAACGTCCCGAATATCTTTTACTCCCGAGTTTATAGCACTTAGGATGTAAAAAGGACGTTTGGATTCTTGGGCGATAATTTGCGCCAAAGTCGTTTTCCCCGTTCCTGGTGGTCCCCAGAAAATTAAGGACGGGATAATTCCTTTGGATATTTGTTGTGTCAACGAACCATTTGGTCCAACCAAATGAGACTGACTGATGTAATCTTCTAGTTTTTGTGGGCGTATGCGTTCTGCCAGTGGTGCTTCCATGAGGTAAAATTACACAATTTTCAGTTTTTATAATCATATTTTTCAGGAGCTTCTTCCTGCTGTTCATTTCAAGTCCTCGTCCCGATGGCAACATTTTTAAGTGCCGGCAAGAGCTTCCTTTGGTCGCTTTGCCTGCACAAAAAATGTAAGCCATCGGGACTCCGGGCTTTCCATTTCCATCAGGGCTAGGGCATTTGTTTTCATAAGAGAAATTTCGGTTTATATGACAAATTAGCACTAAATTGCTTTTGGATACATTTTTGATTTAGTTTATAGCATGTTAGATGTAGCTTTCTTTCTTTAAATAAAGAAAAAAGAAACCACATAGCATAGGTTGAAAGACTACTTATTAAAGATAGAGTAGAAATAGGACTGTTTTTCACATGGATTGCTATGTGAAAGTAAAACGCCTATCAAACTCTTTTCAAAAACTATGAATTCTATGTGCCTATGTGGTTAAAAAAATTTACTTTGGGGATGTTTACAGCAATTTGAATTCAAAAAATGGAAGACAATAATTTTAAATTTACCAATGCTGTAATAGGAGTGCCACTTTTTTTTGTGCTGTTCCTGTGGTTTGTCTATTGGTTAGAAATTCGTTTTGGATTTGATTTTGATGAAAACGGAATTTTACCAAGAACTTTTTCTGGATTACAGGGTATAATTTTCAGTCCATTTATTCATTCAAATATTGAACATCTTTATAATAATTCAATTCCGTTATTAGTGCTTTTGGCGGCACTGTTCTTTTTTTATCAAAAAGAAGCTGTTGGAATATTGGTCTATGGGATTCTGCTTTCGGGAAGCCTGACCTGGCTTATCGGAAGAGAAAATTATCATATTGGAGCCAGTGGTTTGATTTATGTATTGGTTTCTTTTATGTTTTTCAAAGGGCTACAAACCCACTATTATAGATTAGTGGCGTTGTCGCTTACAGTTGTGGTTCTTTATGGCGGAATGGTTTGGTATGTTTTTCCAAAAGTTGACGAAACCATTTCTTGGGAAGGTCATTTGTCAGGACTCATTGCCGGTTTTGTGCTTACCTTTTTCTATAAAAAACAAGAATTCAGGAAGGTGATAAAATACGATTGGGAACTTCCAGATTACGACCCATCGGAAGATAAATTTATGCAGCGCTTTGACGAAAACGGCAACTTTGTCAATCCGCCAAAACCCGAAATAGTTGAAGAAAATCAAATGGAAATCAATTCTTATTTTCAATCAAACTTTAATGTAACTTATGATTTCATTGAAAATAAAAAGGAGGATATAAATGAAAAAAATGAACCAAAACCCGAGTCTTGATTCATTTTTAATATCAATTTCAGTAGCATCTAAATTCTGAATTCTTCAATCTGCCTTCTCCAATCTAAAATCTCCAATCTAAAATCTGCAATCTTATCCTCTTTGTCTCACAGCTTCGTATAAAAAGGCACCACAGGCAACAGAAACATTCAATGATCCAATTGTACCAAACATAGGAAGTTTTGCTTTTTCATCAACTATTTTAAGAACAGAAGGATTAACACCTCTGTCTTCAGATCCCATGATAATTGCTACAGGTTCGTTCAAAGAAATATCATAAATATTCTGATCTGTTTTTTCGGTGGCCGCAACAGTTTTTATGCCGCTGGCTTGCAAAAGGAAAATAGCGTCTTTAATGTGTTCTACTTTACAGATTGGAATATTGAATACAGCGCCAGCTGATGTTTTTACTGTATCTCCATTTACCGGAGCCGAGCCACTTTTTTGGACGATTATTCCGCTAACACCAGTACATTCTGCCGTTCTGATAATGGCTCCAAAATTTCGAGCATCCGATACTTGATCCAAAATCAAAAACAAAGGCTTTTTTCCGTTTTCAATAACGGTTTCTATTAAGGATTCCAAATCATAAAATGAAATAGGAGAGACCGTAGCTACAGCACCTTGATGGTTGTTGGGCGTTAGTCGGTTTAATTTTTCAACAGGAACATAGGAAAAATTGATATTACCACGTTTCATCACTTTCATTAAGTCTTTCATCAGTTCGCCGCTTGCTTCCTTCTGAATATAAACTTTATCAACTGTTGCACCTGCTTGTATGGCTTCAATTATTGCCCTAATCCCAAAAATTTGATGTTCTTTTTCCATTTGGCAAAGATAGTTTTTTGTTTCAAGTTTTAAATAGACTTAAGTAAATTTCTATTATGTTTTGGTTGTGAAGTTTAAAATAGAATAGTCGTGATTATTATTAAGTTTAGAATTACATGGTCAAGGTTTTTATATACAAAAAAAAACCACCCCAAAAAAGGGGATGGTTTCCAGATATTAAAAATTTATCTAAATAAATTTTTTAAGTTGATGTTTGCGGAAAAACATTAACGAGTTCCTCCAGCCCACCAAACTTTTTCTGAATAGACATAAGTTCCGTTGCCAAATGCTGCTTTAACGTTATCATTTGTTGATACATCAGAATCTCCGTAAGGCAATCTAAGTGGGAACTGAGTTGCATTTTTAGGGTTTGCCAATTGAATTGGATGTGCTGCAGCAGATCCATATATAGCCAATAGACGTCTGTAATCGTTGTACGCTTCAGCTGTTTCGTTTTCGTAGAAAGACAAGTATTTTTGTACTGAAATTTCTTTTAGCAAACTAGCATTAGTTGTAATACCTAATCCAGCAACATAAGTAGCTGCATTTGTAGTTGAGAAATTAACAGCTTCGTCTTTGTTGAAAGCAGCATTTACAGCGGCAGTCAAACTAGCTGTGCTTGTTACAGCAGCTGAGTTTCTTGCTTCAGCTTCAGCTTTGATGAACAATAACTCGTGGTAGCTCATCATAAATATAGGATTGCTAGAATCTATTAATGCTGAGTAAGAATAATTTTGACTCTGTGGGCTAACTCCATTTGTAAAAAGCTCTAATGTAAGCGGAGCTCCAGAAGTTTTTCTGATTTTTTGGAAATAACCATCGGCACGAGGGTCATTTGCTCTAGCGATTAACTTGTCGTATAAACTTTTACTGGCAAATAAGTATCCTCTGTCATTATCGAATTGGTAATAAGGGTTTGGAATACCATCGTTTTTCATCTTAAATTCTTCACTTTTACTAGCAAATGATTTACTAACATAAGTTAATACTTTAGCGTAATCAGGAGTTTTAAAAGAAAGATGTAGTGTGTAACGAGCTAACAAACCATTGGCTGCTTTTATCCATAGCGCTTTATTTCCTCCATAAATTAAATCTTGAGTTCCTAAAGCTGCATAAGAAGATGTTTTTCCTAAATTAACTATTGCATCATTCAGATTTGTGAAAACAATATTATAAAGGTCTTGCTGACGGTCTAATTTAGGTTGGAATATTACACCAGGTTGAAAAGACTGAGAGAAAGGAACATCTCCGTACATATCTGTTAGCAAAGCTAAATTATATGCATAAAGGATTTGAGCAATTCCCAATGTAGTATAGTTACCTTTTTCGGCACCAGTTGTACATTTATCGATTATCAACTTTAGGTTGTACATCGTTTGGTAGATACTGTTCCAAGAGTTGTTAAAAGTTGTCTGATTTTGAGGCTCGGCATTTCTTACCTCTGCGTTGTACATTTGACCAAAACCACCCGCGTTTAATTCTACATAGACACCTGTATAGAAAGCTATTTCTGAACCAGTATTGCTAAAAGCAGTACTTGTCATTGCATCAGTGATAGCAAAACGGGTTGGTACATCTTGTGGATCGTTTACATTGGTGTTGATATCGTCCATTACATCCTCTGAACAAGAATTAAATGAAATTGACGCAATCACCGAAAGTAATATGACTTTATATTTTTTCATGATTTTCTGAATTATATTAATTAATAGTTAAATTGATTCCAACCCCAATACTTGTGGTTTGTGGAACAGATAACCTTTCAAAAGCTCCAGCCATATTGTTATTTCCTTGTGATGATTCTGGGTCTAAATTTGGCATAGCAGCCCATAACAGGATATTTCTGGCAAATGCTGAAATACGCATATCGATTGCTTTTGAAAATTGTGGCATTGTGTATCCTAAAGATAACTCTCTAAGTTTTACGAAAGAAGCATCATATATTGCAGTTTCAGCAATATTTGAATATCTTGTATAGGTATCTTGTTTCGTGGCACCTTTTGTGTTTACGGCTCCAGATTCAGTTACTCCTTCTTGAACCATTAGTTGGTCACGGTTTCCTGTTTTAGTACTTAATCCGTAGGTATCCATTAATGAATTTGTTCCGCTGTACATTACACCTCCATTTTTCCAGTCGAAAGTAGCAGCAAGAGTTAATTTCTTATATCTGAAAGTAGTTGTTCCTCCTAGGGTATACTTTGGAGCAGCTGTACCTAGAGATTTAGTTTCTCCAGACATAGCCAATCCGTTTGAATCAACTATAATGTTTCCTTTAGTATCTCTTGCAAAAGATGTTCCGTAAATTACAGGAAAACGTTCTCCTATGCTGGCTCTAACTTGTGGAGTTGTAAATCCTCCTAAGAAAATGTTGTTTACTCCTTCTTTCAATTCATCCACATAGTTGTCTATTTGTGTATAATTTGCAGATACAGTCCATTCAAAATCGTTTGTTCTTACCGGAATTACGCTTACTGATAATTCGTGGCTGTTCGTATGGATTTTTCCTCCATTCATTACTAAAGTAGCAGCACCTGTTGAACCCGCTAAAGGCACTTGGAAAATTTGGTCAACTACATCTTGTCTTGCATATGTGTAATCAATACTTACGCGATCTTTAAATAATCTTAATTCACCACCCACTTCATACGATTTTGTGTTTTGTGGTTTTAAGTTTGGATCATACATTACATTGTTTGGTATGTATGAGTTTACTCCACCAATTGGGTAGCTTACAGGAATATTTGTCCAGAAACCACCTGAATAGTCAGGTACTGTGTAGTAGTTAGCAAGATAACTTCCAGCTTGACCTACTTCAGCCCATGATCCTCTTAATTTAGCAAAAGAAATTGTCGAGTTTCCTTTTAGTGCTTCCAATTCTGTTAATACCACACCTAAAGATACAGAAGGGTACACAAAATCACGATTGTTTCTTGGCATGGACGATACGATATCTTTTCGTATTGTTGAACCCAAGAAAATAAAGTTTTTGTAGGAAAGGTTTAAGTTTCCAAAAAGACCAAAAGTTCTGTTTTTGCTAATATCATCTGATGCAACAGTTTGTTGTGTGTTTTTCAAATTAGCCCAACCACCAAAGTTAAGATCATTTCCAGTCATGCTATATGATTTCTCATATTTATCATTGATTTCATTACCAACCATAGCTGTCAAATTGAAATCATCTGAAATTTTATATTCATAATTGGCTGTCAATAATGAATTTACAGTTCTAGATGTGATTCCGTAAATTTCTAAGTGACCAGCTGTAGTTTGAGCGTTTCCGTATTCCTGGATGTCTCTGTAATTTGTAGTATAAGAATCAGCTCCAAGTTGGTAACGGAATGATATTTTATGCTTATCGTCTGTTGATATTTTTGGAGCAAATTCAACATAACTATTTCCATAAAAACGATCGGTTTGCTCATCAAATATATTGTGCGCTGCTGCCCAATAAGGGTTGTTGAATCCTGTCGTTCTGTAGTAAATTTGTTTGTAAGGATCAGTAGGAGTTTGGTATCCGTTTCCTTTTAAGTCGTAGCTTCTTGGACTTGCGTATGCACCCGCAACGGATGAATCATTTGCTCCTGTAGCCTTATCGATTTTAGAGTGAACATAATTACCTACAAATCCTGTTTTCCATTCATTGCTTAATTTTGTGCTAAACGCTCCTTTTGCATTATAACGGTCAAAACCAGTTCCTGGTATAAAACCGTCTTGGTTTGATGAACCTAGGTTAAATGCGTAATTAGTTTTGTCAGTAGCTTGTGTTAAACTGAAAGAATTGTTTATTGTAATTCCTGTTGTGAAAAATTGACCAAAATTGTCATAAGTCTGAGGCTTAACCCATGGATCTAAGCCTGCTTGAGCTCTTTGTGGTACATAATATTGACCTGCATGAGTTTTTGTGTCCCCTCCATTCAGAATGTTTGAAACGTTACCTCCGTAAGTTGGATTGTTTGGTAATTCAGAAATTTTAGGTCCCCAAGTTAAGGAGTTTGTTGGAACAAAATTACCAGCGGTTCCTTGAGCATATTCATTTTGATAATCAATTTTTCTAGATACATTATCAGCTGTAAATGAGCTTGAGAAATTTATTGTTGGTTTTCCATTTTTAGAAGCACCTTTACCGCTTTTTGTTGTTATTACAATTACCCCGTTTGAGGCTCTAAGTCCATAAAGAGCTGATGCAGCTTGTCCTTTTAAAACGTTTATGGATTCAATATCATTTGGGTCAATGTCTATAGCTCTGTTTGAACTATCTGATCCAGTTACACTGTTTCCGGTAGTGTAATCAGCTGTTGATGCAATTGGCATACCGTCGACAACATATAGAGGAGTGTTGTTTCCAGTGAATGAACGTGCTCCACGGATTACGATTTGGGAAGAAGCTCCAGGGGCACCACTTGAAGGCGTGATATTTACACCAGATAATTTTCCTTGTAGAGCTCCAGCAAGGCTATTATTTGCACCTTTGGTTAATTCTTCTGATTTAATTTCTTGAGTAGCATATCCTAATGCTTTTTTCTCTCTCTTAACACCCATTGCTGTTACAACTACATTCTCTAGTTGTGTTGCGTCACTTGTTAATTTGATATTAATACTAGTTGAGCTTGCAGATTTTTCTGAAGATTTCATACCAACATAGCTAAACACCAATACGTCGCTTGGGGCTGCTTTGATCGTGTACTTACCATCAAAATCTGATTGTGTTCCATTTTTTGTTCCTTTTACTAATACACTTACGCCTGGTAAAGGCATGCCTGCATTGTCGGAAACAATTCCAGAAACAGATCTTTCTTGCGCAAAAGTAAGTTGCGCTACTAGTACCACAAGGAGTACCAGGAATCCATTGAACTTTAGTTTCATTTTTAAATGTTTTGAATTAGTCTGGCAAAAATCATAATAATTTGTTAATTCACCTAATTTGTGATGGTTTATTTTTAAATTATTTTTGCTTTATTTTAACGTTTTGCTGATGATTCTGTTTAGATAACTGTTTAAATGGTATTTTTTAAATAACAAATATGTAAAATATGAATAACTATTTGTTAATTTATCAGGTGTTTTTTGATTTTGAAAATTTGAAGATAACGTGTGAATTTAAGACTATTTGAATGTGAATTTTAGAAATAAATGAAAAATCATTAACTGAGTTTACATTGCATTAGACAAAATAATAGTCTCAAATAATTAGTTGAAATATTTCTTTTTTGGGGATGATATGTGTTGCATTTATTCATTTCAATGAATAATAGATTTTGTATTGTTTTGAAACAATAAATAATCTGATTTATGTTTTAAATTAATGTATGAGAATCGATTTTTTTCAATGGTTTTTTTTCAAAAAAAAACACCAACCGAAGTTGATGTTTTTTGAATTTAATAAATTGTACGTATTTAATACGTCGCAATTTTTAATATTCGTCTTCTTTGAAACCAGTTCTTTTGGTTCCTACATAAGTGTATTTAATTCCTGGTTCAGTACTAAATTCAACAGTAAACGAAATTTTGTCAACGGTATGCCCACCTCTTGATGTTCCTCCCAATTTTTCAATTTTACCATTTGTAATAGTTACTGTTTTTCCAGTTTGTCTCAAGTTTGGGGTATTTACATCAGATGTAAAACTACCGTCAGCAATATTAATGGTGTATTTGGCTTTCAATACTTGTGAGGTAGGTACAGTTTGCGAAAGACCATTGTCATCAATAAACATGGTATTGTCATTTGCCGAAGCATTATAGGTAGTAAATCGGATATATTTATTAATTACAGTACCAGTTGCATCTTTGGCATTAATGTTTATAAACCAATCACCGGCGAAATCTTGAGTGGTTGTACCACCAGCTTCTGGATCTCCTCCTGCATCACAGGATGCAAAAGAAACCGAAATAAGAATACTGAAAAGTATTTTTATGATGTTGTTTTTTATATTCTTCATTTTCTTTTTATTGAGGTTGATATTGAGTTAATGTTACGTCAAATTTCCATTTTGTAGCAGCATTCTCTTTCCAAGTCGTTGTGAATTTGATTGTTTTATTAACGGCGTCAATAGTAAGTGGAGCAGATGTTGTAGTTAACAAATCTGGGTCGTTGTTGATGTATGCAGATCCACCCAATGTGCTATTAGAAAGCTTGGTTTTGGCTGGGGTAAAAACACCAGCAGCACCTGTAAACTGACCATTTACCAATGATTGGGCAACCCCTTTTGATCCACCGATTTCAAAAAATCCGCCATAAGCATCGGATATTTGGTAAGTACCGTTGGCGTTTTTCCATACATGTACATACTTAAGGTTTGTATATGGTTTTGGTGTTAATCCAGGTATAGGTGCAAATGGAGGTGTAGTTGCTATTGCCGTTCTTGTAACTGCAGCAATATAAATACCTTCGATACTGGTAGTCAAATCTCCGTTTTTATACACAAAAACTTTTCGTGTTAGGGAAGGTTGTTTTTGTGTCCAGTAAGTAACTAAGTATTCACCTGCTAGGGCAGTATTAATGCTCTGTGCCACTCTGTATTTGCCACTGTAATAAGGTAAAACTTCTAAAGACTTACCTGTTTTATCAGTTGAAGTCATTCCCAATTCGTTATAGGTTCCGTTTAGTGGTACAAAAACTGAGGACGGGCCGTTCAATGCTACCGTAGGTTTTTCCAAAAGAGAGGAAACATTGTCGGTATCTGTATTATCGCAAGACACAAAGAGTGAAGCCGCGATTAATAGTAGTGTTATAAATTTTTTCATAGTGAATTAAGTTTTATTGATTCCACCAAATTTTATCAGTAATTGCTTTAAGAGCAGGAACATTTGGATTTGCATTTCTTTCAGACAATGGATAAGGAATTCTTTTTGGGAAAAGAGTCTTTTGTTGTACATCTGGGCTGGCAGTAAAAGCCAGCTGTCCAGCAACGTATGCAGGATTGTTTTGGGCTACTGCAGAAATTTTAGGGAAACCTGTTCTGTTTTGCTCAAAGAAGGCTTCAAATCCGTTTTCAGGGAAACTCGCTGCCCATTTCTGAGTAATGATTGCCTCTAACTTTACTGCAGCTGTAGCTCCTGTAGGATATGCATAAGAAGGAGGAATGTTTGCAGCAGTTAGACCATATTTTGCAAAATTAGCAGTTATTGCCTGCGTATATTTTGTTGAACCATCTTGTCCAGCTCTTTCTAAAGCTTCAGCTTGCAAGAATAAACTTTCTTCCTTAGATAGTAAATAAACTGGTTTTACTGCGCCATTGTAGATAACGTCAGCTATAGAGGCATTTTTTGGCCCTGGATCTGAATAACCTAGTGAAGTGTTTGCACCGTAGTTACCTTGGTCTTGCCAGATATACAGTTTTGTGGTTTTTGCAGCATCGTCTTCAGCATAAGCATCATACACATAAGCGTCTTTTCTTGGATCTGCATTAGCATCTAAGAATGAACCAAGAGTTTTACTTAATCTCATGTTGGTTCTTACATTCAATTTGAAGTTAAACTCATACAATGGATTTTCGTAGTTTGGCAATCCTGTAAAGTTAGCCATTGCCGCATCTGTATCCAAGAATGGAACTCCGCTGCTTAATAATGCTTTTATTCCATTTAATGCCATAGTGCCCCTTGTTGCACTGGCAGTTTGGCGCATGTAAATTTTCAATTTTAGTGTATTTGCAAAATTTTTCCAGTTTTGCATTTTTCCACCAAAGATGAAATCATCTTTGCCAGGAGCAGTTCCTTGTGATGTAGTCAAGTCTTTAGCCAAGGCTGCATCCAAATCTGCAATCATTAAGTCATAAACTTCTTCTCCTTTGTTGAATTTTGGAGTTGCAATTTTTGGGTCACATGCTTCTGTATAAGGAATGTCTCCATAAAAATCGGTCATTACTTGTTGCGCTTGAACATACAAAGTAGTTGCAATTAAGTAATAGTTCCAGTTTTGTTCAGCAAGTGCTCTTCTTTGAACATTTTTAATGTCTGCAAGACCATCATACATTGAATTCCATGCATAGTTATAATCATTTGTTGTAACTGTGTAAGAATCTATGTTTTTGAATTGATTTGCAGCAGAAGATTGGGTGTAATATTGTGCCCAAAATCCTCCAATGATTGAAAATATCCCTCCTTCGGCTCCTACGATTCCGATAATTCCGGCAGGAAGTTGTGATGCCATAGGGATTGTGTCAGGATCTAAGTTGTCTGGATCCTTGTTTATATCTAAATCAGTGCTACATCCCATGAATGTAGTTGATAACACCAATAGGCCTATAATAATTTTTTTCATTTTCTTCTTTCTTTTTAGAATGTTAATTTAAGACTTGCTCCAAAAGATCTTTGAGAAGGATTGGTTGCAAATTCTCCAGCTTCACTCAATAAACCATCTCCATAAGTTGATAATTCTGGATCTATATAAGGGTTCTCAGCAGGTGTCCACATAAATAGATTTTTTCCATAAAGGCTAATACTTGCATTGGTAAGTTTTAATTTTTGAGCATAAGTGTTTGGAATGCTATATGAAACTACCACATCTCTCAATCTTACAAATGTTTTGTCTATTACGTGAGTAGCTTCGATGCCAGGGTTAGCAGAAGTGTTGTAGAAGTTTGTTATGTTAGCTAGCGTCACTGGATTTGTGTTTTCAGCATATTGCATGTTTCCATTTGAATCAACAACTGTTTCGACAACAGAATTTGGGATGATGAAAGGGTTTCTGTCATTAAATGTAGTTTCTATACCGCTTCCTGAGAAATTAGCAGCTCTTTTTGTGTAAGAATACATTTCGCCACCTTGTTTCCAGTCAAAGCTACAACCCAATGTGAAGTTTTTGTATCTAAAATTGTTTTTCAATCCCATTACAAAATCTCTTTGTGATGTTCCTACCGTAGTTTGATCACTTCCTATTTTGTAATAACCTGCTGAAGTAGCGATTGGTCGGCCGTCAGGAGTGTATTGTGGCATGTATGCTTTGAATACTCCTAAAGGTTGTCCTTTTTCAGCAACAAAATTCACTCCGTATATAGAGGCCAAAGTAATTTTGTCCAAACCATAGGCAACATCAAGAACTTTGGATTCGTTTTTGGTGAAGGTTGTTGTGAAATCCCATTGGAAATCCTTTACTCTAACCGGTACAATATTCAAAACAATCTCTATACCTTTGTTTTGAAGATCTAAAATATTGTCTGTTTGAGAAGCAAATCCTGACGAAGCAGCCAATGGTCTTGAGAACAATAAATCAGTTGTTTTTTTCTGATAAACTGATAAATCCAAGTTTACTCTTTTTTCGTAGAAATTACTTTCAAAACCTAATTCGAACTCGGTTGTTCTTTCTGGTTTTAAGTTGCTGTTACCTAAGTTGGAAGCAAATTCATATCCATTTACTCCCCCAATTGGTAGGAAGATATTACCAAAGCCTAAGGCAGCATTCCCTTGAATCATAGTGTTGTTGGTTTGGTAAAAACCTGTGTCATTACCAATTTGGGCAACACCAGCTCTTAATTTGATAAAGTGCTCTGGAGTTTCCAATACCACCCCACTGATGTTTAAGGAAGGATAGAAGTATGAATTGTTTCCTTTTGGAAGTGTTGAAGTCCAGTCATTTCTACCTGTCAAAGTTGCGAAAAGTTTGTTTTTGTATGAACCTTCAACAGATGCAAAAACACCGTAGCTGCGTCTCATAAAGTCATCTTGTACAACTATTGGAGATAAAGCAGAATTCGACAATTCGTAGAAATTCGGAATATCCAAGTTGGTTACTGATGCTCTTAATGAAGAACCTCCTCTTTGATTTGCATTGAATCCTGCCATAATGTTAAGATTGAAATCTTCGTTTATGGCCGTATTATAATTGATACTGAAGTTAGAATCCATTTCTAAGTTCTCGTTAATACGTTCTGTAACACCTCCAAGAACTGGTGCTTTTCCAGCGTCAGCATTTGCTGATCCTGGGAGAAAACTCATTATGGCACCATAGGATTTGATTTTTTCATTTCTATAATCACCACCCATTTGGTAGTTTGCTACCAATTTATCAGTGATTTTATAGCTCAAATTAACATTTCCAAAAACTCTATTTCCAATGATATTGGTTGAGTTTTCTTGTAAACTCCAATATGGGTTATCAACATAAGGAGAGAAAAAATTACTTGGAGTGTTGAAAGGATTGTTTTTGTAATCTTTAAGGTCTACAATGCTTATGTCCAAAGGAATTTGTAGCAAAGTTTGTTGAACAGTACTCCCTTCTTGAGTGTTTCCTTGTCCTGTATTTACTACATTTTGATCTTTATAGATATAGTTTAAACTTGTTCTAACGGTAAGTTTATTTGATGAAATACCTGCATTTAATCCAAACGTATGTCTTTTGTATGCATCGGCGTCAGATGGGAAAACTCCGTCTGAATCAACTGTTGACATATTAAGAGAGAAGTTTGAGTTTTCTCCTCCACCGCTCAAGCGAAGACTATTTGTGAATGTTGTTCCAGTATCGTAAAAATCTTTTATATTATTTGGAAGTGCTACATATGGTTTTACTTGTTGTACACCATTGACGATTGAACCCCAAGCTCTTTCTTCGCCGTTGTATTTAGCTCCCCAAGATCCATTTTCGTTACTTACAGTATTGTTTGCATTTGCAGCTCCTTGCCAAGTAGAATAAGAAAGACCATTCCATCCTTGTCCAAATCCGTCCTGTAAATGTGGTACTCTTGAAACTTCATTAAAGTCTGTTGAAGTTAAAAAATCAATAGATATTTTTGATTTGTTTTTTGCTGATTTTGTTGTAATCAGAATTACTCCATTCGCAGCTCTTGAACCATACAAAGCTGAAGCCGCCGCTCCTTTAAGGATAGACATACTTTCGATATTGTTTGGATCCAAATCACTAACACCATTTCCAGCGTCATAGCTTCTTGTGCTAGTTGTTCCACTGTTTGAGCTGTTGTTAATAGGTGTTCCGTCAACCACGTACAAAGGGCTGTTGTTTGACAATGAATTGAAACCACGAATAATTACCTTTGAGGATGCACCTGGTTGTGCAGGGGTGCTGATATCTACACCGGCAACTTTTCCCGACAATGATTCAAAAACGTTTACATTGGCAACATCGGTAAGATCTTTGGCACCAACACTTGCAGTTGCGTAACCAAGGGATCTTTTTTGTTTTTTGATCCCCATTGCTGTTGTTACAGTTACACCTTCTAGTTCTGTGGCAGAATTTGTAAGGGTAACGTTTAGAGATGTTGAGTTGGCTTTGTGCTCTTGTGATTTCATACCAACATAACTAAACACCAATGTTTGATCTGGGGTTACTTTGATAGTGTATTTACCATCAAAATCAGTTTGTGTTCCATTTCGAGTGCCTTTGATTATTACGCTTACACCTGGGATGGGTAAGTTCGCATTGTCTTTTACAATACCCGAAACAGTTCTTTCTTGCGCAAAAGAAATTTGCGCCAATAGTGCTAGGAAAAGCACTACTAGTCCTTTGAACTTTAGTCTCATTTTTAAATATTTTGAATTAGTGGAGGCAAAAGTCACAATAATTTGTTAACCATCCTATAGTATTCAAAATTTTTTATGCATGCATATTAATGTTTGTTTTTTAACTTTTTTTTAAAATCATATAATGTGATTACGTTAATTACTTTGTCGATTTGTTGGTTTTTTTGCATAAAAACAAATAAATGTTAAATTTTTTTAGAATTAAGAAAATGTTAAATTTTTATTTTATAACATATAACAGTATTTTTGTTTAATACATAACAATTTTTTATTTTTTAAAAATTTATACAGTAATTGACTGAAATGGAGGTGTTTGAGAATTTGATTTCGTCTTGGTTGGTTTTTCCATTGGTTATCGAAAACTTTAGTAATCCATTTGTGGTTTGTACTCCCAATCCTAGTCCTATTCCGAGAAGGTTTTTGGTTTTTTTTGTGAATGTAAAGGTTGTTGGGTCTTCATAGTAGCAGTAGTCTAGTATGGAATTGAAATATAAATTGGGAGAAACGATATATCGGTACTCGGTCATAAGGGCAATCATTAGGTTGGCTTGAAGGCTGTTTTCCGAAAACCCCCTTACGGAATTGATTCCGCCAAAACGGAATAGTTCATTTGTTATATATGTTTTGCTTTTTAGGTAATAATTTTGGTTTTTTATATTTATAATATTTTTCTCATTAATATAAAAATCATTCATCATGTTAAAATTTAGAAAACTTTGTTTTAAGGATGGGTTTGATATTGAGTTTCTGTTTCCGGTGCCGAGCGTTAGGTTGAAATATGATTTTAATGGGAATGGATTGTTTTTTAAGTTGTTTATTTTATACTCTATTGTTGAATTAAAAAATGTGTTTTTAAAATCGTTAAGGTTTTGACTGTTTGAATTTTGAATATCACTTGATTCTGTTGATTCAAATCCGAGGTAGAATCGTTTGTTGTGGTCTATGGAGTAGCCTAGCTGTAATGCTGTTTTTGTGTTTTGAAAAATACTGTCTTGTTTAAAGATATTTATTTGTCCTTTAATCCCTATTGGTGTTTTGAATAGATAGGGTATTGATAGGTTGGCGTCAAAAATCTTTTGATTGTTTCCATCGTTTTTCCAGTAGATGGATAGTGTTTCTCCGTTTCGAATAGCATTGACTAGTGTTAGGTTTAAATATCCGTTCAATTGGATTTTTTTGTTTTCTGAGTTGTTGAAGCCTAAAAATCCGTCAAAAACATTAGCTTTCCTTTTTTCTAAATAAATAAATGCTTTGGTAGTGTCTTTTGTGAATAGAACTTCTGGGAATTTGATTTGATGAACGAATTCAAATTTTTCAAAATCATGATAAAGCTGCTCTATTGTTTTTTGGTTGAATACGGTGTTTTGGTATTTTTTGGCTATTTGCTTTTTTGCTCCTTCAGGGAATAGGTTTTTTTGCTTTTGATTAGTGTTTACTATTTCAATTGTATTTAGTGTTCTTTTTTGGCCAGTTTCGATTGTTAAATCGGCATAAATAGCATGACCTTTTTTTTGAATGTTGATGAGTTTTACTTTTGCGAAAGCGTAACCATTTTGCTCTAAATTTTGTGTTGTTTGATGCAAAAAAGATTCAGTTTGTGAATATGGTAAAATTATTGTGTCCTGATTTGTTTTGAATAAAGTAGAGAGAAAGATGTTGTTTTTTATACCTATATATATATGAGTGTTTTTTATTTTGTTTCCGAGTGAAATTGTGACGGAATAACATCTATCGTTTTCTTTTGTTTTGTCGAGTATTTGGTTTTCGATATAGCCACTGTCGGACAGTTTTTTTCTTGTTGAATTTATTTCGTCAACTAATTGTTTTGTGGTTTTGTGTTTTGTGATGTATCCTATTGAATCAATAATTTTTGTTTCGATTGTTGTTTTTCCAATTATTTTTAATTCCAAAGTTTGGCTTATGGAAGCCATGGTGATGAATGAAAATAATAGTATAAGAATTTTGGACTTCAATTTTTGATTTCTTTAAATACAGCTATTGCAAATATCAGGTCTTTGTTGGAATAATCATAATGTTCTCTTTGTGAAGTTTATTGTCTTGATTGTGTTTATTTGCTTTTAATTGTTGCTAATTTGGTTCAATGTCTATATTGTTAATAAACAAATATTTACTTATGGTGAAAATTAATCAATTACGGTTTGTTTAGTGAAAAATATTTTCTACATTTGCAACCCCGTAAAAAGCGGGAAATTTATAAACAAGTAATTTTTAGTATTTAATTATGCCAACTATTCAACAATTAGTAAGAACAGGAAGAACTCAAATCACTAAGAAGAGTAAATCGGTTGCTTTAGATTCTTGTCCACAACGTCGTGGTGTATGTACTCGTGTTTACACAACAACTCCAAAAAAACCAAACTCTGCAATGCGTAAAGTAGCGCGTGTACGTTTGACTAATGGAAATGAGGTAAATGCTTACATCCCTGGTGAAGGACATAATCTACAAGAGCACTCGATAGTATTAGTGCGAGGCGGAAGAGTAAAAGATTTACCAGGAGTTAGGTATCACATTGTTCGTGGTGCGCTTGATACATCAGGTGTAGCAGGAAGAACGCAACGTCGTTCAAAATACGGTGCAAAACGTCCAAAAGAAGCTAAAAAGTAAATCAACTCACGTAAAGATGCGATTTATCGCAACTGCGTAAAAAAACAAAAGACATGAGAAAAAGAGCGGCAAAGAAAAGACCACTTTTACCAGATCCAAGGTTTAATGACCAATTGGTAACACGTTTTGTAAACAACTTAATGTGGGATGGTAAGAAATCAACAGCTTTTAAAGTTTTTTATGATGCAATTGACATTATAGAGACTAAAAAGCAAGATTCAGAAAAATCTTCATTAGAAATTTGGAAAGATGCTTTAACAAACGTTATGCCTCACGTAGAAGTACGTAGCCGTAGAGTAGGTGGAGCTACATTTCAAATTCCAATGCAAATTAGACCAGACAGAAAAATTTCTATGGCTATGAAATGGTTGATTCTTTATTCAAGAAGAAGAAACGAAAAATCAATGGCTCAGAGATTGGCTTCAGAATGTTTAGCAGCTGCTAAAGAAGAAGGTGCGGCTGTTAAGAAAAGAATGGATACTCACAAAATGGCAGAAGCTAATAAAGCTTTCTCTCACTTTAGATTTTAATTCTTAAGAAATGGCTAGAGATCTTAAATATACAAGAAACATAGGAATTGCTGCTCATATTGATGCTGGTAAAACAACAACAACTGAGCGTATATTATTCTATACTGGAAAATCACACAAAATTGGTGAGGTGCACGATGGTGCTGCAACAATGGACTGGATGGCACAAGAGCAAGAAAGAGGTATTACTATTACTTCTGCTGCTACAACTTGTGAATGGAATTTTCCAACTGAACAAGGTAAAGTTTTACCTGAAACATTACCATATCACTTTAATATTATCGATACCCCAGGACACGTTGACTTTACAGTTGAAGTAAATCGTTCTTTGCGTGTACTTGATGGTTTGGTTTTCTTGTTTAGTGCAGTTGATGGTGTTGAGCCTCAATCTGAAACTAACTGGAGATTAGCAGATCAATATCGTGTGCCACGTATGGGATTCGTTAATAAAATGGACCGTCAAGGTTCTAACTTTTTGGCAGTTTGTCAACAAGTTAGAGATATGTTGAAATCAAACGCTGTTGCAATCACTTTGCCAATTGGTGAAGAAAATGATTTTAAAGGTGTTGTTGATTTGGTTAAAAATCAAGCTATTGTTTGGCATGATGCTACGCAAGGAGCTACTTTTGATATTATTGATATCCCTGCGGATATGGTTGATGAAGTGAAAGAATATAGAGATATCCTTATCGAAGCAGTTGCTGATTATGATGAGAACTTGCTTGATAAATACATGGAAGATCCTGATTCTATCACAGAAGAAGAAATTAACAAAGCATTAAGAGCTGCGACTATTGATATGGCTATCATTCCTATGATTGCTGGTTCTTCTTTCAAAAATAAAGGAGTTCAATTCATGCTAGATGCGGTGTGTAAATACTTGCCATCTCCAATGGATAAAGAAGGTATTGCTGGAATTCACCCAGATGATGCTGAATTGCTTGAAGAAGATCAAACTCAAATTTTGCGCAAACCAGATGTAAAAGAGCCTTTCGCTGCTTTAGCATTTAAGATCGCTACTGATCCATTCGTTGGTCGTTTGGCTTTCTTCCGTGCTTATTCAGGAAGATTGGATGCTGGTTCTTATGTTTTGAATACTCGTTCTGGAAACAAAGAAAGAATTTCTCGTATCTACCAAATGCATGCTAACAAACAAAATCCAATCGAATATATTGAGGCTGGAGATATTGGAGCTGCTGTTGGATTTAAAGATATCAAAACTGGAGATACATTGTGTGATGAAAAACATCCAATTATTCTTGAGTCAATGAAATTTCCTGCGCCGGTAATTGGTATTGCAATTGAGCCTAAAACAAAAGCTGATGTTGATAAAATGGGTATGGCTTTGGCTAAATTAGCTGAAGAAGATCCAACATTTACAGTTAGAACTGATGAGGCTTCGGGACAAACTATTATCTCGGGTATGGGTGAGCTTCACTTGGATATCTTGGTTGATAGAATGAAACGTGAATTCAAAGTTGAAGTAAACCAAGGTGAGCCTCAAGTTGAATACAAAGAAGCTTTTACAAAATCTGCTCAACACAGAGAAACTTATAAAAAACAATCTGGAGGTCGTGGTAAATTCGGTGACATCGTATTTAGAGTTGAGCCTGCTGACGAAGTGGATGGTAAGGTTCCTGTAGGGTTGCAGTTTGTTAACGAGGTAAAAGGTGGTAATGTTCCTAAAGAATATATTCCTTCTGTTGAAAAAGGTTTCAGAGAAGCTATGAAAACTGGTCCTTTAGCTGGATACCAAGTGGATAGTTTGAAAGTTACCTTGTTAGATGGATCTTTTCACCCTGTGGATTCTGATGCACTTTCATTTGAATTGGCGGCTAGAATGGGTTATAGAGAAGTTGCCAAAGCGGCTGGAGCAATCATTCTTGAGCCAATCATGAAAATGGAAGTTATTACACCAGAAGAAAACATGGGAGATATCGTAGGTGATATTAATCGTCGTAGAGGTCAAGTTAATGATATGGGTGATAGAAATGGTGCTAAAACTATTAAAGCAGATGTGCCATTGTCTGAAATGTTTGGATATGTAACAACTCTAAGAACTCTATCTTCGGGTCGTGCAACGTCTACAATGGAATTTTCGCACTATGCAGAAACGCCTTCTAATATTTCAGAAGCAGTAATCAAAAAAGCAAAAGGAAACGCTTAATTTTAAGAAAATGAGTCAAAAAATCAGAATAAAACTAAAATCTTACGATCACATGTTGGTGGATAAATCTGCTGAAAAGATTGTAAAAACAGTAAAAACTACAGGTGCTGTTGTAACTGGTCCAATTCCATTACCAACTCACAAAAAACTTTTTACAGTATTGCGTTCTCCGCACGTAAACAAAAAAGCTAGAGAGCAATTTGAAGTAATGTCATACAAGAGATTGATTGATATTTATTCATCTTCTTCAAAAACTATTGATGCTTTAATGAAGCTTGAATTACCAAGTGGTGTTGAAGTAGAAATCAAAGTTTAAGTACTTTAAGAGTAAAACAGAACGCTGTTTTTAGGTAAAAAATATTTTTTTGGTTTGTGTGTAAATAAGTTATACATTTGCACCTCGTAAAAAAAATAGAGTTTTGCTTAAAAGCTGCGTTCTATATTTATATTTAATAATTAATAATTAATATTTATGTCTGGGTTAATTGGTAGAAAAATCGGCATGACTAGTATTTTCGATGAAAACGGGAAGAATATTCCTTGTACAGTAATCGAGGCTGGACCATGTGTTGTTACCCAAGTCAGAACCAAAGGGGTTGACGGGTATGAAGCGTTGCAACTTGGTTTCGATGACAAAAACGAGAAACATTCCACGAAAGCGGCTTTAGGTCACTTTAAGAAAGCTGGAACTGTTGCTAAGAAAAAAGTCGTTGAATTCCATGATTTTGCAACTGAACAAAAATTAGGAGATCTTATTGATGTTTCTATTTTTGCTGAAGGAGAATTTGTAGATGTACAAGGTGTATCTAAAGGTAAAGGTTTTCAAGGGGTTGTGAAGCGTCACGGTTTTGGTGGTGTTGGACAAGCAACTCATGGTCAGCATAACCGTTTAAGAGCGCCAGGTTCTGTGGGAGCTTCTTCTTATCCATCTAGAGTGTTCAAAGGAATGCGTATGGCTGGAAGAATGGGAGGAGATAATGTAAAAGTTCAAAACCTTAGAGTTTTAAAAGTAGTGGCTGACAAGAATTTGCTTGTTGTTAAAGGATGTGTTCCTGGTCATAAAGACTCTTATGTAATCATTCAGAAGTAATGGAAGTAAAAGTATTAGATTTCAACGGAAAAGATACTGGAAGAAAAGTTCAACTTTCTGATTCAGTTTTCGCAATCGAACCAAATAACCATGCTGTATATCTTGATGTAAAGCAATATTTGGCAAATCAAAGACAAGGAACGCACAAAGCTAAAGAAAGAGCTGAAGTTGCGGGAAGTACTCGTAAGATTAAAAAACAAAAAGGTACTGGTACTGCTCGTGCGGGAAGTGCTAAAAATCCATTGTTTAAAGGAGGGGGTACTGTTTTTGGACCAAGACCAAGAAGTTATTCATTCAAATTGAATAAAAGCTTAAAACGTCTTGCTAGAAAATCTGCATTTTCAATTAAAGCAAAAGAATCGAATATCATCGTTCTTGAAGATTTTAATTTTGAAACGCCAAACACTAAAAATTTCATTAACGTTTTGAAAGCTTTAGAGTTAGAAAATAAAAAATCACTATTTGTGTTGGGTGGTACGAATAAAAATGTATATTTGTCCTCACGAAATTTAAAGGCTTCAAATGTTGTAAGTAGCTTGGAATTAAGTACTTATGATATTTTAAATGCTAATAATTTAGTGCTTTTAGAGAGTTCTTTGGAAGTAATTGAAGAAAATTTAAGTAAATAATAGGATATGAGTATCATAATTAAACCTATAGTAACGGAAAAAGTAACCAAAGAAAGTGAAGTTTTAAACCGCTTCGGATTTGTTGTTGACAGAAAAGCAAACAAAGTGCAAATTAAGAAAGCTGTTGAAGCTGCTTATGGAGTAAATGTTGTGAGTGTTAACACAATTAACGTAAGACCGGATAGAACTACAAAATACACTAAAAGTGGTTTAATCAGTGGAAAGACCAATGCAATCAAAAAAGCAATTGTTCAAGTACAAGAAGGAGAAACAATTGATTTTTACAACAATATCTAATATTTAAGATAGAAAAATGTCAGTAAGAAAATTAAAACCTATTACCGCAGGTCAGCGATTTAGAGTTGTGAATGGTTATGACGCCATTACAACTGATAAGCCGGAACGCTCTTTGATAGCGCCGATAAAAAACTCTGGAGGTAGAAATAGTCAAGGAAAGATGACCATGCGTTATACGGGTGGTGGTCACAAGCAGAGATATCGTATTATTGATTTCAAAAGAACTAAAGACGGAATTCCGGCTACAGTGAAATCAATTGAGTATGATCCAAATCGTACTGCTTTTATTGCTTTATTAGCTTATGCTGATGGAGAAAAAACATATATTATTGCTCAAAATGGATTGAAAGTTGGTCAGAAAGTTGTTTCTGGTGCTGATGCTCAACCAGAAATTGGTAACACATTGCCATTGAGTAAAATTCCTTTGGGAACTGTAATATCTTGTATTGAGTTAAGACCTGGTCAAGGAGCTGTTATTGCTCGTTCTGCTGGTACATTTGCTCAATTGATGGCAAGAGATGGAAAATATGCAACAATAAAAATGCCTTCTGGAGAGACAAGATTAATCTTGTTGACCTGTTCGGCAACAATTGGAGCAGTTTCAAACTCTGATCACCAATTGGTTGTATCTGGTAAAGCAGGTAGAACAAGATGGTTAGGAAGAAGACCTAGAACAAGACCAGTTGCGATGAACCCTGTTGATCACCCAATGGGAGGTGGTGAAGGACGTTCTTCTGGAGGTCACCCACGTTCTAGAAAAGGATTGCCGGCTAAAGGTTATAGAACCCGTGCTAAGCAAAACCCAAGTAACAAGTATATTGTAGAACGTAGAAAGAAATAATAAGATATGGCACGTTCATTAAAAAAAGGACCTTTCGTTCATTATAAGTTAGATAAGAAAGTTGCAGAAAACATTGCAGGTGGAAATAAAGGAGTGGTTAAGACTTGGTCTAGAGCTTCTATGATTACTCCAGACTTTGTTGGGCAAACTATCGCAGTTCATAACGGTCGTCAATTTGTACCTGTTTACGTTACTGAAAACATGGTAGGACACAAATTAGGAGAATTTTCACCAACTAGATCTTTTAGAGGTCATGCTGGAGCAAAAAATAAAGGTAAAAAATAAGAAGCAATGGGAGTTCGTAAAAGAGAAACAGCAGATGCGAGAAAAGAGGCTAATAAGTCTATTGCTTTCGCGAAATTGAATAACTGCCCTACTTCACCTAGAAAAATGCGCTTAGTAGCGGACTTGGTAAGAGGTCAGAAGGTAGAAAGAGCACTTAACATTTTAAGATTCAGCTCAAAAGAAGCTTCAAGAAAATTAGAAAAACTATTGTTGTCTGCTATCAATAACTGGGAGCAAAAAAACAGTGAAGGTAATCTTGAAGAAGCTGGATTATTTGTTAAAGAAATCCGTGTAGATGGTGGAATGATGTTGAAAAGACTTCGTCCAGCTCCACAAGGTAGAGCACATAGAATAAGAAAACGTTCTAATCACGTAACAATCGTGTTAGGAGCTATCAATAACACACAAAGCAATTCTTAAGCAGCATGGGACAAAAGACAAATCCAATTGGAAATAGACTTGGTATCATCAGAGGATGGGACTCAAACTGGTATGGTGGAAATGATTACGGTGATAAATTAGCCGAAGATCACAAAATCAGAAAGTATATCCATGCTCGTTTATCAAAAGCTAGTGTATCAAAAGTAATCATCGAGAGAACTTTGAAACTTGTAACCGTTACTATCACTACTGCTAGACCTGGTATCATTATCGGAAAAGGTGGGCAAGAGGTAGACAAGTTGAAGGAAGAGCTTAAGAAAATTACTGACAAAGAGGTTCAAATCAACATCTTTGAAATTAAAAGACCTGAGCTTGACGCTTATTTAGTAGCTACTAGTATTTGTCGTCAAATCGAAAGTCGTATTTCTTACAGACGTGCTATCAAAATGGCTATTGCCGCTTCTATGCGTATGAACGCTGAAGGTGTCAAAGTTTTGATTTCTGGTCGTTTGAATGGCGCAGAGATGGCTCGTTCAGAAGGTTTCAAAGAAGGTAGAATTCCTCTATCAACTTTCAGAGCTGATATTGATTATGCTTTGGCTGAAGCTCATACTACTTATGGTAGAATGGGAATCAAAGTATGGATCATGAAAGGTGAAGTTTATGGAAAGAGAGATCTTTCTCCACTTGCAGGAATGGATAAGAAACAACCTAGCAGTGGTAAAGGTGGAGATGCTCCTCGTGGCAAATCTAACTTTAATAAAGGTGGGAAACCAGACGCTCGTAAAAGAAAGTAAATTTTTAAACTAAAGAAAAATGTTACAGCCTAAAAGAACAAAATACCGTAAGGTACAAAAAGGTAGAATGAAAGGAAATTCCCAAAGAGGGCATGAACTTTCAAATGGGATGTTTGGTATCAAATCTGTACATGAAGATGGAATGTTCTTAACTTCTCGTCAAATCGAAGCTGCACGTATTGCTGCAACTCGTTATATGAAAAGAGAGGGACAATTATGGATTAAAATATTTCCAGACAAGCCTATCACAAAGAAACCTCTTGAGGTACGTATGGGTAAAGGTAAGGGAGCCGTTGAGTATTGGGCTGCCGTTGTTAAACCCGGAAGAATTATGTTTGAGGTTGGAGGAGTTCCTTTGTCAGTTGCAAAAGAGGCGTTACGTCTTGCAGCTCAAAAGCTTCCAGTAAAAACTAAATTCGTTATTGCTAGAGATTTCGAAGCATAATCTATATTATATTATGAAACAATCAGAAATAAAAGATCTTTCTGCAGCGGAGTTGCAAGAAAAACTTAGCCAAACGAAGAAAGTGTATGCTGACTTGAAAATGGCTCACGCGATTTCTCCAATTGAGAATCCGCTTCAAATTAGAAGTGTAAGAAGAACAGTTGCGAGATTAGCTACAGAACTTACTAAAAGAGAGTTACAATAATTGTATTCTGCTGAAAGATGGAAGAAAAAAGAAATTTAAGAAAAGAGAGAATTGGGGTTGTTACTTCAAATAAAATGGATAAATCCATTGTAGTTGCTCAGGTAACGAGAGTAAAACACCCATTATACGGTAAGTTCGTGTTGAAAACAAAGAAATTTGTTGCGCATGACGAAAAAAACGACTGTAACATTGGAGATACTGTAAGAATTAGCGAAACGCGTCCTTTGAGTAAAACAAAATGTTGGAGATTAGTTGAAATCCTAGAAAGAGCTAAATAATTATGGTACAACAAGAATCAAGACTAAAAGTAGCAGATAACACAGGAGCTAAAGAAGTTTTAACTATCCGTGTTTTAGGAGGTACCAAAAGAAGGTATGCCTCTGTTGGAGACAAGATTGTAGTATCTATAAAAGATGCAACACCTAACGGTAACGTTAAAAAAGGTGCTGTTTCGACTGCAGTTGTTGTACGTACCAAAAAAGAAGTGAGAAGAGCCGATGGTTCTTATATCCGTTTCGATGATAATGCTTGTGTTCTTTTGAATGCAGCTGGAGAGATGAGAGGAACACGTGTTTTTGGTCCGGTAGCAAGAGAACTTCGTGAAAAACAATTCATGAAAATTGTATCATTAGCACCAGAAGTGCTTTAATTCGTTTTTAAGATGATAAAGCTAAAAATAAAATCAGGAGATATCGTAAGAGTTATTGCTGGAGACCATAAGGGTGCTGAAGGTAAAGTTTTACGTGTATACCGTGAGAAGAACAAAGCAATTGTTGAAGGTGTAAATATGGTTTCAAAACACACGAAACCTAGTGCAAAAAACCCTCAAGGTGGTATTGTAAAAAAAGAGGCTTCTATTCAAATATCAAATATCTCTTTAATTGATCCTAAAACTAAGGATACAACGAGAGTAGGTATTAGAGTTGAGGGAGATAAGAAAGTAAGATTTTCAAAAAAATCTAATCAAGTACTATAGTAATGGCATATATACCTAGACTAAAAGAAGAATATAAGAGTAGAGTTATCTCTGCTCTTAAAGAAGAGTTCGGTTACTCAAATGTAATGCAAGTTCCAAAATTGGAAAAAATCGTTTTGAGTAAAGGAGTTGGTGCAGCAGTATCTGATAAAAAATTAATCGACTATGCAGTTGATGAATTGACTAAGATAACTGGACAAAAAGCAGTATCTACTATTTCTAAGAAAGACGTTGCGTCTTTTAAATTGAGAAAAGGAATGCCTATTGGAGCAAAAGTAACTTTGCGAGGTGAAAGAATGTATGAGTTTTTAGATAGACTTATCACTTCAGCGTTGCCACGTGTTAGAGATTTCGGTGGTATTAAAGCGACTGGTTTTGACGGTAGAGGAAATTACAATTTAGGTGTTTTAGAACAAATCATTTTCCCAGAAATTGATATTGATAAAGTAAATAAAATATCTGGAATGGACATTACATTTGTTACTACTGCAAAAACAGATAAAGAAGCAAAGTCATTGTTGGCTGAATTAGGTTTACCTTTTAAAAAGAATTAAGATATGGCTAAAGAATCAATGAAAGCCCGTGAGGTTAAGAGAGAAAAAACGGTAGCTAAGTACGCTGAGAAAAGAAAAGCTTTGTTGGAAGCTGGAGATTACGAAGGTTTACAAAAATTACCGAAAAATGCTTCTCCAGTTCGTTTGCACAATCGTTGCAAATTAACAGGAAGACCGAGAGGGTATATGCGTCAATTCGGTATTTCACGTGTTACATTCCGTGAGATGGCTAATAATGGATTGATTCCAGGTGTGAAAAAAGCAAGCTGGTAAAATATTATTTTCGATTTTGATATGTCAACAGATAGTTGTAAGTTTGCCGGATTTTTGTCGGTAAATTGACGACTATCTGTTGATTAATTAAGTAAGTTTAATGGTTTCAGGTTCTTTCGGAAGGTCCGATAGGAAAACCAAAACCGCAATTTTATACATATGTATACAGATCCAATTGCAGATTATTTGACGCGAGTTAGAAACGCTGTGGCTGCAAACCACAAAGTTGTTGAAATTCCGGCATCTAATCTTAAAAAAGAAATAACAAAGATCTTATTTGATCAGGGTTATATCTTAAGTTACAAATTTGAACAGAACACAGTTCAAGGTTCGATTAAAATTGCTTTGAAGTATGATAAAGATACTAAGGAGCCAGTAATCAAAGATATCCAAAGAATTAGTAAACCAGGTTTACGTAAGTACGCAGGTGCTTCAAAATTACCAAGAATCCTTAACGGATTAGGAATTGCTATTGTTTCAACTTCAAAAGGGTTGATGACAGGTAAACAAGCCAAGCAATTAAATGTAGGTGGAGAAGTAATTTGTTACGTATACTAATTTTAAAGACTAAAAATAAGATGTCAAGAATAGGTAAAAGCCCAGTAACAATACCAGCAGGAGTAACTGTTTCAGTTGCTGATGGTGTTATTACAGTAAAAGGAAAAAATGGTCAGCTTACACAGGAGTTTTCGGACGTTACTGTTACGGTTGAAGGAGATCAGGTCTTGGTAGAAAGATCTTCTGATCACAAAGATCAAAGAGCAAAACACGGTTTGTACAGATCTTTAATCAATAATATGATTACTGGTGTGACAGAAGGATTTACTAAGGAATTAGAATTGGTTGGGGTTGGTTATAGAGCTTCAAATCAAGGACAAAAATTAGATTTAGCGCTTGGGTTCTCACACAATATCATTTTAGAAGTAGCTCCAGAAGTAAAATTGGAAACTATATCTGAAAAAGGTAAAAACCCAATTGTAAAGTTAACATCATTTGATAAACAACTTTTAGGTCAAGTTGCTGCAAAAATTAGAGGTTTCCGCAGACCAGAACCATATAAAGGAAAAGGTGTTAAATTTGTAGGTGAAGTATTAAGAAGAAAAGCAGGTAAATCAGCTTAAAAAATAAGATTATGTCATTAACAAAACCTGAAAGAAGACAACGTATTAGATTCAGAATTAGAAAAACGATTAGTGGTACTGCTGCTAAGCCTAGACTATCTGTTTTTAGAAGTAACAAAGAAATTTACGCTCAATTAATTGATGATGTAAATGGAGTTACTTTATTAGCTGCTTCTTCAAGAGAAAAAGAAATAGGGAAAGGTACGAACATTGAAGTTGCTACTGCTGTTGGTAAACTTGCGGCAGAGAAAGCTTTAAAAGCCGGAATAAGTGAAGTTACTTTCGATAGAGGAGGTTATTTATACCATGGTCGTATTAAATCATTAGCGGAAGGCGCAAGAGCGGCTGGACTTAAATTCTAATATATTATGTCTAAATACAAAAATATCGAGATAGTAAAACCTAGTGGTCTTGAATTGAAAGATCGTTTGGTGAGTGTAAATCGTGTTACTAAGGTTACAAAAGGGGGTAGAGCTTTTGGTTTTTCTGCTATTGTAGTTGTAGGTGATGAAAATGGAGTAGTTGGTCACGGATTAGGAAAATCTAAAGATGTTTCTGAAGCAATTGCGAAAGCAGTAGAAGATGCTAAGAAAAATTTAGTAAAAATTCCTTTGAATGGACAATCTGTTCCTCACGAACAAAAAGGTAAATTTGGTGGTGCACGTGTATTCTTAATTCCTGCGTCTCATGGTACGGGAGTTATTGCTGGTGGGGCTGTTCGTTCAGTTCTTGAATCAGTTGGTATTCACGATGTATTATCTAAATCTCAAGGATCTTCAAATCCGCATAACGTAGTGAAAGCAACTTTTGATGCTTTATTACAAATGAGAAGTGCTCATACTGTTGCAAAACAAAGAGGTATTTCTTTAGAGAAAGTTTTTAAAGGTTAATTCAAGGAAATTATGGCTAAATTATTAGTAAAACAAGTTCGAAGCAAAATCAACTGTCCTCTTACACAAAAAAGAGGTTTAGAAGCTTTGGGTCTACGTAAAATGGGACAAGTTGTAGAGCATGAGTCAAATCCTGCTATCCTTGGGATGATAAATAAAGTTAAACACTTAGTTTCTGTCGAAGAAGCTAAATAACAAATACTGTTATGAATTTAAGTAACTTACAACCTGCTGAGGGTTCTACGCACAATCAAAACAAAAGATTAGGTAGAGGAGAAGGTTCTGGTAAAGGTGGTACTGCAGCACGTGGACACAAAGGAGCCAAATCTCGTTCCGGTTATTCTAAAAAGATTGGTTTTGAGGGAGGGCAAATGCCACTTCAAAGACGTGTACCTAAGTTTGGTTTTAAAAACATCAATCGTAAAGAATACGAAGGTGTGAATTTAGATACTCTTCAATCATTAGTTGATAATGGAGTTATTACTGATACTGTTGATATGACAGTTTTTGTTGCAAATCGTCTAGCTACCAAAAATGAAATCGTTAAGGTTTTGGGTAGAGGGGAATTGAAAGCAAAATTAAAAGTAACTGCTCACAAATTCACTGCTACTGCAAAAGCTGCTATCGAAGCTGCTGGTGGAGAAGCTGTAATCATGTAATATTACAATTAAGATGAAGAAATTTATTGAATCAATAAGTAATGTTTGGAAAATAGAAGAATTAAAAAATAGAATTTTAATTACTTTAGGTTTGCTTCTTGTTTATCGTTTTGGAGCTCATGTTACGCTTCCTGGAATTGATGCAACTCAATTGACAGGATTGGCTGGGCAAACCAAAAACGGACTAGGATCTATTCTGGACATGTTTACCGGAGGTGCATTTTCTAAGGCTTCAGTTTTTGCTTTAGGGATTATGCCTTATATTTCTGCATCTATTGTAGTGCAACTTATGGGAATTGCGATTCCTTATTTGCAAAAACTTCAGAGTGACGGAGAGAGTGGTAGAAAGAAAATCAATCAAATTACACGTTGGTTAACTATCGTTATTACTTTAGTTCAAGGACCAACTTATATCTACAACCTTTACAGAACTTTGCCTAGTTCAGCTTTTATTTTGGGATTTAACTCTTTTGAATTTTTATTTTCTTCAGTTGTTATCTTGGTTACGGGTACTATATTTGCCATGTGGTTAGGAGAAAAAATCACTGATAAAGGAATTGGAAACGGTATTTCCCTTTTGATAATGGTTGGTATTTTGGCCAGGTTGCCACAAGCTTTTATTCAAGAATTCACGACAAGAGTAACTAATAATAATGGTGGGCCAATGTTATTGGTAGTTGAAATCATTATTTGGTTATTGGTGATAATATCTTGTGTATTACTGGTAATGGCAATAAGAAAAATTCCAGTTCAGTATGCGCGTCGTACTTCTTCTGGTGATTTCGAACAAGATATGATGGGAGGTAACAGACAATGGATACCATTGAAGCTTAATGCAGCTGGTGTAATGCCAATTATATTTGCACAAGCAATTATGTTTATTCCTGCAGCTGTTGCTGGTTTGTCAAAATCAGATGCTTCTCAGTCTATTGTTGGTGCTTTTAGTAATATGTTTGGGTTTTGGTATAATTTTGTTTTCGCAACGTTAATTGTTGTGTTCACTTTCTTCTATACTGCAATTACAGTTCCTACTAATAAGATGTCTGACGATTTAAAGAGAAGTGGCGGTTTTATTCCTGGAATAAGACCAGGTGTAGAAACTTCTGATTATCTTGATAAAGTGATGTCTTTAATAACTTTTCCAGGATCTTTATTTCTTGCTTTGATAGCTGTGTTCCCAGCCATTGTTGTAAGTCTTATGGATGTTCAACAATCTTGGGCTATGTTTTTTGGAGGGACTTCATTGATAATTATGGTTGGAGTTGCAATAGATACTATCCAGCAGATTAATTCATATTTGTTGAATAAACATTATGATGGTTTGATGAAAAGTGGTAAAAATAGAAAAGCAGTAGCTTAACTTATGGCAAAACAATCAGCAATAGAACAAGACGGATCCATCATTGAAGCATTGTCAAATGCGATGTTCCGTGTAGAGTTAGAAAATGGACATATTGTAATTGCTCATATTTCTGGTAAGATGCGTATGCATTATATCAAATTATTACCTGGTGATAAAGTGAAACTGGAAATGAGTCCTTACGATTTGTCAAAAGCAAGAATTACTTACAGATATTAAAGGATATTCCTATGAAAGTTAGAGCATCAGTAAAAAAGAGAAGTGCCGAGTGCATTATCGTACGTAGAAAAGGAAGATTATACGTAATCAACAAAAAGAATCCTAGATTTAAACAAAGACAAGGATAATTATGGCAAGAATAGCAGGGGTAGACATCCCAAAAAACAAAAGAGGTGTTATTGCACTTACCTACATCTTCGGATTAGGAAAAAGTAGAGCTATTGAGATTTTAGAAAAAGCTCAAGTTAGCCAAGATAAAAAAGTTCAAGAATGGAATGATGACGAAATCGGAGCGATTCGTGAGGCAGTTTCATCTTTCAAAATTGAAGGTGAATTGCGTTCAGAAATTTCTTTGAACATCAAACGTTTAATGGATATTGGATGTTATAGAGGTATTCGTCACAGATCTGGTCTTCCTTTAAGAGGGCAAAGAACTAAAAACAACTCTAGAACAAGAAAAGGTAAAAGAAAAACTGTTGCTAACAAGAAAAAAGCAACTAAATAATAAGTAATATGGCTAAAGCAACAACAAAAAAACGTAAAGTTATCGTTGAATCAACGGGTGAGGCTCATATTTCTGCTACCTTCAATAACATCATCATTTCTTTGACAAATAAAAAAGGTGAAGTTATTTCTTGGTCATCAGCTGGTAAAATGGGTTTTAGAGGTTCTAAAAAGAATACTCCATATGCAGCTCAAATGGCAGCAGAAGATTGTAGTAAAGTAGCTCTTGAAGCTGGACTTAAAAAAGTAAAAGTTTATGTTAAAGGACCAGGTAACGGACGTGAGTCTGCTATACGTTCTTTGCACAATGGAGGAATTGAAGTTACAGAAATTATTGATGTTACTCCAATGCCTCATAATGGATGTCGTCCTCCAAAAAGACGTAGAGTTTAATTACTCAAATTTATTATAGTATAACAAAGGTAGAACATAGATTATCGAAGGATACGACCTGAATTCATAATCTCTACCTTAAATTTTTTTTAAAATGGCAAGATATACTGGTCCAAAAACCAAAATCGCTCGTAAATTTGGCGAGGCAATTTTCGGAGACGACAAAGCTTTCGAAAAAAGAAATTACCCACCTGGACAACACGGGATGGCTAAAAAAAGAGGAAAAAAATCTGAGTATGCTGTTCAGTTAATGGAAAAGCAAAAAGCTAAATATTCTTATGGAATTTTAGAAAAACAATTCAGAAATTTATTCGAAAAAGCATCAGCTACTAAAGGAGTTACTGGTGAGGTATTATTACAATTATGTGAAGCAAGATTGGACAATGTTGTTTTTAGAATGGGTATAGCTCCTTCTAGAAGAGGTGCTCGTCAAATCGTATCTCACAGACATATTACCGTAAATGGTGAAGTAGTTAATATACCTTCTTACCACCTTAAGCCTGGTGATAAAGTTGCAGTTCGTGAAAAATCTAAATCATTAGAAGCTATCGAACGTTCTTTATCTAATTCAAGTCATGTTTATGAATGGATTACTTGGAACAATGATCTTAAAGAGGGAACTTTTGTTTCTGTACCTGCAAGACTTCAAATTCCAGAAAACATTAAAGAACAATTAATCGTAGAGTTGTACAACAAATAATAATTGACTTAGTCGAAATTTATGGCAATATTTAATTTTCAGAAGCCCGATAAAGTTATCATGATCGATTCAACCGATTTTGAAGGTAAATTTGAATTTAGACCTTTAGAACCTGGATACGGATTGACTGTTGGTAATGCACTTAGAAGAGTTTTGCTTTCAGCATTAGAAGGTTATGCTATTACATCAGTTCGTATAGAAGGTGTAGATCATGAGTTTTCTACTATTTCAGGAGTTGTTGAAGATGTTACCGAAATTATTCTTAATCTTAAACAAGTACGTTTCAAACGTCAGATTGAGGATATAGATAATGAATCAGTTACTATTTCTGTTTCTGGTAAAGATCAATTGACAGCTGGAGATTTTCAAAAATTCATATCAGGTTTCCAAGTTTTGAATCCAGAACTTGTTATCTGTAATTTAGATAGTAAAATCAAACTGAATTTCGATTTAACTATCGAAAAAGGTAGAGGTTATGTTCCTGCTGAAGAGAACAAAAAACAGAATGCTGCAATTGGAACAATTTTTACAGATTCTATTTTTACTCCGGTAAAAAATGTAAAATATGCTATTGAAAACTTCCGTGTAGAGCAAAAAACAGATTATGAAAAATTAGTTTTTGAAATAAAAACTGACGGATCTATCAATCCTAAAGACGCTCTTACTGAGGCTGCTAAAGTTCTAATTCACCATTTCATGTTGTTTTCTGATGAAAGAATTACACTTGAGGCTGATGAAATTGCACAAACAGAATCTTATGACGAAGAGTCATTACATATGAGACAATTGCTTAAAACTAAGCTTGTTGATATGGATCTTTCTGTTAGAGCATTAAATTGTTTGAAAGCGGCTGAAGTTGATACACTTGGTGATTTAGTATCGTTCAATAAAAATGACCTAATGAAATTCCGTAATTTCGGTAAAAAATCTTTAACTGAACTAGATGAACTAGTGGCAATTAAAAATTTGACCTTCGGTATGGATTTAGCAAAATACAAACTAGATAAAGAATAATCTAATCCTGTTTAATCAGGGTTAAATTTCATAAAGCAATGAGACACGGAAAAAAATTCAATCACTTAAGCAGACAGACTGCACATAGAAGTTCTATGTTGGCTAATATGGCTTGTTCTCTTATCGAGCACAAACGTATTAACACTACTGTTGCTAAAGCTAAAGCGCTTAAACAATTTGTTGAGCCGCTTATAACAAAATCAAAATCTGATACTACACATAATCGTCGTATCGTTTTTTCTTACTTACGTAGCAAATATGCTGTTACTGATTTGTTCAGAGATGTAGCTGCTAAAGTAGGTGATCGTCCAGGAGGATACACTCGTATCATTAAAGTTGGAAATCGTTTAGGAGATAATGCTGATATGGCAATGATCGAATTAGTAGATTTCAATGAACTTTACAACGGAGGTAAAAAAGAAGTTAAAAAAGCAAAAAGCCGTCGTGGTGGAAAAGCTAAAAAAGCTGAAGGAGTTGTTGAAGCTCCAGCTGCTGAAGCTGAACCAACAGCAGACGCTGCTGAATAATTATGAAAATAATCATTCGATAATAATAAAGGATAAGCTATTTATAGTTTATCCTTTTTTTTTTGATTTTTTTATAAAATAAACTGGCAATTATTGCTCTTTTAGCTATTTGTCAGATATAGAAATAGTGATATAGTTGTTCGCTTTCTAGAATATATTAGGGGATGTTTTTAAAACATTTTGTTGTCATTTTGTTATGCTTTTGAATTGAGTTTCAAATGGACAGAATTATTCGTAGAAAAACGTTGCGTTCACTGTTTTAAAAATCTAAATTTGCACAATATTAAATTAGACATGAAATATACAACACGAAAAAGCGCTATTCTATTATTAAGTGACGGAACAATATTCCACGGAAAGTCAATAGGAATTAGTGGAAAAACTTTTGGAGAAGTTTGTTTTAATACTGGTATGACCGGTTATCAAGAGATTTTTACGGATCCTTCTTATTTTGGGCAATTAATGGTTGCTACAAATGCTCATATCGGAAATTATGGAGTAAATGATAAAGAAGTTGAATCTAATAGCATTAAAATTGCAGGTTTAATTTGTAAAAATTTTAGTTTTAATTATTCCAGAACCGATTCATCCGGAAGTTTGGAAGATTATTTTGCTAAGCAAAATTTAATCTGCATATCTGATGTTGATACTCGAGCTTTAGTGAGTTATATTCGTGATAATGGTGCTATGAATGCAGTTATCTGTACAGATGATACACCTCTTGAAGAATTAAAAAAATTATTGGCAGAGGTTCCAGATATGAAAGGTCTTGAGTTAGCTTCAAAAGTTTCTACTCTTGAACCTTATTTTTATGGTGACGAAAATGCAAAGTATAAGATTTCTGCTTTAGATTTAGGAATTAAAGAAAATATTTTGCGCAACTTAGCCAAAAGAGATTGTTATATTAAGGTTTTTCCATATAATGCATCTTATTCTGAATTGGCTTCTTTTAATCCAGATGGTTTCTTCCTTTCAAACGGCCCTGGGGATCCAGATCCTCTAGATGGTGCTATTCAGGTTGCAAAAGAAATTTTAGAAAATAACAAACCATTGTTTGGTATTTGTTTAGGACATCAGGTTATTGCTTTGGCAAATGGTGTTTCGACCTATAAAATGTTCAATGGTCACAGGGGTATAAATCATCCTGTAAAAAATATTATTACTGGTAAAGGGGAAATTACTTCTCAAAACCACGGATTTGCTGTAAATAAAGAAGAATTGGAAAATCATCCGGATTTAGAAATTACGCATTTGCACTTGAATGATGAGACAGTAGCAGGTATGAGGATGAAAAATAAAAATTGTTTTTCTGTACAATATCACCCTGAAGCAAGTCCGGGACCACATGATTCTTCTTATCTTTTTGATCAATTTATAGAAAATATTAAATCCGTATAAGGCTAAAACGTTATCGTTAATAAATAAAAAGATATTAACGTTTTTTTAATGAAGACTTGTAGATTTTTTTGTTTAATTTTGATTAAAATACAAATTAATAACATTAAAAATAAGAATAATGAGTATTATCGTTAAAATTCACGCTAGACAAATTTTTGATTCAAGAGGGAACCCTACTGTAGAGGTTGATGTAATTACTGAGAATGGGGTTTTAGGAAGAGCTGCTGTTCCTTCTGGAGCTTCTACTGGAGCGCATGAGGCACATGAATTACGTGATGGAGGAAAAGCTTTCTTAGGAAAAGGAGTTTTGAAGGCCGTTGAAAATGTAAATACTAAAATTGCTGAAGAGTTAGTTGGAACTTCTGTTTTTGAACAAAATCTTATTGATCAAATGATGATTGATTTAGATGGTACTTCAACTAAATCTAACTTAGGAGCTAATGCAATTTTAGGTGTTTCTTTGGCAGTTGCAAAAGCTGCAGCTGAGGAATTAGGTCTGCCTTTGTATAGATATGTTGGTGGAGTTTCTGCAAATACTTTGCCTTTGCCAATGATGAATATCATCAATGGAGGATCTCACTCTGATGCGCCTATCGCATTTCAGGAATTTATGATTATGCCGGTTAAGGCTACATCTTTTGCTCATGCATTGCAAATGGGTACGGAGATTTTCCACAATCTTAAAAAAGTATTGCATGATAGAAATCTTTCTACAGCAGTTGGTGATGAAGGTGGTTTTGCGCCAACTTTGGCTGGAGGTACTGAAGATGCATTAGATACTATCAAAAAAGCGGTTGAAGCTGCTGGTTATACTTTTGGTGATGATATCATGGTTGCTCTTGATTGTGCTGCTTCTGAGTTCTATAAAGACGGTAAGTATGATTATTCTAAATTTGAAGGTCCTACTGGTAAAATCAGAACATCTGCTGAGCAAGTTGACTATTTAACTGAATTGGCTACTAAATACCCAATTATTTCTATCGAAGATGGAATGGATGAAAATGACTGGGATGGTTGGAAATTGTTAACAGAAAAAATTGGTAACAGAGTTCAATTAGTAGGAGATGATTTGTTTGTGACTAATGTTGATCGTTTGTCAACAGGAATCGAAAAGGGAATTGCAAATTCTATTTTGATTAAAGTTAACCAAATTGGAACTTTGACTGAAACTATTGCGGCTGTTAATATGGCTAAAAATGCTGGATATACATCTGTGATGTCACACCGTTCTGGAGAGACTGAAGATTATACAATTGCTGATTTGGCAGTAGCATTAAACTGTGGTCAAATTAAAACAGGATCTGCTTCTCGTTCTGATCGTATGGCAAAATACAATCAATTACTAAGAATAGAAGAGGAATTAGGGAATTCTGCATATTTTCCCGGAAAAAAGGCTTTTAAAATAAAGTAATTGTAAAGAATTTATAGGAATTGAGCCATTCATCATAGATGAATGGCTTTTTTTTGAATTTTTAACAAATTCAATGTTCAATTAGTTTTTAATTTACTTTGGAATTCCTTAGTTTTGATAAATTATAAATCAAACCCTATTTCATAAAAAAATATGTCAAAAACAGCAATATTAGAAATTGACGGTAATAAGTTTGACCTGCCAATAATAGTTGGTAGTGAGAACGAAGTTGCTATAGATATTAGTAAATTAAGAGATTTATCGGGTGTAATTACCCTTGATCCAGGTTATAAAAACTCTGGAGCTTGTAAAAGCGAAATCACATTTTTGGATGGAGAACTTGGGATTTTACGTTATAGAGGATATTCAATTGAGGATTTGGCTGAAAAATCACATTTTTTAGAAGTTTCCTATTTGTTGATTTTTGGAAATTTGCCTTCTGCTGAAACATTGGAGCAATTTGAAAATGATATTCGTAGATTCACTTTAGTGAGTGAAGAAATGAAAATTATTATAGATGGTTTTCCACGTACAGCCCACCCAATGGGGGTTTTATCAGCTTTGACAAGTGCTTTGACTGCGTTTCACCCAAAATCTGTAGATGTTAATAACGAAAAAGATATGTATGACGCAATTTGTAAAACAATTGCAAAATTTTTAGTTATTGCTACTTGGACTTATAGAAAAAGTATGGGGTATCCTTTGAATTATTATGATAATACCATAGGATATGTTGAAAATTTCATGAGTTTAATGTTTAAGTTGCCTACAGGACCTTATGCTGTAAATCCTGTTATTGTTGATGCATTGGATAAACTATTTATTCTTCATGCTGACCACGAACAAAACTGTTCTACATCAACAGTAAGAATGGTGGGGTCTTCTCATGCTGGCTTATTTGCTTCTATATCTTCTGGAGTTTCTGCTTTGTGGGGGCCTTTGCATGGTGGTGCAAATCAGGCAGTGCTTGAAATGCTTGAGGAAATTCATGCTTCTGGAGGTGATGCAGATAAATATTTAGCGAAAGCTAAAGATAAAGACGATCCTTTTAGATTGATGGGATTTGGTCATAGAGTTTATAAAAACTTTGATCCAAGAGCCAAAATAATCAAGAAAGCTGCAGATGATGTTCTAGCAACTTTGGGAGTAAATGACCCAATTCTTGAAATCGCCAAAAAATTGGAGGCTGCTGCTTTGGAAGATGAGTATTTCAAATCAAGAAATTTATATCCAAACGTAGATTTTTACTCAGGAATTATTTATAGAGCTTTAGGAATCCCAACCGATATGTTTACTGTATTGTTTGCAATTGGAAGATTACCGGGTTGGATCGCTCAATGGAAAGAAATGAGAGAAAACAAAGAACCGATAGGAAGACCAAGACAAGTTTATACAGGTTATCCTTTGAGAGATTATGTTAAATAATAATTCTTAAAATAGATTATAGAAGCTTCACTTTTACGGTGAAGCTTTTTTTTTATCTTTGACTAAAAACAATATAACAATGCTGAAATTAAATGTTAAGAATGAAACTTCCAGGTTGAGGGTGGTAGTTTTGGGGACTGCAATTAGCAACGGGCCAACGCCAAAAGCAGAAGAAGCGTACGATCCTAAATCTTTGGAACATATTCTAGCCAATACTTACCCAGTTGAAGCAGATATGGTTGCTGAAATGGAAGCTTTTAATTCGGTATTTCAAAAATATGGGGTCACTGTTTTACGTCCAGAAATGATTGATAATTACAACCAGATTTTTGTTCGGGATATTGGTTTTGTGATTGATGATACTTTTGTTAAATCAAATATTTTGCCCGATCGTGAAAGGGAATTGGATGCCATTCAGTATGTAATCGATCAGATAAATCCTGAAAATGTGGTTCGCCCACCTGAAGATGTTCATATCGAGGGAGGTGATGTTATGCTTTGGAACGATTATATTTTTATCGGGACTTACAAGGGAAGTGATTATTCTAATTACATCACGGCAAGAACCAATATGCAAGGAGTGAATTTTATTAAGAACCTTTTTCCTGAAAAAAAAATAAAAGAATTTGATTTGGTTAAATCAAAAATTGAAGCCCGGGATAATGCTTTGCATCTTGATTGTTGTTTTCAGCCAGTAGGTAAGGATAAAGGAATTATTTATAAGAGAGGATTTAGGGAAGAGGCAGATTATATGTTTCTTGTGAATCTTTTTGGAAAAGAGAATCTTTTTCATATTACAAGGGAAGAAATGTATAATATGAATTCCAATGTGTTTTCGATAGCTGAAAATGTTGTGGTTTCTGAAAAGAATTTTACGAGATTGAATAATTGGTTGCGTGCCAATGGGTTTGTGGTTGAGGAAATTCCCTATGCTGAAATCGCCAAACAAGAAGGTCTGTTAAGGTGCTCTACTTTACCTTTAGTAAGAGATTAACAAATGATTTTGGTTTTATTGTTTACCTTTAGCCAGTTGATTTTTGGAACAATAAAAAATTAGAATATGAAACAAACAACAAACTCCATTTTGATGATTAGGCCAGTTGCATTCCGTATGAATGAACAAACGGCAGTGAATAATTATTATCAAAAAGTTTTGGACGGACTTTTGCCAGCGACCGTAAATGCAAAAGCGCAACAGGAATTTGATGTTTTTGTTGAAAAACTTCGCGCTGTTGGGGTAGATGTAACTGTGGTTGATGACAAAGAGGGTTCGGATACACCAGACAGTATTTTTCCAAACAATTGGATTTCTTTTCATGAAAATGGAGACGTAGCGTTGTATCCTATGTTTGCCGAGAATCGTCGTCTGGAACGTCGTGAAGATATTCTGGATACTTTGGAAGATAAAGGATTTATAATCGATAATATTATGGATTATACTTCTGCCGAAGAAGACGGTTTTTTCCTTGAAGGAACAGGAAGCTTATTGCTGGATAGAGAGAATGGTAAGGCCTATTGTGCACTTTCTCCAAGAGCTGATGAAGAATTGTTTATTGAATTTTGTGAAGATTTTGAATTTACTCCCGTAATTTTTGAGGCTTTTCATACTGTCAACAAGGAACGAAAATTGATTTACCATACCAATGTAATGATGTGTATTGGTGAGACTTTTGCCGTTGTTTGCGCCGATTGTATCGATGATAAAAAAGAGCGAAAAATGGTTCTTGAAAGTCTGAAGGGAGACGAAAAAGAAGTTGTTTTAATTACCGAAGATCAATTGAATAATTTTGCTGGAAATATGCTTGAAGTTAAAGGTACTGATGATAGAAGGTATTTGGTAATGAGTGACTCGGCATATAAAAGTCTGACCAAAAAGCAGATTGCCCAATTAGAGGAACATGTGACTATTTTGAGTTCAAATCTAGATACAATTGAAGCTTGTGGCGGAGGTAGTGCTCGATGTATGATGGCCGAAATTTTCCTGCCAAGAGAATAAAAAATAAATTCCAAAGTTTAAATTCCCAAATCCCAAACATTAACAATTGGAATTTGGGAATTTTTATTGATTATTTTTTGGAACTACATCAAATTACCTTTTACGATATTGATAAGAGCACTTACGATGTATTGGATACCAATCGCGACAACAATAAAACCAACAATTCTTGAAATGGCAACGATGCCCGAAGCTCCAAGTATTTGGGCCAGATAATGTGCACTCCTAAGAATAATGAAAATTGTGAAGGCGATTGCTATTATTGCCAATGAGGCAACTATAAGTTCGTTGGTAGCATTATGTTCTTGATAAAATGCAATCAATAAAGAGATGGAGCCGGGTCCTGCAAGCATTGGCATAGCCAAAGGAGTTAAGGCGATATCATTTCTTTTCTGGGCTTCGTTTTCAATCTTTTTATTGATTCCCCTTTTTTTGTTGAATTTTCCCGAAAGCAAAGAAAACCCCGAACTCACGATGATTAATCCGCCAGCAATTCTTAAAGAATCAATGCTAATTCCGAAGAAATTCAAAACATATTTTCCAATAAAAAATGAAATAATCAAAATCAAGAATACGTTTATCGAAGTCCATAATGAAATTCTGGAGCATTCCTGTTTTGAATCGTTTTGGGTAAGACCAACAAAAATCGGAACTGTTCCTATTGGATTTAATACCGAGAATAATGCTACAAATAAGTAAATAAATAAATCCATTCAGTTTTGGTTTTTGGTTGCGAAATTACGAATTTATGAAAGAATAAGTTTAAATAAGTGTTATAGAATTGTTTATTTAAAAAAAAGGATTGAAAAATAAGAATTGTTTAAAGTAATCTTTGTGGAGTTTTGGTGCTTTAGGGAATCATTTAGTTAGTGGCTTAATCCTTTTTGATTACTTTTGTAACTTATATTATTTAAAATGACAAAAAATAAAAAAACATTAGTTTTAGGAGCCTCAATAAAACAGTCCAGATATGCTTTTCTGGCTATTGAAAAATTGGTTGAAAAAGGTCATTCTGTTCTTGCGATTGGTCAAAATGCAGGAGAAGTGGCAGGGGTAAAAATCCAAACTAAAACAATTCCATTAAAAAACATCGATACCGTTACACTTTATCTTAATCCTTCTCATCAACGTGATTATTATAATTATATAGTTGAAGCAAGACCTAAACGCGTTTTGTTTAATCCCGGAACCGAAAATCCAGAGTTTTATCAATTGTTGGAGTTGAATAATATAAAGTATGAAACTGCCTGTACATTAGTTTTGCTGTCAATAAATAAGTATTAAAGATTTAATTTTCTAAAGGGCAGTTTGTCAAATTGCTTACTTTTGTAGCCATGGAATTTTCATCAAAATTAATAGAGAAAGCAGTTAACGAGATGTCACAATTGCCCGGAATAGGCAAACGGACAGCTTTGCGATTGGTTTTGCATCTTTTAAAACAACCCAAAGAACAGACTACATTTTTGTCTCAAGCGTTGGTAACCATGCGGGAAGAAATCAAATATTGTAATAGCTGTCATAATATTTCAGATAGTGAAGTTTGTGAAATTTGTGCCAATCCAAGCCGAAACCATCAGATTATTTGTGTTGTAGAGGATATTCGGGATGTAATGGCCATCGAAAATACAGGTCAATTTAGAGGGATTTATCATGTTTTGGGAGGGAAAATTTCGCCAATTGACGGCGTGGGCCCGAGTCAGCTTACTATTAATTCATTGGTGGAGAAAGTTAAGTCCGAAAAAGTAAACGAGATAATATTTGCCCTGAGCTCAACAATGGAAGGGGATACGACCAATTTTTATATTTATAAGCAAATAGCTGATTCGTCAGTCATAGTTTCAACAATTGCAAGAGGGATTGCTGTTGGTGATGAGTTGGAATATGCAGATGAAGTAACTCTCGGTCGAAGTATATTGCAAAGAGTTCCTTTTGAAAAATCATTAAAAACAAATTAAAAGGTTTATTGAGCGTGATGCTTTTTTTATACTAATTGAAAAAAACTATATTTGTTACTAAATTGACACGAATGAACAAACGTTTACTCTTTATTTTTCTATTTATCAGTGTGTTGTTTACATCCTGTATTCCGGTAAAAGATTTGGTTTATCTTCAAAAAAAAGATAATTCTTCTAATGAAGAAGCGGTTACAATGATAGAATCGAAACCTTATCGTTTGCAGACTCATGACGTGTTAAGTATTTCAATAAAAGCTTCGGATCCAAAACTTGTGTCTATTTTCAATCCGACCGCCAATGGTTCTGAAACCAGTCAATCAGAATCTGGATTGTATTTTGACGGTTTCACAGTTGATGATCATGGAAATATTCGGATTCCTGTTTTGGGAGAAATGAATGTTTTGGGATTTACTTTGGAAGAAGTTAGAATTAAAATTGAAAAACAACTCTTGGCTGACTATTTTAAAGATAACGCGAGCATTTTTGTGGTAGTAAAATTAGCCGGTTTTCGATATACTATAAACGGGGAAGTGGGCAGTACCGGTACCAAAACTCTGTTTCAGGAAAAAGTGAACATAATGGAAGCTATTGCCAATGCAGGTGATATAACCACCACTGGAGACAGGAAATCGGTGACTATTATAAGACAAACGCCAAACGGAACCGAGATGAAAGATTTGGATTTGACCAATATCAATGTGATGAACTCGCCGTATTATTTTTTGCAGCCTAATGATTATATCTACGTAAAACCACTCAAGCAAAAAACATGGGGGACAGGTAGTACGGGACTTCAGTCTTTGACAACACTTATTACATTGTTTTCATTATTAACTTCCGTTTTTTTGTTGGTTAAAAATTAAAATCAATTTCAAAATATGTTAGATATTAAGGATTTTACGGTTTTCGAAAATCAGCCTACTTTTGATTTTAAGGGGTTTTTAATCAAGATATTGAGTTATTGGAAATGGTTTTTACTGTCTTTAACCATTGCATTTGTAATTGCCTATCAGATAAATATCCGAAAGGAGAAAATTTATGGAATTGAGACATTAATTTCGGTTAAGGAAGAAACCAATCCGCTTTTTACATCAAGTACCAATTTGGTTTTCAACTGGGGAGGAGCTTCAGATCAAATGCAGACCATTTCCACCACATTGCAATCCCGTTCTCATAACGAGTTGGTAGTAGATAAGTTGCAGTTTTATATCGATTATTTGGTGCAGGGAAAATACAATCTTGTCGATGCTTATGGAGCCGTTCCGTTTCATGTCGAGATTGATAAAAAACAGGGGCAACTTGCTGGAAACCTTATAAAAGTTAAGTTTATCACTGAAAATGAGTATGAAATTAGAGTTCCATTTGATGGGACATCGGTTTCAGTTATCCATTATTCAGACAATAGTTATGGTACCACTTCGGTTGTAGAAGGTGAATTTGTGAAACGATATAAAGTGGGACAAAAAGTGTCTTTGCCATTTTTGAACTGGACTTTGCAAATAAACGATAAGCCGGGACTTTATAAGGGAAATGAGTACTTTGTGCGATTTAATGATTTTGACGGAACGGTTTCGGGTTACAGAAATATTAATGTTAAAACTGATGATAGAGGGAGTTCTATCATTACTTTGGGAATGCAGGGTACCAATAAAGCCCGAATGGTTGAATATCTGAATGCAACCGTAAATATGCTGATAAAAAGGCAGTTGGATAGTAAAAACCAATTTGCGACCAACACTATTAATTTTATTGACAGTACACTTGTCGCTATGGAATCCCAACTAAAACAAACGGGTGACGAGTTGAAATCTTTCAGAAAAGGTAAAAATATTTACGATGTTGAAGGTGGTGGAGCCGAAAAATTTTCGAATAAAATCCTTGATTTTGATGTTGAAAAAGATGCCATAAACCGTAAAATGGCTTATTATAATTCCTTAAAATCGTATCTAAAAAACAGTGTTGATTATTCAAAATTACCAGCACCTTCTGTTGCGGGAATTGAGGATCCAAATATTGTTGTCAATGTGTCCAAATTAATAGCACTTTCTACTCAACGATCGGAGATGGCTTATGCTGTAAAAAGCGAAAAAATATTCAGGGATTTTGACAATCAGATGGAAGCCATCAAAAACGTTTTGCTTGAAAATATTGGCACGGCAAAATCATCTCTAGAATATGATTTGGCCATGGTACAGAGCAAAGTGAATCAGGCTGAGAGTAAGATTAAACGATTTCCAGATGATCAGCAAGAATTAATAAAAATCAAAAGAAAATACGATTTAAATGATAATATTTATAGCACTTTTCTTCAAAAGCGAAGTGAGGCTGATATTGTAAAAGCGGCCAATCTTTCGGATATTCATTTTATTGATCCGGCCAAAGATATTGGTGGAGGACTTATTGGACCAAAGACTGGAGTGAATTATGTTTTGGCACTTTTTCTGGGGTTGCTGATTCCTTTATTGATTATTATTGTTTTGTATTTTATAAACAATAGTATCCAAAATCCAGATGATATCAGCAAATTGACAAATATTCCTGTAATTGGAATTGTGGGGGTAAATTTGGATCAAAATAATTTGGCTGTATTCGAAAAGCCAAAGTCGGCATTATCAGAATCTTTCAGGGCGATTCGTTCTTCGTTGCAATTTTTGTATAAAAAGAATAATGTGGATGGAGCCAAGACATTGATGATAACTTCATCGGTAAGTGGGGAAGGGAAAACATTTTGTTCGATAAATATTGCTACGGTTTTTGCTTTAAGCGAAAAAAAGACTGTGATTGTGGGAATGGATTTGAGAAAACCCAGATTGTTTGATGAATTTAATCTGACAAATACGGTAGGGGTTGTTAATTATTTGATTAAAGACAAAAATCTAGATGAAATTGTGAATCATACTCCGGTTCCTTTTCTTGATGTTATATTTTCAGGACCTGTTCCGCCCAATCCATCTGAATTGATTTTAGGTGATGCAATGAAAGAATTAATGGAGGAATTAAAGGCAAAGTACGATTATATTATTTTGGATACTCCTCCTGTTGGGCTTGTGGCTGATTCATTGGAACTGGATCAGTATTGTGATGTTTCGTTGTATATAGTTAGACAAAATTTCACCAAAAAAGGAATGATAACATTGCTCAACAATAGAATAAGTCGCGAAGAACTTCATAATACGAGCATCATTTTGAATGGCTTTGAGAATAAAGCCAAGTATGGAGGTGGTTATGGTTATGGATATGGTTATGGAAGTGGTAATTATTCCAGTGGCTATCATGAGGTTGAAAAAGAGAAAAGTTTTGTCGAAAAAATTATGAGCAGGAAAAAATAGAAATAGCTGCTTAAAAATAAATCAGAAATGACAGGAAATAATAAAAAGAAAATATTGATTACGGGAGGTGCCGGATTTATTGGGTCTAATTTATGTGAATATTTTTTGTCCAAAGAATACCAAGTGGTTTGCTTGGATAATTTTGCTACAGGGCATCGTCATAATTTAAAAGACTTTATAGATGACAAAGATTTTAATTTAATAGAAGGTGATATTCGTAGTCTGGATACTTGTCAAAAGGCTGTAGAAGGAGTTGATTATGTGTTGCATCAAGCAGCATTGGGTTCTGTGCCCCGGTCAATAAATGACCCTATTACGTCCAATGATGTCAATGTTTCCGGGTTCTTGAATATGTTGGTAGCTTCTCGTGATGCCAATGTAAAACGATTTGTTTATGCTGCCAGTTCTTCGACCTATGGTGACTCTGTGGGTTTGCCAAAGGTGGAAGATGTGATTGGGAAACCACTTTCTCCTTATGCCATAACGAAATATGTAAACGAATTGTATGCCGAAATTTTCAGCAGAACTTACGGGCTAGAAACTATCGGTCTGCGTTATTTTAATGTATTTGGACGCAAACAAGATCCTAATGGAGCTTATGCGGCGGTTATCCCAAAATTTGTTATGCAATTGATGCAACATGAAAGTCCCAAAATAAATGGAGATGGAAATTATTCAAGGGATTTTACTTATATTGATAATGTCATTCAGATGAATGAATTGGCAATGACAACAGAAAATCCTGAAGCGGTAAATACCGTTTACAATACCGCTTATGGTGATCGCAATACTTTAAATGATTTGGTAGGTTATTTAAAGAAATATTTGGCAGAATATGATTCAAAAATTGCCGAAGTTACAATTGAATATGGACCTAACAGAGCAGGTGACATTCCTCATTCATTGGCTAGTATTGATAAGGCAAAAACTATTTTAGGTTATAATCCAAAATTTTCTTTACAGGAAGGGCTCAAAGAAGCAGTGGGTTGGTATTGGAATAATCTTAGTAGATAGTATATTTTAGAAAGAAGAAAATAGAATATAGAGAATAGGGAAAGAATATAGAAGAAAGAATATGGAAATTACAAAGATTTGTTGCATCGGGGCAGGCTATGTCGGAGGTCCTACGATGGCAGTAATAGCACAAAAATGCCCACAGATTCAAGTTACGGTTGTCGATTTGAATACAGAAAGAATTTTAGCATGGAATGATAAAAACACCGAAAATATTCCAATTTATGAACCGGGATTATCAGAAATTGTAGCTGAAGCGAGGGGAAGAAATTTGTTTTTTTCTACTGATGTTGAAAAAGCAATTGATGAAGCTCAAATCATTTTTATATCGGTAAATACACCAACCAAAACCTACGGAAAAGGAAAAGGGATGGCTGCTGATTTGAAATACATTGAATTGTGTGCCAGGCAGATTGCTAAAGTTGCTAAAGGTGATAAAATTGTTGTTGAGAAATCGACTTTGCCGGTACGTACGGCTGAAGCGATTAAAAGTATCCTTGATTCTACAGGAAATGGAGTGCAGTTTCAGATTCTTTCCAATCCAGAATTTTTGGCTGAAGGAACTGCTGTTCAGGATTTATTAAGTCCAGACCGAATTTTGATTGGAGGAGATTATTCAGTAGAAGGACAAAAAGCGATTAAGGCTTTGGTTGATGTGTATTCCAATTGGGTAAGTCCAGAAAAAATATTAACTACAAATGTTTGGTCTTCGGAATTATCAAAATTGACTGCCAATGCTTTTTTGGCACAAAGAATTTCATCCATTAATGCAATGTCTGAGCTTTGCGAAAAAACAGGTGCCGATGTGAATGAGGTTGCAAGAGCTATTGGAATGGACAGCCGAATTGGTTCTAAATTCCTGAAAGCTTCGGTTGGATTTGGGGGATCTTGTTTCCAAAAAGACATTTTGAATTTGGTTTATATCGCAAAATCATACGGGTTGAATGAAGTAGCCGATTATTGGGAACAGGTAATTATTATGAATGACCATCAAAAGCGCCGTTTTTCAAATAATATTGTGCAAACGCTTTATAATACCGTAGCTGATAAAAAGATTACTTTTTTGGGTTGGGCTTTCAAGAAAGATACCAACGATACCCGAGAATCAGCAGCTATTTACGTCGCTGATGATTTGATTAATGAACACGCTAAAATTGCAGTGTTCGACCCGAAAGTATCCCGAAAAAAAATACTTTCCGATTTGGATTATCTGGAAACGAGAACTTTAGAAGAAAATGAAAAAAGTATATTTACTTCTGAGGATCCTTATCTTTCTTGTGAAAAAGCCCATGCAATCGCGGTACTTACCGAATGGGATGAATTTGTACATTATGATTGGCAAAAGATATATGACGGAATGCAAAAACCCGCTTTTGTTTTTGACGGAAGAAATATTTTGGATAAAACAAAATTAGAAGCTATCGGTTTTGTTTATCAGGCTATTGGTTCTTGATGGGCGAAAAGTTTAAGAGTTTAAAAGCTTAGACAGGTAATTAGGATAAAGAGCTACTTTCAAAGTTAGCTCTTTTTTAATCAGAAGATTATCCCTAATGTTTTATTGTGTTTTATCCATTTTTATGATGGCGATTTTAACCTTATTTGGTGCGTTGAAAAGTGTTTGTTTATTGCTGTTTTTGGCATCACTAAAAATGGTGATTTTTTAACTTTTTTTTTGGCTTTTAAAAATGTTTTTTTGTTGATTGTTAATTGTTTATGAATTTTGGAGTTAAAAAACTTTTTTTAGGGCACAATAGCCGTTTTTTTTACTAAAATTGGATTCTTATTTTTAGTACATTTGCCGTCAAATTTAGTTCGAATCAAATGCTAAAAAGAGTTAAGGATTAGGATTATTTTTTATAACGACAATAGTTAGAGAGATTGAATACAGATATAAAAATTGCAGTAATAGGTTTGGGTTATGTAGGTTTGCCTTTGGCTCGATTGTTTGCTACGCAATTTTCTGTTGTGGGATTCGATATCAATGTGTCAAGGGTTGAGGCTTTGCAATCGGGTACAGACAGTACTCTTGAAGTTGATGATGAAACGTTGCAAAAAGTGTTGGTTCAAAATCCGACAGACCAAAAAGGCTTATATTGTACTTCGCAAATTGCAGACATCGCCGATTGTACATATTATATTGTTACAGTTCCAACTCCTGTAGACAAAAATAATCGCCCTAATTTATCGCCATTATACAAATCCAGTGAAGCGGTAGGGTCTGTCCTGAAAAAAGGGGATATTGTGATTTATGAGTCGACTGTTTATCCTGGAGTGACCGAAGAAGAATGTGTTCCTGTTTTGGAAAAAGTCTCGGGATTGCAATTCAATGTGGATTTTTTTGCAGGATATTCACCCGAAAGAATTAATCCAGGCGACAAAGAACATACTGTGGAAAAAATTTTAAAGATAACTTCGGGATCCACACCTGAGATTGGTCAAAGAGTAAACGAATTGTATCAATCGGTTATTACTGCTGGTACACATCTTGCCCCTTCGATAAAGGTGGCTGAAGCCGCTAAAGTTATAGAAAACTCCCAAAGAGATATCAATATTGCCTTTGTTAATGAATTGGCGAAAATTTTCAATCTTTTGGATATTGATACAAGTGCAGTTTTAAAGGCCGCCGCAACCAAATGGAATTTTTTGCCATTTAAACCAGGTTTAGTTGGAGGGCATTGCATAGGAGTAGATCCCTATTATTTAGCACAAAAAGCGCAGGAAAAAGGTTATCATCCGGAAATAATATTGGCAGGACGTCGTTTGAATGATAGTATGGGTGAATATGTAGCTTCTCAGGTGGTGAAGCTAATGATCAAAAAAGGTGTGACTATCAATGGCGCTAGTTTATTAATGCTAGGAATTACTTTTAAGGAAAATTGCCCCGATGTACGAAATACCAAAATAGTAGATGTGGTAAAAGCATTAGAAGATTATGGTATTCAAGTGACTATTTTTGATCCATGGGCAAATCCCGCAGCCGTATTGCATGAATATGGAATAACGATGGTGAATGAGAAGCCAAAAACCACTTTTGATGCTGTTGTTTTGGGAGTAGCCCATGCACAATTTAGGACAATGGATATAACTTCTTTGAGAAAAGAACTTAGTGTGCTTTATGATGTTAAAGGTGTTTTGACTGATGGTGTAGATGGGAAGCTTTGAGACTATCAAAATCAATATCAATTGCAATAAGAATTTCAATTTGAAGAGGATAGAAATAGAGAATAGAATTTAGATAAAAAAATATAAAAATGAAAAAGATACTTATTACAGGAGGAGCAGGATTTATAGGTTCACATGTCGTGAGGAGATTTGTGAAGAACTATCCAAGTTATCAGATTTTTAATTTGGATGCTTTGACGTATGCTGGGAATCTGGAAAATATCAAGGATATTGAAAAAGAGCCAAATTATACTTTTGTAAAAGGAGATATTACTGATGAACATTTTATAAATGAATTGTTTATACAGCAACAGTTTGACGGAGTGATTCATCTAGCGGCAGAGTCGCATGTGGATCGTTCTATTGAAGATCCTTTGGCTTTTGTGAAAACCAATGTGATTGGAACAATGAATTTATTGAACGCAGCCAAAAAACAATGGTTGGGGAATTTTGAAGGAAAGCGTTTTTATCATGTGAGTACTGATGAAGTTTATGGTTCGCTTGGGGCTGAAGGATTGTTTACAGAGACAACTCCGTATGATCCAAATTCACCGTATTCGGCATCCAAAGCGAGTTCAGATCACTTTGTGCGAGCTTATGGTGAAACTTATGGATTACCTTATGTAATTACAAATTGTTCCAATAATTACGGGCCTAATCATTTTCCAGAAAAATTGATTCCGTTGTTTATTAATAATATCATCAATAACAAACCGCTACCAGTTTATGGGGATGGGAATTATACTCGTGATTGGCTGTTTGTAAAAGATCACGCTGTTGCAATTGATTTGGTTTTTCATGATGGAAAGAATCATGAAACCTATAATATTGGTGGATTTAATGAGTGGAAAAATATCGATTTAGTAAAAGTTTTATGTCAATTGATGGATCAAAAGTTGGGTAGAACTATTGGGGAATCGGCTCAATTGATTACTTACGTGAAAGACAGACCGGGACATGATTTGCGTTATGCCATCGATGCCTCAAAAATCAATACGCAATTAGGGTGGAAGCCATCAGTTACTTTTGAAGAAGGATTGGAGATTACCATTGATTGGTATTTAAATAACCAAGATTGGTTGAATAATGTGACTTCGGGAGCGTATGCTACTTATTATGAGAAACAGTATTCGTAATTTGTAAAGTTTGGGAGTGGGTTTAAAGAGGTGAAGTGGAACGTAAAAATGGATTGAAATGAACTGGTACGTAGTTTACACAAAGCCCAAGTGGGAAAAGAAAGTTGCGGAACGGTTGAATGAAGCTGGAATTATAGCTTATTGTCCGTTGATAACTAAGGTCCATCAATGGTCAGATCGTAAGAAGAAAGTTGAAGTTCCATTATTTAATTCCTATATTTTTGTTCAAGTTGAAGAAAAAGAAAGGAATGTTGTTTTTTCGATACCTGGAGCGATTCGGTACTTGTTTTGGTTAGGAAAGCCTGCTATAGTAAAGGAAAAAGAGATTCAGGCTATTCAAAATTGGTTGGATATACCAGATACTTTTGAAATAATGGTTGATAAATGGCAAAAAGGAGACAAGATAGTTTTAGAATCTGGGCCATTTGTTGCACAATCAGCCGTAGTACAGGAGGTAAAACACAATCACTATATTCTTGTGCTTGAGTCTTTGGGTTGTGTTCTTAAAGTTGAAAAGAAAATTAAGATTTAAGAATTGAGATTGTAAAATAAAGAATAAAGAATAAAGAATAAAGAATAAAGAATAAAGAATAAAGAATAAAGAATAAAGAATAAAGAATAAAGAATAAAGAATAAAGAATAAAGAATAAAGAATTTTTGCTGTTAATTATTTCGGTTTTAGTTATTTATTGGCTTTATTTTTTTGTTTTTATTAATAAGATTAAATCTTTAAAAAACGTCAAAAGAAAAGAGAAATTACTCTTTTTTTAACGTAGTTTTGCAAAAAAATAAGAAAGGTGGACCTGTATGGGACTCACAGCGGCGAAGCCGTGTCAAGTGGTTATCAAAAAGGGGTGAAGGGTGAAGGTGAATAATACAAGTAGGAACTTTGTTTGTCTACTGACTCACTTTAATTCTCTCTAAAAAAATAGAATAAGTTAAAATATATTATATTAGGTTTAATAAAACTATGAAAAAACTAATTACGGTAATTGCTATTTTTATGGCTCTTTTTCTTAGCAATTCGATTGTTGCCCAAGATATTTTAAAAGGAAATGATCTTAGTACGGTAAGAGTTGATTATTTATCAGACGGAGATATTGCCAAAATAAAAACACAGCTACAAAATAATAATGTCACGATTGATCAAGCAGAAGCTATGGCGCTATCCAAAGGAATGAGTGCCTCTGAATTCGCTAAATTGAAAAAACGCCTTGCTCTTCCGGAAGGAACTAAACCGACAGCTAACAAAAGTGTAGCCAAAAAGAAATCCAATGATTTGAAGTCTGAAGATGAAGAGGAAAGTGATGACGATGCTTTGCGTAAACAAGAGAAAATAGTAAACAAGAAAGTCAAAGACAGTTTGAATTCCCTTGTTTTTGGTTCGGAGTTGTTTGATAATCCTACTTTGAATTTTCAACCGAATTTGAATTTGGCTACACCTGTGAACTATGTTTTAGGTCCTGGTGATGAGTTGCAGATTAGTGTTAATGGAGTTCAGGAGTTCAGTGATAATGTTCCTGTATCTGTTGAGGGAAAAGTCAATATTCAATATGTTGGACAGATTTCGGTTTCGGGAATGACGATTGAAGCCGCTACCCAAAAAATTAAAGGTGCAATTTCAAGAGTGTACAGCACTGTTCGTTCAGGACAATCACAGGTAGGGGTGAGTTTAAGCCGTATTAGAACGATTAAAGTTACTATTATAGGAAGTAAACAACCGGGGAATTATTCTATTTCTTCTCTGGCTACTGTGTATAATGCGTTGTTTTTGGGAGGAGGGCCAAGTAAGAACGGAAGTTATAGAAATATTGAGTTGATTCGTAATAACCAGGTATATAAGAATATTGATATTTATCGGTTTTTGGTTAGTGGGAATCAATCAGACAATGTGGGATTGAAAGATAATGATGTCATTCGTATTCCAGCTTATACTAATAGGGTTACAGTTGAAGGAGAAGCTAAACGTCCTGGTATTTTCGAAATGAAAAAAGGAGAGCGTTTTTCTGATTTATTGAATTTTGCTTCTGGTTTTAATGAGTTTGCCTATACCGCTTCTGTAAATGTACTCCAAAAAACAGGTAAAGAATTTAAGGTAGCTGATATTCAGGCAGCCCAGTACAGCAGTTATGTGCCTGTGAACGGTGACGTGTTTCGAATATCGAAAATATTAAATCGTTTTGAAAACCGTATTATTATCGACGGAGCTGTTTTTAGACCTGATACTTATTCTTTTCATGCAGGTATGCGTGTTGCAGATTTAATTCGACAAGCCGAAGGATTAAAAGAAGATGCTTATCTTAAAAGGGCTAGAATCATTCGATTAAAAGAAGATTTAACGACTGAGATTGTCAATGTTGATTTAGCAAAGGCCATGAATGCTGACGTTAGTGCCAATATAGAATTGAATAAAGAAGACCGAGTAACCGTGTATTCTATTTTGGATTTTAAAGAAGATTATAAGGTGACTATAGATGGTGAAATCAAAAATCCAAATGTGTATGATTTCCAGGATAATTTAACACTAAATGATCTTATTGTTGCAGCAGGTGGTTTGACCGGTTCAGCGTCCAAACGTGTAGAAATTGCCCGAATGATTCGTGCAGAAGAAATTGATGAAAAAAATCCTAATAAAGTAGAGTTGTTTACTATTGAGATTAACCCAGAGTCTAATGAACAAGCCACTAATTTTGAGTTAAAACCTTTTGATGTGGTCAACATTAGGAGAATGGCTGTCAATGACAAACCCGAAATGGTTTTAATAGGAGGTGCTGTTGCGTATCCAGGTAAATATGTTTTGGTTAATAAAAAAGAAAAAATATATAGTGTAATTCAAAGAGCTGGTGGGCTTACTTCTTTGGCAAGTTTGAATGGAATAAAAATAAAGAGGCCGATAAAAAAAGACCAAATAGAAGCTTTAGAGAATGTAAATATGAATTTGGGTAAAAAAGACAGTATCCAAAACAAACTGAAAAAGAAATTAAAAGAGGATCTGAAATTTGCCACTATTCCGGTAGATTGGGATAAAGTGTCTAAAAATCAAAATAGTAATGCAAATGTTACATTGTTACCGGGTGACGAAATAGAAGTTTCTCCTTTCAATGAAACAGTTAAAGTGGCAGGAAATGTGCTTTTGACTTCTGAGATACCGTACAAAAGTGGTAAAGGATTCAATTATTATTTGGATGCAGTAGGCGGTCTGGATGCAAAAGGATGGAGAAAAAAGGCATATATTATTTATCCTAACGGACAAGCTGCAGTATCACACAACGTGTTATTGTTTTTTAGAACGAGTCCAACTGTAACTCCAGGTTCACAAATAGTTGTTCCCGAAAAACCAGAGCAACATAAGTTAACAACAGGCGAATGGGTAAGTATTGGAAGTGTGATTACCAGCTTAGCATTGTTGATTGTTACAGCTTTTAAATAAGTTATCCGCTCCAATTCCCCTCTTGAGAGGGGGTAGGGGGTGTGACAGGTTAAGAGAATAACCAGTACATTGATATTTATTCACTCTAATTCCCTTCTTAAGAGGGGTAGGGGGTGTGTCTACAAGTCAAGTATATAATTTTTTTTGATAGAATCTAAAATTTTAAAAAATAGAACCATATTATTTATGGAACAACAAATACCGAACGACGAAATTTCTTTAAAAGAATTGATTGAAAAAGTTAAGGAGTGGTATACTTATTTACTGTCTCAATGGAAAATCATTGTATTGGCAGGGATAGTAGGTGCTGCTTTAGGATTGGCTTACTCTTTTATCAAGAAACCGATCTATACCGCAACATTGACATTTGCATTGGAAGATGAAAAATCGGGTGGTGGATTAGGAGGTGCACTTGGATTGGCAAGTTCGTTTGGGATTGATTTGGGAAGCGGTGGAGGAAGTATCTTTTCCGGTTCCAATTTGACGGAGTTGTTCAAGTCTCGCACCATGGTAGAACTAACCTTGATGACTCCAGTTACGGTAAACGGAAAAGAAATTTCTTTGGCCGAAATGTATATTCAAAACAATAAATGGAGGGACAGTTGGAATGATAATCCTAAATTTATGGGCATACAATTTTTACCCAATACTAAACGTAAATATTTTACAAGAGTTCATGACAGTATTTTGGGGATAATCTATCAAAATTTATCCAAATCTTCTTTATCTGTTGGACAAAAAGATAAAAAGATTGCCATTATATCCATGGATGTGACTTCTACTGATGAACAATTTTCGCTTCGATTTTGTGAAGCACTTGCAAAACAAGTTGGTAAATTTTATGTTGATACTAAAAGTAAAAAGGCACGCATGAATATGGAAATTTTGGAACGTCAAACCGATTCTATTCGTGCTGAACTTAACGGAGCCATTACTGGAGTAGCAGTAGCCAATGACAATACTTTTATGCTGAATCCTGCGCTTAACGTGCGTCGTGCTCCATCTGCACGTAGGCAAGTAGATGTACAGGCCAATACAGCCATCTTAACGGAATTGGTCAAACAAACGGAACTGGCAAAAGTGGCGGTGCGTAAAGAAACACCTTTAATTCAGGTTATTGACCGACCTATTTTACCATTGCCTAAGGAACGTTTTGGGAAAGCTAAAGGATTAGCAATTGGAGGCTTATTGGCTGAATTTTTTGTGGTTTTGGGTTTGGTAGTGAGAAGGTTGTTGAAAGAATTTGCAGTTAAAAGTTAAATTTTTGGTTTAGCCTACCCCAAAAGGAGCTGAAAAATGAGTTTTGGATATTGAAGAGGGTGGGATTATTTGTTTTAGGCTTTAACAAATAGATTTTTCTGTTTTTAGAAGTTCCTAAAGTAAGTAGAAAATTGATGTTTAAAAGTGTGAATTTTAAGTTTCCCACTCGTACAAATTGATTTTCGAGGAATGAGAAATACACAGTTTGTTAATTAAATTTTAAATATTTAATACCAGTAATTGATTAAAAATGAAAATTGGAATAACTTTTAGTGCTTTCGATTTATTTCATGCGGGACACGTAAAAATGTTAGAAGAGGCTAAACTTCATTGTGATTATTTGATCGTTGGCTTGCAAACCGACCCAACGTTGGATCGCCCTGAAAAAAATCAGCCAGCACAAACTGTAGTGGAGCGATATATTCAATTAAAAGGGTGTAAGTTTGTTGATGAGATTGTTCCTTATGCTACTGAACAGGATTTAGAAGATATATTACGATCTTTTAAAATTGATGTTAGAATTGTCGGTGATGAATATCGTGAACAAAATTTTACTGGTAGGATGTATTGTGAAGCGAAAGGTATTGAATTATATTTTAATACCAGAGACCATCGATTTTCTAGTTCTGGACTAAGAAAAGAAGTTCATCAAAGAGAAATGACAAAAATTAAATAATGTTTTTATTACTTGATAAATAGTAATATTTAAAATTTTAATTCAAAAAAAAATGATTACAAAAATTTGTTGTATTGGAGCTGGATATGTAGGAGGCCCTACTATGGCTGTGATAGCACAAAAGTGTCCAAATATTCAAGTTACAGTTGTTGATTTGAATGTAGAAAGAATACAAGCATGGAACGATGATAATACAAATAATATTCCAATTTATGAACCAGGATTGCCACAAATTGTTACCGAAGTAAGAGGAGAAAATTTGTTTTTTTCTACAGAAGTTGATAAAGCAATAGATGAAGCGCAAATTATTTTTATATCGGTAAATACACCAACTAAGACCTACGGAAAAGGAAAAGGTATGGCTGCAGATTTGAAATATATTGAGTTATGTGCCAGACAGATTGCGAAAGTTGCAAAAAGTGATAAGATTGTAGTAGAAAAGTCTACATTGCCAGTGCGTACTGCTGAAGCAATTAAGAGTATTCTTGATTCAACTGGAAATGGAGTGCAGTTCCAAATTCTTTCAAATCCCGAATTTTTGGCTGAAGGTACAGCAATTGAAGATTTGCTAAATCCAGACCGAATTTTAATTGGAGGCGATACATCAGTTGAAGGGCAAAAAGCGATTCAAGCCTTAGTCGATGTTTATTCGAATTGGGTTAGGCCAGAAAAAATATTGACTACCAATGTCTGGTCTTCGGAATTGTCAAAGTTAACTGCCAATGCTTTTTTAGCTCAAAGAATTTCATCCATAAATGCGATGTCAGAGCTGTGTGAAAAAACTGGAGCTGACGTTAATGAGGTTGCCAAAGCGATTGGAATGGATAGCCGAATTGGTCCTAAATTCCTAAAAGCATCCGTTGGATTTGGCGGTTCTTGTTTTCAAAAAGATATTTTGAATTTGGTTTATATTGCAAAATCATATGGGTTAAATGAAGTAGCTGATTATTGGGAGCAGGTAATTATTATGAATGAGCATCAGAAGAATCGTTTCTCTAGTAATATTGTGAAAACACTTTATAACACGGTTGCTGATAAAAAAATTGCCTTTTTAGGTTGGGCTTTCAAGAAAGATACTAATGATACCCGTGAATCTGCAGCAATTTTCGTAGCTAATGATTTGATTAATGAACAAGCAAAAATCATGGTCTACGATCCAAAAGTGTCAAGAAAAAAAATTCTTTCTGATTTAAATTATCTAGAAACAAGAATGCCAGAGGAAAATGAGAACAGTATCGTGACTTTTGATAATCCATATTTGACATGTGAGAAAGCACATGCAATTGCCATACTTACTGAATGGGATGAATTTCGTAAATATGATTGGCAAAAAATATACAAAAGCATGCAAAAACCGGCGTTCATTTTTGATGGAAGAAATATACTTAATAAAGCAGAATTGGAGGAAATTGGTTTTATTTATAGAGGAATAGGAGTTTAATAATTATTTTAATCAAGTTAGCTAAGAAACTAGAAACAAAGAATTCATGAGTAAAAGAGTTTTAATTACAGGAGCTGCAGGTTTTTTAGGGTCTCATTTATGTGATCGATTTATAGCAGAAGGTTTTGACGTTGTTGGAATGGATAATTTAATCACTGGTGATATTAAAAATATTGAGCATTTATTTCCATTAAAGAATTTCGAATTTTATAATCATGATGTATCAAACTATGTTCATGTTGCAGGAAAATTAGATTATATTTTGCATTTTGCTTCCCCAGCTAGTCCTATAGATTATTTAAAAATACCTATTCAAACCTTAAAAGTTGGATCTTTAGGGACTCATAATTTACTAGGTTTAGCGAAAGAAAAAAAAGCTAGATTTTTGATTGCTTCAACTTCTGAAGTATATGGAGATCCAACAATTCATCCTCAACCTGAAGAATATTGGGGGAATGTTAATCCTGTTGGCCCAAGAAGCGTTTATGATGAGGCAAAGAGATTTCAAGAAGCTATTACAATGGCTTACCATACTTTTCATGGTTTAGAAACTAGAATTGTTAGAATATTTAATACTTATGGACCTAGAATGCGTTTAAATGATGGAAGAGTATTGCCAGCTTTCATCGGGCAAGCATTGCGTGGCGAAGATTTAACTATTTTTGGAGATGGTTCACAAACGCGATCGTTTTGTTATGTTGGTGATTTAATTGAGGGAATTTACAGATTGTTAATGTCTGATTATGTATATCCTGTAAATATTGGTAATCCAAATGAAATTACGATGAATGATTTTGCTAAAGAAATTATTAAATTAACAGAGACTGATCAGAAAATAATTTATTTGCCTTTACCTCAAGATGACCCTAAACAAAGAAAACCTGATATTACTAAAGCAATAGCATTGTTAGATTGGCAACCTAAGATAGATCGTTCAGAGGGACTGAAAATTACCTATGATTACTTTAAATCATTTTCTAAAGAAGAATTAAATCATAATAAGAAAGTTAGAGAATTTTATAGTATTTAAATTAATCTTTAATAAGAGGCATAGTCTGGCTGTATAGTTTTATTAAATTAAGATAAATGATTTTTATTAATACATTTTGTAAATTATGGAAAAACTTTTCAGAAATGTTTAAAAGAAAATATGAGACCTTTCTTTTTAGAATTCTCAATGTTAATAAATAAATATTGTTATAAACTTTTTGAAGCTTTGTGATAAAATAATTATAAAAAAGTGAATTTGTTGTTTGCAAAAAACATTAATTTAAAAAATCTATCATACTATCTATTATCTTCTGTAATAACTAGTATAATTGGGTTATTAATTAATCCCTTTTTATCGGTTGGTTTAAGTCATGATGACTTCGCAATTATTGGTTATTTTGCTTCTTTTTCATCAGTTTTAACACCTGTGATTACTTTTTGTTTTAGTAATTATTATGCAAGAAATTACTTTTTAATTGAAGAAGAAGAAAGGAGAAAATTATTAAATACAATATTATCTTTGTTTATAATTTTTGGATTTATTATTCTAATTCTTTTTTATTTAGGGTACTACTATTATCATATTAATTTTATACCTTCAATACCATTTACTCCGTATGCTTTTTTGAGTTTTTTGCCCTTGTATTTTATTTCTTTTTACAATATCTATTTATTGGATTTGAGAATGAAGAATGAATCAAAAGAATACTTTTTTATAACGGTTTTTAATGCTTTATTTAGCGGTTTATTATCTGTTTTACTTGTATATGTTCTACGGTATGGGGCAGTAGGGCGTTTAGTTGCTATTCTTATTGTAACTGTATTTTTTGGAGTATATGTTTTAAAAGCTAAAAAATTTTCTTTTAATATAGATTGGTCTCGTGTAAAAGAAATGATTCTTTTTTGTACACCCCTTACTATTTCGGCTATTCTTACCTTTTTTTTTATGGGAATAGATCGTACATTTCTTGCTAAACTAAATAATAATCACAATTTAGGTCTATACAATATTGGACTTCAGATTTCAGGTTACCTAGGTATTTTTGGAACTGTATTTCTCCAAACATTTGAACCAGATCTTTATAAGTATGCATCATTGAGACAAAATAAAAAAGTAGGATACCTATTAGCCTTAATAACTATTATGACATTATTGCCAAATCTGTTATTTATTATTTTATCAAAACCATTAATTAGCATTTTAACCTATGGAAAGTATGTAGAAGCAAGCGGTTATGCTAGTGTTTTGTGTATTCGAAATGTTACTACTTCTTTATCTTTTTCATTATCTAGTGTCTTAGTTGGTTATGGGTTTTCTAAATATGAGTTATTTAATAAAATTATTGGGTCATTTGCAGCAATTTTATTATATAAATATTTAATAGATAATTTTGGTTTTTATGGGGCTGCATGGGGACAATCAATATCATGGATGATAATGGGAATGATTAGTGTTATTTTTTTATTTTCAATGAGAAAGAAATTAAAAGATTATAATAAAGCAGAATTATGACAGTTACAATTTTTTCAAATTTTATTAACCATTATCAGTCTGATCTTTCAGATTATTTTTATGAGATGTTAGGTGATGGCTTTACTTTTATTGCTACAGAACCTATTGATCAGTCTTTTAAAATGTATCTAAGTACAGATTTCTCGGATAAAAAATATTTGCTTAATTCATATGAAAGTGATATTAATTATGAGAAGGCTTTGTTGTTAGGGTTAACATCTGATATTGTAATTTTAGGCTCTGCTCCCGATATATTTATCAAAGAGAGATTAAAATTAAATAAAATAACATTTAGATACAGTGAACGATGGTTCAAGAAAAAAGGCTATGAAATTCTATCCCCTAGATTTTGGCTTTTCGCATATAAAAACTTTATAAAATATAGAAACAATAAGTATTATATGTTATGTGCTAGTGCGTATACGCCATCTGACACTAATAAGTTTTTTGCATTTAGAGATAAGTGTTATAAATGGGGATATTTCCCAAAAGTAAAAAAAATAAATGTTGACTCTATCTTATCGTCTAAGAAAGATCAAAAATTTCGTATACTATGGGTAGCAAGATGGATTGATTGGAAGCATCCAGAAATGGCTGTTCAGTTAATTGCTCAATTAAAAAGTAAAGGTTATGACATAATCCTTGAAATGGCAGGAGATGGAAATATGCGTGAAGAAATTTTAAAACTAATAGACAGAAATAATCTTGTAGAGAATATTAATGTATTAGGAAATATTCAGAATGATGATATATTAAAAAAAATGAGGGATTCTAATGCATTTATATTGACTAGTGATCGAGGTGAAGGTTGGGGAGCTGTAGTTAATGAAGCAATGAGTAATGCTTGTACTGTTGTAGCATCACATGAGATTGGTAGTGTTCCGTACCTTATTCAGCACGAATTTAATGGATTGATATTTGAATCTAGAGATTTAACATCTTTTGTTAATCAAGTAGAAAGATTAATTAACGATAGGGCTCTATGTAATACTTTAGCTAAAAATGCCTATAAATCTATTAACGAAATTTGGAGTCCACAAATTGCAGCATCTAATTTTATAGATTTAGCAAAATCTTTGATGATTGGTGAAGATAAAATAATTGTAAATGGGCCGTGCTCAAAAGCAGAAGTATTAATAGAAAAAGATTTCTTAAAAAAAGTACAATGAGAGTTTTATGGATTGTTAATACAATATTTCCAGCACCAAGTGAAAAATTAGGAATAATTAAGCCTGTTCTCGGAGGATGGATGTATGGATTAGCAGAACAAGTTGCCAAACAGGCAGGAATAAAATTAGGAATTGTTACAACGCATTCTAGTAGCAATTTTATTAAAATGCAGATTTCAGGAATAGATTACTTCTTAATTCCTTGTAAAGATAAAACAAAGTATGACGTTAATTTAGAGCCGTTTTGGGTTAAAATTTGTGAGGATTTTATGCCTGATATTATTCATATACATGGAACAGAATATGCTCATGGGTTATCTTGTATACGTAAGTTCCCAAATTTAAGATATATTGTTTCTATTCAAGGTCTAGTTGGTATTTATTCAAGATATTATTTTGCTGGAATTTCGTCAGGAGAAATATTTACTAATATTACTTTTAGAGATTTAATTAAAAGAGATACTATCTTTCAGGCAAAACAAAAGTTTGCTAATCGAGGAAATTTAGAAAATGAATATTTAATAAATTCAAAACATGCAATAGGAAGGACTGGCTGGGATTTTGCACATGTTAAGAGTGTCAACCCTAATATTAACTATCATTTTTGTAACGAATCATTACGTGATGGTTTCTATACAGCTGAAAAGTGGAAACTAGAAAGTTGTGAGCCTTATACTATTTTTTTGAGTCAGGCAGGATATCCGATTAAAGGACTTCACAAAGTTATAGAGGCTGCTTCTCTCTTAACAAAAGATTATCCGAAGTTAAAAATTAGAATAGGGGGTGTTAATATTATTAGTAATGCTAAGATAATTGACAGGATAAAACGAACAGGATACGGAAAGTATATCGGCAAATTAATTGAGAAAAATAAGCTAGAGAAAAATGTTTTATTTTTAGGTTCTTTGTCGGAGGAGCAAATGATATTAGAATATCAAAATTCTAATGTGTTCATTTGTCCATCAAGTATAGAAAATAGTCCAAATTCACTAGGAGAGGCTCAACTTATAGGCGTACCAACTATTGCATCATATTCAGGAGGCACACCTGATATGATTGAATCTGGTAAAACAGGTTTATTGTATCGTTTTGAAGAAATAGAGATGTTGGCTGAAAATATTAGAAAAATTTTTAGCGACTCAAAACTTGTTTCACAAATATCAGAGAATTCTATTATTTCAGCAAGCTTAAGGCATGACAGAGAGATAAATCTTGAAAAAACTATTTCAATTTATAACAAGATTGCTAATTCTTAAAATTTGATATAGAAATAAAATTAGAATTTTTTTCACAAGAAATAAAATAAGGATGTTTATCAAAAACGATTCAAGCAAAAAACCAACTAAAGTATTAATTATTTGTTATGATTTTTTTCCAGAGGCAAAACCCAATACTTACAGATGGTTTAATATTGTAAAAAAGTGGTATGAAGAAGAGGGAATTGAAATTCATGTAATTTCTGGTGCTAAAAACCAATTTAAGAATTATGAAGAAGTTGATGGTATTAAAATTTATAGGACAACAGAATATTTAATAGGTAATTTAAAATATAAGTATAGAAATAAGGTTCAAGAAGCGAGAGTTACTGAGAAAAGAAGTTTGGGTATTTCTTTAAAAAAAATCATAAGGGTGTTTTATGATTTCACATGGTCTAAATTATATTGGCCAGATCATTCTTTTTTGTGGTGTTTTTCTGTTATACCATTGGCAAAAAGAATAATTGAAGAAAACAAAATTGATAAGTTAATTACAGTATCCTGGACATTTTCAGCGCATGTAATTGGATATAATTTAAAGAGAAAATTTAATTCAATTTTTTGGTTAGCTGATACTGTTGATCCCTTTAGTATAGATAAAACAGTTAATAATTCATTTATCTATAATGGATTAAATACTTCTTTTGAGAGAAAAATATTTGAAAAAGCAAATTTAAATTGTGTTCTTACAGCTAGAATTAGGGATAAGTACATTTCTATATTTCCAAATCTAAAGAATAAAATAGTTGTTAATAATAATATATTTATTCCGTCAAAATTTGACTATAGTAAGGAAAGTGAGTTTTGGGACAAACATATAAAACTAGTTTTTTTAGGAACTTTGAGCGAAGATGTTAGATCTCCGAAAAATTTGTTGTTATTATTTGATAGGATGGTAAATAAATATCCAGACGTTATATTTGAATTGAATTTTTATGGTGAATTTTCAAAAAGTTTAATTCGTTTTAATGAATATCCAAAATTGCTGAATTCATCAATTTTTCTTAATGGCTTTATTGACAAAAGTCTTGTAAATAATGTAATTAAGGAGGCGGATGTACTAATTAATATTGGTAATAATAATAAATATCAGGAACCTAGTAAATTGATAGAATATATGTATTCGGGAAAAAAAATACTTAACATATGTTCTATAGAAGAAGATACTTCAGCTGAATTGTTGAAAATTTATCCTTTAAATCTTAACGTATTTCCTGAAGACTTAAAAGATGAAGATGTAATAGAAAAAGTTTATAATTTTTTATCTACTGATGACAAGGTTGATTCTGAAATGTTAGATGTGTTACTAAAAGATTTTATGTTGCAAGAAGTTTCCAATAAGTATTTAGATTTTTTAACAAATAAGGTTTATAGCTCAATTTAATGTAAGAATATATGTTAGTAGATAAAATTCTTCTGATAACAGGAGGAACAGGTTCTTTTGGTCATGCAGTTTTAAATCGTTTTCTGTACACAGACCATTTTAGTGAAATTCGTATTTTTTCTCGTGATGAGAAAAAACAAGATGATATGCGCAACCAATTAAAAAATGATAAGCTGAAGTTTTATATTGGAGATGTTCGTGACTATAATAGTGTAGAGCGCGCAATGAGAGGGGTAGATTATGTCTTTCATGCTGCTGCTTTAAAACAAGTGCCATCATGTGAGTTTTTTCCCTTAGAAGCTACTAAAACTAATGTTTTAGGAACTCAAAATGTAATTGATGCGGCAGGTAATAATAAAGTAAAAAAGGTAATTTGTCTAAGTACAGATAAAGCAGCATATCCTATTAACGCAATGGGAATTTCTAAAGCATTAATGGAAAAAGTTGCGGTTGCGGCTTCTAGAAATCTTAAGGATACAACAGTTTGTCTTACAAGATATGGAAATGTAATGGCATCTAGAGGATCGGTTATACCTCTGTTTTTAAAACAAATTAAAGAGGGTAATTCAATTACAATTACAGATCCAAATATGACTCGCTTTTTAATGTCTTTGGATGAGGCAGTAGAACTTGTTTTATTTGCTTTCGAAAATGGTAATCCAGGAGATTTGTTTGTAAATAAAGCTCCTGCAGGAACTATTGGAGATTTGGCACAGGCTTTGAAAGAATTATGTAATGCCGATAATGAGGTTAAAATCATAGGAACTCGTCATGGTGAAAAATTATATGAAACTTTATGTACTCGTGAGGAGATGGTTAAGGCGGAAGATATGGGAGAGTTTTATCGTATTCCGGCAGATAATCGTGATTTGAATTATGCACAGTATTTTTCTGAAGGAGAGGAAGATATGTCTTTAATTGAAGATTACCATTCTCATAACACAGAGCGGCAGGGTGTTGAGGGGATGAAAAAACTTTTATCAGTGCTTCCGCTTATACGAAAAGAAGTCTTTGGAGAAGATGTAGAACAAATGCCAGGGTAATTCATGAATCCAAAGTTAATTTCAGGCAATCGATATTCCGATCAAAGAGGAACTTTATTATATAATAATAATTTTGATGCTTCATTAATCAAAAGAATTTACATTATTGAAAATGAAAAACTCGAACTAATAAGAGGATGGCAAGGGCATCAAATAGAACAAAGATGGTTTTCTGCTGTTATAGGAAGATTTGAAATTCAATTGATTAAAATTGATAATTGGGAAAAGCCATCAAAAGATTTAGAGGTTTTTACTTATTTAATAGATTCTGAAGAATTAAATGTATTATATGTTCCTAACGGATATATTAGTAGTATCCAATCCTTAGAATTAAATTCTAAATTATTAGTTATGGCTGATTATTTATTAGGAGAGAATAAAGATGAATATAGGTTCGATATTGAATATTTTAAAATTTAAATAAGCTAATGTTAAAAATAGGTATTACAGGTCAAGGAGGTTTTGTTGGAAAACATTTGTACAATACAATCGGATTATTTACCGAAGAATTTGTAAGCATTGACTTTTATAAAGAATACTTTGAAGACGAAAGTAAACTAAATGATTTTGTATCACAATGTGATGTAATTGTACATTTAGCGGCTTTGAATCGTCATAATGATCCACAGGTTATTTATGATACAAATGTTGGATTAGTGCAAAAACTCGTTAATTCTCTAAAAGTTACAGATAGTAAAGCTCATGTTCTTTTTTCTTCTTCAACCCAAGAGGAGAGGGACAATTTATACGGAAAATCTAAAAAAGATGGAAGAGATTTGCTAATCAATTGGTCAAATAATTCAGAAGGAAACTTTACAGGAATGATAATTCCTAATGTATTTGGCCCTTTCGGTCATCCGAATTATAATTCAGTAATTGCGACCTTTTGCCATAAATTATCTCATAATGAAGTACCTGTTATTGATGTGGATGGCGACTTAAAATTAATTTATGTTGGAGAACTTGTAGATGCAATACTTTCTGAAATAAGATCAAAAAAAGGAAATCCAGAAGTACTTATTAAACATACTTCAGAATCTAAAGTTTCAAAGATTTTAAGTTTGTTAGAAGTATATAAATCAGAATATAATGACAAAGGAGAGATACCAAATATTGGTAATGCATTCGAATTGAATTTATTTAATACATTTCGTTGCTACATGGATATAAAAAGTCACTTTCCAGTAAAATTTGTTGAACACACAGACCCAAGAGGTTCATTTGTTGAGATAATTCGTTTAGGTGTTGGTGGGCAAGTTTCATTTTCAACAACGGTACCGGGTATTACAAGAGGTAATCATTATCATACTAGGAAAATTGAACGTTTCGCCGTAATTAAAGGAAAAGCCTTGATTCAGTTACGTCAAATAGGTACTAATGAAGTTCTAGATTTTTATTTGGATGGAAACGAGCCAGCATATGTAGATATGCCAATATGGTACACACATAATATAAAAAATATTGGGGAAGAAGTCTTATACACTAATTTTTGGATTAATGAATTTTATGACCCAAACGACCCAGACACTTATTTTGAAAATGTTTAAAAAATAATTATTAGATATAATGAAATCAAAACTAAAAGTAATGACTGTCGTTGGGACAAGACCTGAAATTATTCGTCTTTCAAGAGTTATGGCAGCTTTAGATAATTCTGATGCAATTGAACATATTATCGTGCACACAGGGCAAAATTATGATTACGAATTAAATCAAATTTTTTTCGATGATTTAGGAATTCGTAAACCTGATTTTTTCTTAAATGCAGCAGGAGCTACAGCAACAGAAACTGTTGGTCAAATTTTAATAAAAATTGACCCTCTTTTAGAGTCAGAAAAACCAGATGCCTTTTTAGTTTTAGGAGATACTAATAGTTGTTTATGTGCAATACCAGCAAAGAAACGACATATTCCAATTTTCCATATGGAAGCAGGAAATCGTTGTTTTGATCAACGTGTTCCTGAGGAGACTAATAGAAAAATTGTGGACCATGTTTCTGATATTAATTTAACTTACAGTGATATAGCTAGAGAATATTTACTAAGGGAAGGCTTGCCTGCAGATAGAATTATTAAAACAGGCTCACCTATGTTTGAAGTTTTAAACCATTATTTGCCTTCGATAGAGTCTTCTGATGTTTTGGGAAGATTAAAATTGGAAGAAGGCAAGTTTTTTGTAGTATCATCACATAGGGAAGAAAATATTAATAGCGATAAAAATTTTCGTGGATTAATGGGAAGTTTAAATCTTATTACTGAAAAGTATGATTACCCTATTATCGTTAGTACGCATCCTCGAACGCGTAATATGATTGAGAAGAAAAATATTCAGATGCATAAAAATGTGCAGTTTTTAAAACCTTTAGGGTTTAATGATTATAATGCCTTACAAATGAGGTCTTTTGCTGTTTTGTCAGATTCTGGAACAATTTCAGAAGAGTCTTCGATATTGAATTTTAGAGCTCTTAATATAAGAGATGCACATGAAAGACCAGAGGCAATGGAAGAGACTTCTGTAATGATGGTAGGTCTAAATCCTGAAAGAATTTTGCAGGGATTGGTGCAGCTTCATGATCAAAAAATAGGAAATAAAAGAAACTTTAGATCAGTTGTTGATTATTCGATGCCAAATGTTTCTGAAAAAATGGTTCGTATTATCTTAAGTTATACAGATTATGTAAAACGCGTTGTTTGGAGTGAATAAATGAAGTTAGCTCTAAAGTATAAAAACTTATCCGTTTATGGGGCAATTATTAATCTTAAATTAGAATGTTAAAAATAAAAAATCCAATTGCTGTTTTTGTGGCGTTGTGGTTATTTGTGTTATATATATATTCTAAAAGATATAGTTTAGTACTAACTCCACTAAGTGTTGAAACATTTATATATGTTTTATCAATATGCTTATCTTTTACTCTTGCGTATTATACCATAAAGGGACTTTTTTTTAACAAAAAACTCAGAAATGATAATAATTTTGTGGAGAGCCAAAACCTTTATGTAAAACTAGGAAAAGTTTTTAAAATTTGGATTTTTTTTACTTTAATAGAGATTGCATTTTTTAGAGGGCTGCCATTACTTGCAATTTTAGGACTTGGTGGAGATAGTGGAAGATATACAGAGTGGGGAATTCCTAGTTTACATGGCTTTCTAAATGCAATGATTATTACAATTTCTAATTATCTTTTTTATTTTTATCTAAAAACTAAGAATAGAAAATATCTTTGGCTGTATCTTTCCTGCGTTATGTGGCCAATTTTACTAATTACTCGTCAAATGCTTATGAGTATGGTTGTTCAAGCTGCCTTTATTTATATTTTGAGCAATAATATCAAAACATCTTCTATTATTAAAGTTGTATTAGCAGCATTTGGAGTAGTTTGTTTATTCGGTATAGTTGGTGATTTAAGATCTGGAGGTGATTCATTTATAGAATTAGTTCAGCCATCTTCTGATTATCCATCATGGTTGCCTTCTGGAGTTCTTTGGGTATATGTTTACATGGTTTCTCCGCTAAACAATGTTAATTTTAACTTGCAAAAGTTTCCTGATTTTTATTTCGATCCTTCCCCGCTGGTATCTCCTTTATTCCCATCATTTATTAGAGAAAAAATTTTTTCGGAATCTAATGTTTTTAATTTTCAATTAGTAAATGAAAATTTGAATGTTTCAACAATGTTTCCAAGTTATCTAACCTCATTTGGTTATTATGGTTCCTTAATTTTTTATTTTATTTTAGGGCTTTTAATTACTTTTATTTATTTTAAATTTAGATCAAAAAAGGCAAATTTGAAATGGCTATTTGTTTTAGGAGTAATTTTTCATAACTTGATTTTTTCTGTATTTGTTGACTTTTTTTTCAATCTAGTTTTTCTATTTCAGTTTGTTTTACATTTTTATATTTCTAGTACTTTAAAGTTTTCAAATGACAAAGATTAGTGTAGTAGTTCCTATTTTCAATGCGTCTTCAAGAATTACTAAAGTTCTTGATAGTGTCCTGAGACAATCTTTTCCAGTTTTTGAGATTATCTTAATAAATGATTGTAGTAAAGATGATACTTCTAAGGTGTTGGAGAAATATATAGAAGACAACAAAAAAATCACTTTTAAAGTTTTTGATTTAAAAGTAAACAAAGGTGTTTCTTTTTGTAGAAATTTAGGTTGGGATAATGCATCGGGAGATTATATAGCATTTCTTGATTCTGACGATTTCTGGAATCAAAATAAGTTAGAAATAATGTCAAATATTATCAGTTCGTCAGAAGTAGATTTAATTGGCCATAATTATAATGAAAAAGGCTCATCATTAAATGAGTTTTTTATCTTTAATCCCCAATTAGTTTATAAAATTAGTTTTTACAAATTACTAATCCGAAACAAATTTCAAACTTCTTGTGTATTAATAAAAAAAGGCATCAAAGAAAGATTTGACACATCAATAAGTCATAGTGAAGATTATGAGCTTTTTCTCAGATTGACTGCAAAAAAATACAACGTGGTCTATTATAATGAGAGGTTAACTTATTTAGGTCGTCCACAACTTTCGAAGGGAGGGTTAAGTGAAAAAAAAATGAAAATGCGCATAGGCGAAATTAAAACATATCGATCTGGATTGTATATCAGGAAAATCGGTTTTCTCTTACCTGTCATGATGATTTATTCGTTTTTTAAATCTTTAATTAAAATTAATAGATAATGTATAAAATTACAGGTGCTATTGTAATGTATAACAATGATGAGAAAATGTTGTCAGAAGCTATAAACAGTTTTTTAGACACTCATTTAAATGTAATGCTTTATTTAGTAGATAACTCTCCAACTAATGAATTAAAAAAAATGGCTACAGATTCAAGAATTGATTATATTCATAATCCTTCTAATCCTGGATTTGGTGCTTCTCATAATGTTGCAATTCAAAAAGCTTTCGAGTTGGATTCTGATTACCATTTAGTATTAAATCCTGATATTTATTTTCATAAAGGAACATTAGAGAAGCTTTCTCAGTTTATGGATTCTAATGTTGAAGTTGGTCATGTGATGCCAAAAGTTACTTATCCCAGTGGGGAGTTTCAATATTTGTGTAAAACTAATCCAACTTTTTTTGATTTATTCGCCAGAGGATTTATGCCTTCTTTTCTAAAAAAAATATTTCAAAAAAGATTGGATAGATATGAATATAAAGACAAAAATTATAATGAAATAATCTATAGCATACCTTATTTGTCGGGTTGTTTCATGTTTTTACGAACAAGTACTCTAAGGGAAGTAGGTTTTTTTGATGATAGGATTTTTATGTATTTGGAAGATGCAGATTTGACAAGACGCTTTCTTCTGCGATCTCTTACAGCATATTTTCCAGATGCTCATGTTTATCATCATTTCGCAAAACTTACACACAAAAAATTAAAGTTTAAATGGATTACTGTTGAGAGTGCTTTTATATATTTTAATAAATGGGGATGGTTAAAGAGTTTTTATTAAAATGAATATACTACTAACAGGAGTAAATGGTTTTTTAGGAAAATCTATAGCACAGGAAATATCGAAAGAAAACGAAGTTTTTGGTTTATCCAGAACTACTGGAGAATATAAAATTTCTTTAGAATATCAGATTCCAGATTTTGACCAGGATTTTGACTTAGTGATACATGCTGCTGGTAAAGCGCATTCAGTGCCTAAAACGCAATCAGAGAGAAAACAATTTTATGATGTAAACGTTATGGGCACTGAGAATCTATTAAAAGGGTTAGAAAAATCAGGTCTGCCGAAGCAATTTGTTTTTATTAGTTCGGTTTCGGTTTATGGACAAGAGTTTGGGAAAGATATAAATGAAGAACACCAACTAGAAGCAAATGAGCCTTATGGTTTGAGTAAAATTGAGGCAGAGTTATTAATAACAAAGTGGTGTATTCAGAATAATGTAATTTGCACAATTTTAAGATTACCGTTATTAGTCGGTAATAATGCTCCGGGAAATTTGGGAGCAATGATAAAAGCAATAGAAAAGGGGTATTATTTTAACATTGATGAAGGAAAGGCAAGAAAGAGTATGGTATTGGCCAAAGATGTAGCTGAATTTATCCCTAAACTGGCATCTATTGGAGGAATTTATAATTTAACTGATGGTGTTCATCCTAACTTTAAAGAATTGAGCATTGCCATTGCAAAACAGAAGAAAAAGAAAATGCCTTTGAATCTACCTTTATTCATTGCACATATAATCGGATTTGCTGGAAATTTATTGGGAGACAAAGCACCTATTAATTCTTCAAAAATAAAAAAAATCACTTCTGATTTGACTTTTGATGATACAAAAGCCAGAGAAGTGGCTGGATGGAAAGCTCAAGAGGTTTTGGAGTTTTTTAAAAATGAAAAGATTTGACCTTTTAAGATTAGGATGTTTGTAAAATCTAGCGGATAATTTTGTAGTAAGGGTAAAAAAAATCTGGATTTTAGTAGAACATCTGCGAGTTAATAATAAAGACAGAGCATAATACCTTATGAATTAGTAAAAAAAATTAATATGATCATTGAAAAAACATTTATTACGGATTTAGTTGTTGTAGAACCAACAGTTTTTGGAGATGAAAGAGGTTGTTTTTTTGAGTCTTATAGCAAAACTAAATTTTCAGCTTTAGGGATTAACATTGATTTTGTTCAGGATAATCAATCCTTTTCAAAAAAAGGAACTTTGAGAGGGTTGCATTATCAAAATCCACCCTTTGCACAGACTAAATTGGTGCGTGTTCTTGATGGTGAAATTATTGATGTGGCTGTCGATTTGAGAAAAGATTCTCCTACTTATGGAAAATCATTTAGCATTTTATTATCTGCAGAGAATAAAAAGCAATTGTTAGTACCACAAGGTTTTGCCCATGGTTTTTCGGTAATCAGTGAAACGGCTTCAGTGATGTACAAATGTGATCAATTTTATAACAAAGCCTCTGAAGGTGGAATTAAATATGATGACCCATCCTTGAATATTGATTGGGGAATGGATTTAAAAGATGCTATTGTATCTGAAAAAGATCAGGTTTTGCCTTTTATTGAGGATTGTAATAGTCAGTTTTGATGATGAAGTGAATGGTGAAACGTGAGTAATGTGCAAGAAAATGAAAAGATTAAGGATTAAATGAAAAAAATACTAATTACAGGTGGTAATGGCCAATTAGGTTCGGAATTAAAAGTTTTGTCAAAAACAGATACCCAATTCGAATGGTTTTTTACTGATTGGGAAGAGTTAGATTTATGTGATTTGGATAATTTACCAGCACGATTAACAGAAATCAATCCTCAGGTTATTATCAATTGTGCAGCTCATACTGCAGTTGATAAAGCGGAATCGGAGTTTGAATTGTCGGATGTGTTGAATCATCAGTCAGTTGTTATATTGGCTCAATGGAGTAATGCGAACAATTGTCAATTGATTCATGTTTCGACGGATTATGTGTTTGATGGAACAGCATCGACAGCTTTGACTGAAACCGCTCAACCTAATCCGATTAATGTGTATGGGGTTACCAAATTAGCGGGAGAAAAAGGTTGTCTAAGAGAAAATCCAAATGCTGTCATCATCAGAACTTCGTGGGTGTATTCCAGTTTTGGTAATAATTTTGTTAAGACGATGTCACGTTTGATGCAAGAAAGAGACAGTTTGAACGTGGTTAATGACCAAATAGGCAGTCCGACTTATGCAGCAGATTTGGCTCAAGCTATTATGACAATAATCACCCGCAATAATTGGCAATCTGGGATTTACAATTTCTCGAATGAAGGTGAAATTAGTTGGTATGAATTTGCTTTGGCCATTCAGGAAATAGGAGGATTTGATTGCGCAATTAGTGGTATTCCATCTTCAGCTTATCCTACGCCTGCTAAACGTCCTCAGTATTCTTTATTGGATAAAAACAAAATCAAAAAAACTTTTGGTGTTGTTGTACCCGAATTTAAGCAGAGTTTGGTAAAATGCATGGATTTATTAGGTAGTAAAAAATAAACATAAGGCAAGAGCAAAAGTTTTTAGTCTTTAGTAAAAGTTATAATTAGAAACTATGAAAGGAATTATACTTGCCGGTGGATCCGGTACGAGATTGCACCCATTAACGCTTGCTATGAGTAAGCAAATGATGCCAGTTTATGACAAACCAATGATTTATTATCCGTTATCGACTTTGATGATGGCGGGAATTAATGAAATATTAATTATTTCGACTCCACATGATTTGCCAAATTTTAAAAAATTATTGGGTGATGGTTCTGCAATTGGATGTCAATTCAGTTATGCAGAGCAAGCAATTCCAAATGGTTTGGCTCAGGCTTTTGTGATTGGTGAAGAGTTTGTGGGGAGTGATGATGTTGCATTGGTTTTAGGAGATAATATTTTTTTTGGTGCCAATATGCATGAATTGTTGCAGTCCAATACAAAACCTGACGGAGGTGTTGTTTTTGCTTATCACGTTTCGGATCCAGAACGTTATGGTGTAGTGGAATTTGACAAAGACTTAAAAGCACTTTCTATAGAAGAAAAACCATTAGAGCCAAAATCGAATTATGCTGTTCCCGGATTGTATTTTTATGATAATTCGGTAGTTGAAATTGCCAAAAACATTAAACCAAGTGCCAGAGGAGAGTATGAAATTACAGATGTAAACAAAGTGTATTTGGAAAAGGGGAAATTAAAAGTTGGAATTTTAAGCCGTGGCACTGCCTGGCTTGATACGGGAACTTTTAATAGTCTGATGCAGGCCGGACAATTTGTTCAGGTTTTGGAAGAACGTCAAGGATTGAAGGTGGGATGTATTGAAGAAATTGCCTGGAGACAAGGATTTATTACTGAACAAGAGTTAAGAGATTTGGCGGAGCCTTTAAAAAAATCAGGTTATGGCGAATATCTGTTGGGACTTTTGAAACATAAATTGTAGTAATAGAAAATAGAGGATAGAAAAAATAATATAGATTTTGGAAGCGCAAGTAGCTGACTTAAAAAAAAACGAGGACTTTTATATGATTTATGCCATTTTATTGATTTTATTCATAATTATTGAATTGATTTATTTCAAAATAGCTGATTATTACAATATTATCGACAAGCCCAATAGCCGTTCTTCGCATACCAACATTACGCTGCGAGGAGGAGGAATTATTTTTCCTATTGCGATTTTGACAGCTTGTTTGTTGGGATATGTTTCATGGATTGATGTTGTAGCAGTTGTTTTGGTGTCAATTGTAAGTTTCATAGACGATATAAAACCGCTGCCTACGTTGCCTCGATTTGTTTCACAAGCTGTAGCGATTGTGCTGATTTTTTGGGAGTTAAATTTGTTTTCTGAAGCTGCCATTTGGCTTTTGCCTATTATATTTATTTTGTTTATTGGCTGGGTGAATGTTTTTAATTTTATGGACGGAATTAATGGGATTACTGTTCTCTATTCTTTTGTTGTCATTGCCAGCCTATCATTTTTAGAGGTCAGCAAGGAAAGTCTTCCTTTATTGTTTACTGTTGGTTTATCTTGTTGTGCTTTCGGTTTTTTCAATGTCAGAAAAAAAGCAAAAACATTTTCTGGCGATGTAGGTAGTATTAGTATGGCTGTATTTTTAGCTTATTTTATGATTAAAACCATTATGCTTTCTGGACAAATTGGCTATTTGTTTTTTTTATCGGTTTATGGAATTGACGGTGTTATAACCATTTTTACCCGAATCAAAAAGAAGGAAAATATCCTTGAACCCCATCGATCGCATTTGTACCAATACTTAGCCAATGAATTAGGTTATTCACATATTTTTGTATCGCTATTGTATTCAGGTACCCAATTGATAATTAATGTAGTGGTGATTTATTTAGAAAGCATAGGGAAATTAACTGTTCCCGTTATTGTATTCTTTTTGCTATTTCAAGTGATTGTTTATTTATGGGTTAGAAAAAATGTTGTACAAAAAATAAATCTAAAAAGCGTAATTATTTAGGTCATTTTTTATGATTATTGAGTTATGGAATCGGTTTTAAAAACACATAGTATCAATATTCAATTGAAGTCGATAGTTAAACGTTTTTTTGATATTGTATTTTCGGTAATTGGGCTTTCATTATTTTCATGGTTGTTGTTCCTGACTTGGTTTTTGGCTATTGTCGATACGCAAAGTAATGGGTTTTTTATTCAAGAGCGAATTGGACAGTTTGGTCGAAGATTTAAAATATATAAATTTCGAACTATTCAAATGTTGCCGAATAGTAAGGTTTTTCAAATATCCGAGATAGGAAAGTTTCTACGGAAATATAAACTAGATGAACTTCCACAACTGATTAATATCTTAAAAGGGGAAATGAGTGTTGTGGGACCCCGACCCGATATCGCCGGTTATTATAATTTATTGGAAGGAGAAAATCGAAAAATTCTAGAATTGAAACCAGGACTGACTGGTTTGGCTTCCTTAAAATATTTTGATGAAGAAGCTTTGCTGAGGGAGCAGGAAGATTCTTTGTCCTATAATGATAATGTTCTTTTTCCCGACAAAGTACAATTGAATTTAGAGTATTATTATTGCCAAAGTTTTTTCGGGGATTTAAAAATAATTGTTGAAACATTTAAGTTTATTTTTGGAAAGAAAATAACTTCTGCTATTTAGAAAAAGAAACTTGAACTCATCCGTTTCGTTCTGGGGAATAGTGAAGAATTCGTTTGGTTTATTTTTTAAAAGAATGAGATGTTTGAAAAATGACAATTGACAAGTTTTTGTTTGTTTTGTTTAAAAATTGCTTTTCAATAGGGTTAATTTGTTTTAGCATACCTAATAATTTGTATTTTTGCTTAGATTATTCATTTCGTATAGAAATTTAAATACCGTATATTATGCGTGAGGATTCCGTGTATTCTGGATTTTTTTCAAGAGATAATTTAAAATTGAGCATTCGTAATTTAAGCTATCTGCCAAGATGGATTATTATTATGATTGATTTTTCAGTTTTGATAGTAGCTTTTTTCTTTACCATGCTTATTTTTAGGGGTACGGGATTGAGATATATTAATACGACCAGTGATGTGTTGTTTGTCTGTTCTTTTTTTGGTATAAATATTTTCTTTTTCTGGTTATTTAGAACCTATTCTGGGATTATCAGACATTCTTCTTATATAGATGCCGTCAAGCTTTTGTTTTCGCAAATGTCTGTATTGATGGTGTTCCTTATATTTAATTTCACCTATGAGTTGTTGTATAATGAAAGGGTATTTCTGACAACTGCTCTTTTTATCAACGTGGTACTTTCTTTTTGCGGATTGTTTCTGTACCGTGTTGTTGTCAAACAAACATTTGAATTGTATCTTTCCGATAAGAGTGCAAACAAATTAATTAGAACCGTCATCTATGGGACTGATGCGAACGCAATTTCGGTGGCCAATGCGTTGAAGTTTGAGACGCCAACCCGTTTTAAAATTGTAGGGTTTGTAGACAGAAACAACCAAAATGCTTCGAAGAGAATGTTGGATTTACCTATTTTGGTTCAAAAGAAAAAATTGCCTTCTTTAATGCGTTCTGTTGGAGCAGAGGCTGTTATTATGGCCGATAAAAGTTTGGGTAAAGACGAACAATTGGTAATTGTTGATCAATGTCTGGAATTTAATTATAGGGTTTACACGGTGCCCTTGATTTCCGACTGGGAAAATCAAAGAGAGATTTCACAAAAAGTAAAAAATATAGAAATAGAAGATTTATTGGAAAGAAAGCCAATTGTTTTGGATAATAAGTCCATTTCAAAGCAGCTGAAAGACAAAACCGTTTTAATCTCAGGAGCAGCAGGTTCTATTGGGAGTGAAATTGTTAGACAGGTTTTGACATTCAATCCCCATAAGGTGATTATTTTGGATCAAGCCGAAACGCCTTTGCATCATTTAAGTCTTGAATTGGAAAAGTCACATCCGAAATCAAAAATTCACAATGTCATTGCCGATATCAGGAATAAGGAAGCAATGAAAAAAGTTTTCAAATTGTATAGGCCTCAAGTGGTTTATCATGCTGCCGCTTACAAGCATGTTCCTTTGATGGAGGAAAATCCATCACAGGCGATTTTGACCAATATAGAAGGAACCAAGCATTTGGCTGATTTGTCTTGTGAATATGAAGTGACAAAGTTTGTTATGGTCTCTACTGATAAAGCAGTTAATCCAAGTAATGTTATGGGAGCCAGTAAAAGAATTGCCGAGAAGTATGTACAATCTTTGCAAATAAAAAATTTGAAGGACAACAAAGAAAATGCCACTAAATTTATTACCACCCGTTTTGGGAATGTATTGGGGTCTAATGGGTCGGTAGTTCCTTTGTTTACGAAGCAAATTGCCAATGGAGGCCCCGTTACAATTACGCATCCCGATATTATTCGTTATTTTATGACTATTCCAGAGGCGTGTCAGTTGGTTTTGGAAGCAGGTGCTATGGGGAATGGAGGCGAAATTTATATTTTTGATATGGGTAAACCTGTGCGAATTTTGGATTTGGCCAAAAAAATGATCAAATTGGCTGGTTTTGTTCCTGAGAGGGATATTAAAATTGAAGTTGTAGGTTTACGCCCAGGTGAAAAATTGTATGAAGAATTGTTAAATGATACTGCTAAGACGCTACCGACGTATCACGAAAAAATTATGATTGCTCAGGAAATTCAGGATGAATTTGAAAATTTGCATCTGGATATTAATGAACTGATTGGTATAGCCAATTTCTTTGATAATGACGACATTGTTTCGAAGATGAAAGTCATAGTTCCCGAATTTAAGAGTATGAACTCTACTTTTGAAATTTTGGATAAATAAAAGTTTTAATAAAAAGTTGTAGAAAAGGTTTACAAAGGTGTCTTTGTAAACCTTTTTTGGTTAGGAGTGTTTTTTTTAAGATTTAAAATAAGTATTCATTTAAATTGATACACTTGCTTTTTGTTTAAATTCATGATAAGTTTACATATTGAATTTATTGTTTCTAGTCCCACAAAATAATGAATACTAAAAATACCACAGATAATGATTGGCTGTTTGAGATAACGCCAAAGAATAATTTTTTTTCTTTAAATTTTAAAGAAATTTGGCACTATCGCGATTTACTTTTTCTATTTGTCAAAAGAGATATTGTCACTGTCTACAAACAAACTGTATTAGGACCACTTTGGTACTTGATTCAGCCTTTGTTTACTTCTATTACATTTACTATTATTTTTAATTCTGTTGCTGGGATTGAAACAGGAACTGTACCGCCATTTTTATTTAATTTGGCCGGAATCACAGTTTGGAATTATTTTACGGCTTGTCTTAACGGAACTTCAGATACCTTTAAAGCCAATGCAAGTATTTTTGGCAAAGTGTATTTCCCCAGAATCATAACACCACTTTCAGTTGTTATTTCCAATTTGGTGAAATTTGGAATCCAATTTATCATTTTTATTCTTTTCTATCTTTTTTATTTTTTCAGAGGAGCCAGTTTGGTATTGAATCCGTTGGTATTGTTTTTTCCGATATTAATTATTGTTATGGGTATTTTGGGATTGGGACTCGGAATGTTAATTTCGTCTATGGTTACCAAATACAGAGATTTCAGCTATTTGGTTTCTTTTGGAATCCAATTATTGATGTATCTGTCGGCGGTGATGTATCCAATGGAATTAATTAAGCAAAGGCTTCCGGAATATGGATGGTTAGTGCAATACAATCCTCTTGCTTATATAATAGAGACTTCCCGTTATATGCTTTTAAATGTTGGACGCATTTCAGTTTTAGGACTTTGTTATACTTTTGCTGTTACACTACTAGTGTTTTTTATTGGACTATTGGTTTTTAATAAGACCGAAAAGAGTTTTATTGATACGGTTTAATTGATAAATAGTAAATTGTTTTTAACTATTAGTTGAGTTTGAATTTTAAATAACATGAGTAAAGATATAATATTAAAGGCCGAAAATATCTCTAAACAATATCGCTTGGGGCAAGTGGGTACGGGTACATTGAAGCATGATTTAAACCGTTGGTGGCATCAGATTCTTGGAAAGGAAGATCCATATCTAAAAATTGGGGATACTAATGACCGTTCTACAAAGGGAACATCTGATTATGTCTGGGCGTTGCAGGATATTAATTTTGAGGTAGAAAGTGGTGAAGTTTTGGGTATTATAGGAAAAAATGGAGCTGGAAAATCGACACTTTTAAAAATTTTATCTAAAGTTACGGCTCCGACAACAGGAAATATCAAATCTAGAGGACGTATCGCTTCTTTACTAGAAGTGGGTACGGGATTCAATGGTGAAATGACAGGTCGTGAAAACATCTTTTTGAATGGCGCTATTCTTGGAATGACCAAGAAAGAAATTGCTTCTAAACTTGACGAAATTATCGATTTTTCAGGTTGTGAACGTTACATTGACACGCCTGTTAAGCGTTACAGCAGCGGTATGACTGTGCGACTGGCCTTTGCTGTTGCTGCTTTTCTGGAACCAGAAATTTTGGTAGTCGATGAGGTTTTGGCTGTGGGAGATGCTGAGTTTCAGAAAAAAGCCATTGGTAAAATGCAGGACATTTCAAAAGGGGAAGGAAGAACCGTTTTGTTTGTGAGTCATAATATGGCGGCGGTGAAAAGTTTATGTACGAGGGGCGTGTTGTTGGAGAAAGGGGAGGTCAAATTTGAAGGAGGTATTGATGAAGTTGTTGATTTATATTTAAATGCTAATCAAGGGTTAGATGAATCACAATTGTTTAATTCAAGTTTTTTTGATTTTACTGTTAATACCAATAAAAAGAATAAAGAAGAAGGTATTTTAAATGTTGAAATTTTTTGCGATGGAAAGAAAACAAATTCTTTATTAACTGGGAAAAAGGTCGAATTTCATTTTAGTTATTTTAATAAAATAAAGTATCAGGAACCTGTATTAGGTATTGTTATAAAAGATGATGAGGATTTACCTGTTTTAGGTATAAATAATAGAAATACAGGAGATAGTTTAAAAGAGAAGGGGAAAGAAGGCTTAATTATATTAACTTTTCCCGTCTTTAGATTGATTAAATCTAAAAGTTATAAAGTAGATATTTATTTTGGAGATCAGGAGAATAATGTAGATACTATATTAGATGCATTTTATTTTAATGTATTGCCAAGCTTAGATGCACGAAAACCAATTCAAGAAAAGTTGAATTATTTTTATGATTCAGAAATTAAATTTAATTAAAAATGACAGATAATATTCGATATGTTCATGAAGAGACTATACATAATTTTAAAGCGGCTAATGAAGTAGTACCATATATTATACAATTGTTAGAACCAAAATCAGTTGTGGATGTTGGTTGCGGTATTGGTACTTGGTTGAAAATTTTTGAAGATAATGGCATAGTTAATATTTTAGGAATTGATGGAGATTATGTAGATAAAAGTTTACTCAAAATTGATAAAAATAAATTTGTTGATTTTGATTTAGAGAAGATTTATAAATCCGAAATTAAATTTGATCTGGCAATCTCATTAGAAGTTGCTGAACATTTAGGTATTGAAAGTGCTAATATTTTTATTAAGACTTTAACTGATTTAAGTGATACAATAATTTTTTCCGCGGCAATACCAAAGCAGGGAGGACAAAATCATATTAATGAACAAGAGCCTAAATATTGGATTGAAAAATTTGAAAATGAAGGATTTGAACTCTTTGATGTTTTGAGGCCTGTTTTTTGGGATAACCAAAAAGTTGATTCATGGTATAGACAAAACATGCTTTTATTCACAAAAAGGAAAGATTTAAAGGTGAAATTAGGATCATTGGAAAGTTTTTTAGGAAAACATCTGGTTCATCCAAATTTGTCAATGGGTAAGGATAATAGTATAAATAATTGTAAAAAGCAATTGGAAACAATTTATGCAGGGAAGAAGGGAGTTAGGTTTTATCTTAATTTATTAATAAAAGCATTAAAAATAAAGTTTAGATAATATTTTCTATGGTTAATTTTAAATATCCAAAAGTAACAGTTTTAATGCCAGTGTACAATTGTGAATTGTATATCAAGGAAGCTGTCGAAAGTGTTTTAAATCAGACTTTTAAAGATTTTGAGTTTTTGATTATTGATGATGCATCTACTGATAAAACAGTTCATATTATTAAATCATATAATGACGCCAGAATTCAACTAATTAAAAAGCCAGTAAATACAGGATATACAAATAGTTTAAATTATGGTTTAAAAATTGCGAAAGGTGAATATATAGCAAGGATGGACGGTGATGATATTAGTTTGCCAGAACGATTTGAAAAACAGGTAGCCTTTTTAGATGCTCATCCAAATGTAATTTTATGTGGAACATTGTATCAGATAATAGGTACAAATAAAGTTTGTGATCATCCATTATCTCATAATGCAATAAAAGTAAAATTGATTTCAGCATGCTATATAGCTCATCCCACAGTAATGTTTCAAAAAAGAATATTAGAAACAAATAGACTTCAATATGATTCAGTAATGGAACCAGCGGAAGATTATGATTTATGGTCACGTTTAGTCTTCTTAGGAGAACTAGCTAATATTGGAGAAGTCTTATTATATTATAGAACACATCCTCAACAAACTTCAATAATCAGAAGTACAAAACAGAACAAGGTTTCGAGAGAAGTAAGAATTAGAATGCTGACAATGATAGATCCTTTATTCGATGCAGAAGTTTACTCATTTGATTTATCAGCACAGAATTTAAATAACCAATTTGTTATAAAAAAAATAAAAAGTAAAATAGATTTATTTGATTCTCTAGTAATTTTAAACAATCAAAGAGAAATTTATGATGAAAAATTGTTTTTAAACTATATAAATCAGGAAAAGAAATATCTATACAATTTATATAAGAAAAAATCTGTGACATATTCTTTAGGGAATATTTTTTTAGGTTTAATTAAATATCCAGATTTTTTTAAGAAAATTGGCATTAAGGAAACAGGTGAGATTATTGTTAAATCTGTGTTTTACAGAATGAAAGCTGGTTTTTAGTATGAGAAGATTTTTGATAAACATTATTGATTTTATAGGGATAAAGCTGGTTTTAAAAAAGAAAATTATTTCAGCCAATGCAGCATATGTTAAATTGAAGAATGATTTTTTTAATAAAACTGTAATTAATCAAAATAAAGATCACAAATTAATTCCAATAATAATTATCAGTTTCAATCAGCTTTTTTATTTAAAACAATTAATCGATTTTTTAAAGAAAAATAATTTTAAGAATATAGTAATAATTGATAATAATTCGACTTATAAACCTTTACTGGAATATTTTGATAAAATTGAATCTGATGTAACTATTCATCGTTTAAAGGAAAATTATGGACATTTAGTTTTTTGGAAAGTTAAGGAATTATATAAAAAATATTCGAAAGGTTACTATGTTGTAACAGATGCAGATATTAATCCAATCTCAGAATGTCCGGAAGATTTTTTATTGTATTTTAAAAAAATACTTGATAAAGATTTAAAAATTACAAAAGTTGGATTCAGTTTAAAAATTGATGATATTCCTATTACTAATGTAAATAGAGAAAAAATACTAAAATGGGAATCCAGATTTTGGCAACATTGTACAAATGATGGGAATTTTATGGCAGCTATTGATACAACATTTGCATTATACAGACCTCGATATGATCATAATCAGAATTCATTTTTAAGAGGGCGTAGAACGAAATACCCTTATGCGGCAAAGCACGGAGGATGGTATATCGATAGTAACAGGTTAACGGATGAACAGAAATTTTACTTGGAAAATTGTAATGAATCAAGTTCTTGGAGAGTTGATAAAAATGGGAAATTAATTAAAATCGAGTATAATATTTAAAATAGCACATAATTCTATTTACTAAACAGAATTATGTGCTATTTTAAATTGAAGAATTAGAATCTTAGTATGTAACCATAGTTTTTGAGTGTAGAGAAAAAAGAAAAGTATGAAAGTAACTTTTGAAATAAAAGTTTATGAAAATGATTGGAAGTATATCCTATATGGTAATTATTTAGAAAAATTAATAAACAATTGTAACCACGATTTTTTTTTAAAGCAATTGATAATTAACAATGTAAATGATGTTAATGAAGTCCTTAAATATGCTGAAAAAAAAGTAACTGATGGCGTTATTGATAAAATTATTGTGGTGAATTCGCACGAAAAAATTGTTCTTAAATATTTTAACTTAGAGAAAGATTCTTTTAATGGAGGTTTTAATTATTCGATTGCCGAATTAACAGGTATATATTTTTGTGAAACAGATTATTTATTTCATTTTTCGAGCGATTCATTTGTAAATAATATTGGTTTTGATTGGATTAAAAAAGCTGTAGAAAACTTAGAAAAGGATGATAGGTTTATTGTTGCAAACCCCACTTGGAATAATAATTTTGAGGAAGCGAAAAATGAAGCTCATTGCGAAATTGATGATTTTTACGTTGGTTATGGATTTTCGGATCAATGCTATTTAATTAAAAGTGAGGTTTTTAAATCTCAAATTTATAGTGAAAAAAATATTGATTCAGAAAGATATCCAAACTATGGAGGTGAATTGTTTGAAAAAAGAGTCGATGCTTTTATGAGGAATATAAATAACTTGAGAATTACATCTAAAGAGGTAAGTTATATTCATGTAAATTTTCCAAAGAAGTCATTTTTGAACATTTTTAAACCTTATAACCTTTATGTTGCCAAAAAGAGATTAAAATGAAAATAAAAGTCGGATATCTTGTATCGTATGACTACAGTATGTTTTTAACATCGGTTAAACAATTATATAACCATGTAGATAAAATTGTTGTAGCTATTGATAAAGATAGAAAAACTTGGAGCGGAAACACTTTTGATATACCACAATCATTTTTTGAAGAAGTTAAAAAGTATGATGTGAAAAATAAAATTGAATTTTATTTTGATATCTTTTATTTGCCCAACTTATCTCCAACAGAGAACGAAATAAGAGAACGAAATATGGTTTTAGTAAAATTGGGGCGAGGTTGGAAAATTCAATTAGATGTTGATGAATATGTTTATGAATTTAAGACGATTGCAAAATATCTTAAAAAATATTGGTATTTTACATTGTTTCCAAAAATGTCTCCAATTTGTTTTAAAGGGAAATTGGTAACCTTGTTTAAAAAGCTTCCTGAGGGATATATATATATACAAAATGATGAAAAGTTCCCTTTTATTACCAATCAGACGAGTAACACATTTGGCCGAAATAATGATAAAATCAGAAAGGTATATACTAATATTAATGTAATTCATCAGTCCTGGGCAAGGACAAATGAAGAAATACTTATGAAAATTACCAATTGGGGACATCGTGATGATTTTGATACGATAAAATATTTTGAATTTTGGAAATCATTAAATAGTGAGAATTATAGTGATCAAAAAAACATACATCCCTTATATCCGGAAATTTGGAATAAATTATATTTCTTAGAGTCAAATTCTATTGATGATTTTGTTGAGAAATATGCTGTTATTAATCCACAAAAATTGATTTATGTAGATAAAATCTTGATGCTTAAAGCTATGTTAAAAAAGTTTAAATTTTAGTAAATCAAGCTATAATAAAAGACATCTATGATTTAATTTAAAAATAATAAAGTTTAAAATGAGTAAAGTTTATGTTGTAATTGTTACTTATAATGGGATGAATTGGATTAAAGAATGTTTAAATAGTGTTTTAAATAGTTCAATTCCGGTTGAGATAATAGTTGTAGATAACAATAGTACTGATGGAACGAAAGATTTTATAACAAGAAATTTTTCCGAAATAATTTTCTTTTCACAAAATGAAAATCTAGGGTTTGGAAAAGCAAACAACATTGGAATGTCATATGCTTTTAAACAAAATGCTGATTTTGTTTTTTTGTTAAATCAAGATGCTTTTGTAAACGAAAACACGATAGAAAATTTAGTGAGAACAGCACAGAAAAATCCAGAATATGGTATTCTAAGTCCTATTCAATTAGATTATTCAGGAAAACTTCTAGAGACTTATTTTTTTAGATTTATGGGAGAGGATGATTCAAGATCTTTTTATTCTGATTTTGTTTTAGGAAACCAATTAAAAGAAATTTATGATATTAATTTTGTCCAGGCCGCAGCATGGTTGCTGCCTATTACTGTACTAAAAAAAAATGGAGGATTTGATCCTCTTTTTTATCATTACGGTGAAGATAATAATTACTGTCAGAGATTATTATATCATAACATGAAGATAGGTATTGTTCCTGATACTTTTGTAAGGCACGATAGTCATAAACCAAAATCGGAGCAGGTTAAGTTGTTTTCAGAAAAATTTTTTAATATATACAAAAAAGAAATAGCAGTTAAATATGCTAATATAAACATAGTATTTGAAACTAAAACTATTATTTCCGAAAGGGAAAAAATATATAAAAAGATATTATATAATTTTTTCAAATTAGATTTAAAAAAGGCTTTAGGTTTTTTTAAACAATTACGTAAATTGAATGAAATGCGAGAGTTAATTGTCATTAGCAGAAATAAAAATGTTCAAATTAATCCAAACTATTTAGATCTTGAATAATTTAGTTTCTATAATAATACCAACCTACAATCGTGCTTACTTAATTGGCGAGACTTTAGAAAGCATAATTGTGCAGAGTCATGAAAATTGGGAATGCATTATTGTAGATGATGGAAGTACTGATAATACAGCTTCTCTTATTAGTAATTATATCAAAAAAGATAATAGATTTCAATACCATCAGAGACCGTTAGATAGAAAAAAAGGAGCCAATGCCTGTAGAAATTACGGTTTTGAATTGAGTAAAGGCGAATATCTTAAATGGTTTGACAGTGATGATATTATGCATCCTAATTTTTTGGAGAAACAAGTTCAAGTTTTAGAGCAAAAACAAGAGTTCGATTTTTGTAATAGTCTTTCAAAGAAATTCACAAAATCAGTTTTTGATGCGAACGAAAATTTTAACCCAGAAATAATTTTTGATGAGAATTCTATTTGCAATTTTATTATAGGTAAACTTTTTTTTCTAACGCCATCCTCTTTGTGGAGGAGGAAATTTTTACAAGATAAATTGTTGTTTGATGAGACTTTGTATAATGCTCATGAGACTGATTTTAATTTCAGAAGATTAATTGAAGGAGCTAAATTTTGTTACCTTGAAGATGTTTTGTTTTATGTCCGCAGAGGACACAGTAGCATAGATAGTGAATCGATTAACAACCCTTTTAGTCTGCAGTCACAATTTGATTATTTTCAAAAAATATTTGATTACTTAAATTCTGAAAACAATTTCTTAGACGATGTGAAAACTTTACAGTTAAAAAAATATGTGATGTACAGACTGATTCATTTTTTTTATCAACTTCGATTAATATTAGGTTATAAGGAATGTATAAATAATTTTAAAATAATTTTAAAGAACTTGCTAAGTTTAAAGACTAGCATTTTTTCTCTTGTAAGGATTTTAATGGGAATTATAATTATTCTTTTTTTTAAAAAAGGTTATAATCTTATCCGTATAAAAAAATTTGATATTAGAGATAGTTTATAAAATGAGAGATTAATTAAGGTATCCGTTTTTAAAAGTGAAATATTTTTTTAAGAATAAAAAACAACTGAATGTTTAAAATGAAGTTTTAAAGAGAAAACGAAATTGATTTTAAAAAAACAAAATAAAATAAATCTTGCCTATTTAATAACGGCTTATCATGACTATGACCATCTTAAAAGGTTAATTTCTGCCCTTCAGGATGAAAATGTTTTTTTTTATATTCATATTGATAAAAATGCTTTAATGCCAGTTAATTTAAATGAATTTAAAAACATTCGGTTTATTAAAAGACATAAAGTATGGTGGGGCGGTTGGTCACATCAAAAGGCTATTCTTAATTTGATGTTGGAAGCAGTAAAAGAAAAATATGATTATTATGCCTTATTAAGCGGCAGCGATTATCCCATAAAAAACAATGAGTATTTATATAAAATATTAATTGAAGGCGGTGAATTTATAAGTATAAAAGAAGGTTTTCCTTCTGAAATGAAAAGAGGATGGGTGACAAATTTCTATTTTGATTTATTTTACAGAAGAAAGCCAAATAAACCAATTTGGATAAAAATATTACTCCGCATTGAAAAAAAAATTAGCTTATATTTTCCAAAGAAAAAATTTCCTTTTACAAAAGTATTTTTCGGACCGACTTGGTGGGTTCTAAGCCATTCAACAATTGAATATATTTTAGATTTTCTCAATTCAAATCCACAATATGAAAGATTTTTTAAAAATTCATTTTGCTGCGAAGAAATTTTAATTCCAACGATTATTGGAAACTCAGATATTAATAATTTAAAAGGAAATCTCACTTATGTCGATTGGTCTGTTCATCCTGGCCCGGCATTTATTTCTAAAAAACATGTTGAAATGTTTAAAAACGATGATATTAAAAATGAAAGTGGAGATAATGTTGCTTTTTTTGCTAGAAAATTTAAAAATGACGATATAGAATTATTACAATTTATTGATAATGAATTAAGAGCGTAATTATGTTAACTGTCTTATATATTTATCGTAACCGTGAATTAGAAAGAGTTAAACGTTCTTTAGATTCGTTGGCTGCTCAAAACAATCAAGGCTTTAAGGTGATTTTTATTGATTATGGATCTTCAGAAAAAAGCGCTTCTGAAATCGCTAATCTGATTTCTCAATACCCTTTCGTAACTTATCATTACAATTATTGTAGTTTACAGCTTTGGTCCCGTGCAAAAGCAATCAATATCGGATTACATTTTGTAAAAACCGATTTTGTATTTATTGCAGATATAGACATGATTTTTTCTTCTGACTTTGTTCATGTTTTGGAAAATATTAAAAATCCTAAACAATCTGTTTTTTTTAAAGTTGGATTTTTAAATGAAAAAGAAACTCAAAGTAATAAAAAATTTGAAGATTATAAAGTCGCATATGAGAGTTCACCAGGAGCACAAGGATTATCTTTGTTTCCAACAGAAGCTTTACTTTCAATTAGAGGCTTTGATGAGTTCTTTCATTTGTGGGGAGGTGAAGATGAAGATGTTCATTCCCGTTTGAAAATGAGTGGATTGGAAGTTAATTTTTTTGATGAAAAGATTTTAATGCTCCATCAATGGCATCCTACTTATAGAAATTCCTTAAACAAAAAATTGACAACTGATTTACAACACAATACGATTACAAAAATAAACCAAGAGCATTTACGAATGAATTCAATACTTAAGAATAGTATTGTAAATAAGGAAAGCTGGGGTAATATGATTAACAAATATCAGTTTGAAAAATTAACTAAGCCTGATGTTTTCCTGAAGTTGCAGAATAAGAAAGAAATAATAGATAATTTTTTGCTTTCTGTTTTACCAAAATTGAATAATCAAATTTTAGAAGTTCTGATATACGAAGATCCTTATCCTAAAACTTTAAAATATTGCGCCAAGAGACTTTTGAAAAAAAGCGTGCCGGAATATTATAGCCTCAAAGAAATAAATGATGTTCTTTTGTTACATTTGATTGCTTTTTATTCAGATGCAGTTTATAAATATGTCGTTGAAGAGAATTTAAAAAATATTAAGCTAACTATACAATTATAAAAAAAAAACAGAATTTTATGTCTAAGGTAATCCTCATTTCACAAATGGCTCTCCCTTTTTCTAGTATAGGAAGTTGGCCAACTTTGTATAAAAATTACCTGCAAGGCCATCATTTAATAGATTTTATAGTTTGTTCTGAGCCAGAAGAAAAATGGGATTCAGTAAAATATAGTTTTGTTAAAAATGATTTTAAAACAAGGTTACAAAAAAAATGGAAAAAAAATCCATATTTGAGTTATTTTAATGCACTGGAAAAACTTCTTAAAACTGACGAAAAATATATTATTCAAATCGTGGATAATTATGGAGTTGTAAAACCATTGTTTAAATTTCTAGATAAAAAAGGATTGCGTCAGAATTGTTATCTTCAATTCTTTTATCACGGATTTCCTCCACATTTTGAAAATTTTCAAGGAAGATGGTTTTTTGAAGCCATAGATGAAATGGTATTATTAACATACGATTCTTATTTAGCGCACAAAAATTATTATACTATTTTACCAACACGCTTTACGGTTCTGCATAATGGAATTGATACTGCTAAGTTTTTTCCACTTTCACAAAAAAACAAACAAGTTTTAAAACTAAATAAAGGAGTTGCAGATAAAAAAGTATTTGTTTGGTGTTCACAGGATCGACCAAAAAAAGGGTTACATATTTTACTCGATGCCTGGGAGCGAGTTTATTCTACTCGACAGGATATAGTTTTGTGGGTAATTGGATGTGAACCTAAAAAACCTCAGGATGGGGTTGATTATTTGGGCAGAATTCCAAATGAACAACTAGCGACTTACTTACAAACGGCAGATTGTTACTTGTTTCCTACTCTTTGTCACGAAGGATTTGGCCTAAGTTTGTTAGAAGCCTTGCATTGTGGAAATTATTGCATTGCCTCAGCTATAGGAGGAGTTCCTGAATTATTGCAATATGGAAAATTAGGAAAGCTTATAGAAAATTTTCATTTTATTTCAGAATGGGAGCAAGCCATAATTGAATTTATGGTAATGCCAAATGAATTCGAAACAATACCTCAGGATTTATATACTGCCAATTCATGGAATTTAGGCATGAACGAAATAATTAAAAATGCAAAAAACATTCTGAAATGAAAAAAATAGCGATACTCCCGCTTCGTAAAGATTCTAAAGGAATTATTGGGAAAAATAAAAAGAAAATGGTGGGACGTCCACTTTTCTCATGGGTACTTTCAGAGGCTATTTTTTCAGAACTAGATCAGGTATATGTATTTACAGATGATATTGAAATTGTTACATTTATAGAAAAGGAGTATACTTGGAGCACAAAAGTAATTCCTTTATTGCGTAGTAAAGAAAATGCCACTGATACTGCCTCTACGGAAAGTGCGATGATTGAATTTGCTGATAAGGTTGGGTATAATTTTGATGTAATATGCTTGTTGCAAGCTACATCTCCATACACAACTGCCAAAGATATAAATGCTGTATTAGAGTCAATTGAAGGTGGGGAAGATTCTGCTTTGACTGTCGTAAAAACACATCGTTTTGTTTGGAATGCTAATGGGGAAGCTCAAAATTATAACGTTTTTAATCGACCAAGACGTCAAGATTTTGAAGGGCTACTTATTGAAAATGGCGCGGTTTACGCTACTACAAAAGAAAGTTTTATGACTTCTCAATGTAGAATAAGTGGTTCAATAGGAATTGTTAAAATGGCGGAAGAGTCGTTAATTGAAATTGATAGTAATTCTGATTGGGGCGTGGTGGAAAGTTTGCTGATTGAGCGTCAAAAGAAACAAAAGCAACAACAAAAAATTGAGTATCTGGTTCTTGATGTTGATGGCGTTTTTACAGATGGTTGCGTAACTTATGGAAAAGAAGGGGAATTGTCAAAAAAATTTGATATGCGTGACGGAATGGGCTTAGAAATTTTAAGACAAAACGGAATAGATGTGGTAGTAATTACTTCAGAAAATTCTGAATTAGTGAAGCAAAGAATGAATAAGCTTCAAATAAAAAATGCTTATTATGGTGTTAAGGATAAATTTTCTTTTTTAAACTATTTTGTTAAAGAACAAAACACTAGTTTTGGAGCTTTAGCTTATGTAGGGGATGATGTTAATGATTTGGCAAGTATGTGTTCTGTTTCCTGGTCTTTTGCGCCAGCAAATGCTACAGATATAATTAAACTGCACTCTGATTTTGTTCTGTCAAAATCGTCAGGAGGCGGAGCAATTAGAGAAGTATGCGAATTGATAATGAAGTATAATAAAAGATATGAATAATTATAAAAAACCTTTTGTAATTGCAGAGATTGGATGCAATCATAAAGGAGATATGGTAATCGCTAAAGAATTGATTAGAATTGCAAAGATTTTTTGTAATTCAGATGCAGTAAAATTCCAAAAACGTAATAATAAAGAATTGCTTACAGTTGAACAATATAATAAGCCTCACCCAAATCCTTCTAATTCTTACGGGGAAACTTATGGTGCCCATCGTGAGTTTTTAGAATTTAATCTTCAGCAACATGCAGAACTTAAAGAGTATTGTGAAGATTTAGGGATTGTATATTCAACTTCAGTTTGGGATACGACATCGGCAAAAGAGATTGCTTCATTGAATCCAGATTTTATCAAAATTCCATCGGCGTGTAACAATAATTTCGAAATGATAGATTGGTTATGCGATAATTATAAAGGAGAGATTCACATTTCAACAGGAATGACAACAAAAGACGAAACAAGTAATTTGGTTGATTTTTTTGTGAATAAAGGACGTAATAAAGATTTGGTTATTTACAACTGCACTTCTGGTTACCCCGTGCCTTTTGAGGATGTTTGTTTATTAGATATTAAATTACTGATAGATAAATATGCAGATAAGGTAAAAAGTATTGGTTTTTCCGGACATCATTTAGGTATTGCTGTAGATATAGCAGCTTATACTTTGGGAGCAAATATTATAGAACGTCATTATACTTTAGATCGTACTTGGAAAGGTACAGATCATGCTGCATCATTAGAACCAGAAGGTGTTCGAAAATTGTCCAGAGACTTAAAGGCTGTGTATAAAGCATTAACGTTTAAAAGTCAGGATATTTTGCCAATTGAACAGGTTCAAAGAGATAAACTTAAATATAGAAATGCTTAATGCTATGGATAAAAAGATATTTATTTTTTTACCTGATGGGGTTGGCCTTCGAAATTTTGCATTTACAAAGTTTAAAGATATAGGAGAGAATAAAGGATATAATATTACATATTGGAATAACACTCCTTTTTCAATTGAAAAGGAATTAGACTTTCAGGAAATAAGAATTGACAATCAGACGATTCATCCTCTGACCACTATTTTTACAAGAGCACGTAAGCGTACCGAATTAAATTTTTTTGATAAAAAATTTAATGAAACAGTATATAACACTTATAATTTTCCACAATCTTACAGGGGTCTAAAAAATGCCTTTAAAAGTACAGTTGTTAATGTACTGGTTTTTTTTGGGTCGAATGAAAGAGGAATTAAATTTATCAGAAAACAAGTCAAAAAATTAGAGCGTAAAACCTCTAAATATGCTTATTGCAAAAAACAATTAACGGAGCATAAACCCGATTTTGTTTTTTGTACAAATCAACGTCCAACTCAAGCTATAGCTCCCATTGTTGCTGCACAAGATTTAGGAATTCCCACAGCTACATTTGTATTTTCCTGGGATAATTTACCGAAAGCTACTACTTTGGTTGAAACCGATTACTATTTTGTGTGGAGTGAACACATGAAAAAAGAATTATTGCAATATTGTCCTTACGTCAAATCCGAAGATGTTTTTGTTACAGGAACACCACAATTTGAAAGTCATTTTGATAGAAATCTATTGCAAACCAAAGAAGCATTTTTTGCGGAATATGAATTAGATTTGAATAAACGTTATATCTGTTTTTCTGGAGATGATATAGTTACTTCACCTTTAGATCAATACTACTTAGAAGATTTAGCAGTGGCAGTTCTTGAATTGAATAAAGAAGGCTACAATCTTGGAATAATATATCGAAAATGTCCAGTTGATTTTACGAACCGTTACGATTCTATTTTAGAAAAATACAAAGATGTTATTGTTTCTATAGATCCTTTATGGCGTCCGGTAGGGACACTCTGGAATGAAATTATGCCAACTAAAGAAGATTTTGCCCTTCAATCAAACATTTGTGAACATACAGAATTTGTTGCAAATATTGCTTCTTCTATGGTTTTTGACTTTGTTGCGCACAATAAATCATGTTTGTTTTTTGATTATGAACAACCTCAATTAACAAAAGGAATTAGGGATATTGGTCAAAATTATAAATATATCCATTTTCGATCCATGCCTGGTAAAAATGCAGTTTTGTGGGCGTTTGATAAAAAGACTCTAACAGCAAATGTTAAGGATATTATCGATAAAAATCAATCAAGTGTAAAAGAAGGAAAAGAGTGGTTTGAGATTATTGTTGGGAAGAAACCCACTGAAGCCTCGGAAAAAATATGGAATGTTGTTGATGAGATTCTAAATTAGAAAGAGATTTTTAATTAAGGGGAAGATCCAATTTTAAAAAAAACATTTATGATGATTAGTGTCGTTATTCGGAATAAGAATGAAGCAGATTATTTAGAAAGAACACTTAGTATATTAACAAAAAGGTATTCTGATGACATTGATGAGATAATCATTGTTGACAATAATTCAACTGATAATAGTATTAAAGTTGCCAAAAAATATAACTGTAAGGTTGTAAATATTGAGCAATTCACTTATGGAAAGGCCATAAACTTAGGCATAAGGGAATCAAAAAATAATTATGTTTTTTTGTTAAGCTCTCATTCAATACCTATCGGAGGAAGTTTTTTTAAAAATTCGATTCAGTTTATAAAGGATAAAAAAGATTTTGCAGGATTGCGTTTTATTAATAGTATTGAAAACTATGAACGAGCAATAATAAATAATTTTGAAGTGAAAGATCCATTAAAATTTGGATTTATGGCTGCATGTGGTCTTTTATCTAAAGAAGTTTGGGAACAAATTCATTTTGATGAAAAGTTAGTTTTTAAAGAAGATAAAGAATGGTCAGAAAAAGTTACCCAAGCAGGATATAAGATTTATGATATAGATGAAACTTTCTTTTATTTTATTAATCGCTCTGAGGAATCAGAATTGAATCGATTTAAGAATGAAACAATTTCTGAGTTTCAACTATATAATCGAACATATCATAGTAAAATTAAAATCGTTGCTTCATTAATTAAAAAAATATTCTTTACTAATTTACTTGTTTTTTTTAAAACGATCAAGAGAGATTTTAAAATGGCAAAAATAAAATTTGAAATAAATAATTTTTTGAATAAAAAAACATAAAATATTAAAAAATAAATAAGCATTAATATACTTCCGGAAGAATATATCTGTAAAGTTTTAGTTGATTACAACTTCAAAATAAAATTCAATTTTTTAAATAAATTATGTTTTTTAATTCTCTGGCTTTTTTCATTTTTTTGCCCGTAGTGTTTTTTTTGTATTGGTTCGTTTTTAACAAAACAAAAAGTACACAAAATGCACTTCTTATTATTGCCAGTTATTATTTCTATTCCTGTTGGGATTGGCGTTTTTTATTTCTGTTAGTTTTCTCGACGTTTCTCGATTATTATACCGGAATCAGAATTGAAAAAAGCAATAATGATAAAGGACGAAAGTTTTGGTTTTGGCTAAGCGTTTCTGTCAATTTAGGATTTCTTGGAGTTTTTAAATATTACAACTTTTTCTCAGAATCGTTTGCTCAAATGCTGACAACTGTCGGTTTTAAAGCCAGTCCGATTTTGTTAGATGTGGTTTTACCGGTTGGAATCTCTTTCTATACTTTTCACGGATTATCTTATGTAATTGATATTTATTTTAAAAGAATTAAGGCCGAATATAATTTTGTAGATTATTCACTTTTCGTAAGTTATTTTCCACTTTTAGTTGCCGGGCCTATTGAACGTGCTACTCATTTGTTGCCTCAATTAAAGGAAAAGAGAAGATTTGATTTAGAAAAATCTAAAGAAGGAATTAGTCAAATAATTTGGGGATTATTCAAAAAGGTTGTCATAGCTGACACGTGTGCCATTTATGCGAATCAAATTTTTGACAATTATGAAAAAATGGATTCTGTCACATTAATTATAGGAACAGTCTATTTTGCATTTCAGATTTATGGCGATTTTTCGGGATATTCAGATATGGCATTAGGAATGTCAAAATTGTTTGGATTAGATTTATTACGCAATTTCAATTATCCTTACTTTTCAAGAGATATAGCCGAGTTTTGGCGTCGTTGGCATATTTCTCTTTCGTCATGGTTTCGAGATTATGTTTATATTCCGCTGGGTGGAAGTAAAGGAAATAAATGGAAGCAGATTAGAAATGTATTTTTGATTTTTTTGCTGAGTGGTTTTTGGCATGGAGCAAATTGGACATATATTATTTGGGGCTTAATAAATGCAGTTTATTTTATTCCTTTGCTTTTATTCAAAAAGAATCGAGATAATATAGGAGATGTAGCACTCAGTTTTAATTTTGAATCAATCAAGGTGATTTTTCACATGGGAATTACTTTTGTACTGGTTTGTTTCTCCTGGATATTTTTCAGGTCAAACAATATCACGAATGCGATCGATTATATAAGAAGAATTTTAGTTTTTAGTTTTGACTATAATAATGTAAAAGAGCAAATTACTTATAATGTTCTTTTTTTGTTGCCTTTTTTTATGGTTTTAGAATGGAGAAACAGAAAGCATGATTGTCCTTTGGGGAATAAGTTTTCTAAATTAAAATTAACATTTACAATTTTATTAATATTGGTATTAGGACAGTTTAGTATTGATAATAAGTTCATTTACTTTCAATTTTAACGAAAATGATATTAATATAGATGAGAAAATTTATTTTTTATATTTCCGAAATTATACTAATTGTATTAGCTGTAGCTTTTCTTATTCAATGTTTAGCAGACAGAGGTTTACAAAATTGGCAAAATAATGTTTATAATGATTGGCAAAATACATTAGAAGGCAAAATCAATAGTGATGTCATTATAATGGGGTCTTCAAGAGGATTTGTTGGATATAATTCAAAAATCATAGAAGATAAACTTAGATTAAAAACTTACAATATTAGCTATAATGCCGGTGGTAATAATTTACAACTTTCGAAGTTGAATATTTATTTAAAAAATAATAAAAAACCAAAAATTCTTATTCAAAATATAGATTTAGCTCATTTTGATGAAAATGACATTTTACCTGAAGAATTTCAATTTATTCCCTTTTTAAATAATCCAGATATTGATGATTTATTGGTGTCTTTTGATAGCAAATATACTGATACAAAATATCTACCTCTTCTAAAATACAATCAAAATTTGAAATTATTAAAAAATGGAATTTATGCTAATTTTAAATTTTTTAATATTGAAAATGCAACCACCTACCAAGGCTATTGTCCTCAAAATCGAACATTTAAAATCGAATATCATAATTTAAAAAAAATAAAAGGAAAATCTAAAGAAGGTGTAGATTCAAATAGATATAAGAAGATTTTAAAGAAGATGACAGATTTTTATAAATTAAATCTTGACAGCTCGACAAAAATTATATTTGTTTGGGCACCAGAAAATAAATTACGACTAAATAAAGAATATGACTCCCTAAAATCTCCTTTGATAGAGGAGATAAACTTAATTCAAAAGAAAAATAAAAATATTTATTTTATTGATTTATCACATCATTTAATTTCAAAAAATGATTATTATTTCTATGATACATTTCATTTAAATAAGAAAGGATCTGAAGTTTTTTCTGAAATACTATCAATAAAACTTTCTCAATTACTAAACTAAAATTATGTTTTTCAATTCTCTGGCTTTTGCCATTTTTTTGCCCATCGTGTTTTTTTTGTATTGGTTTGTTTTCAACAAAACAAAAAGTACGCAAAATGTGCTTCTTATTATTGCCAGTTATTATTTCTATTCTTGTTGGGATTGGCGTTTTTTATTCCTGTTAGTTTTCTCAACTTTTTTGGATTATTATACCGGAATTAGAATTGAAAAAAGTAATAATGAAAAGGGACGAAAATTTTGGTTTTGGCTGAGCGTTTCGGTCAATTTAGGTTTTCTTGGAGTTTTTAAATACTATAATTTTTTCTCAGAATCCTTTGCTCAAATGCTGACAACTGTCGGTTTTAAAGCAAGTCCGATTTTATTGGATGTAGTTTTGCCGGTTGGAATCTCTTTCTATACGTTTCATGGATTATCCTATGTGATTGATATATATTACAGACGAATCAAAGCCGAATATAATTTTGTGGATTATTCGCTTTTTGTGAGTTATTTTCCGCTTTTGGTTGCGGGACCAATTGAGCGCGCAACACATTTATTACCCGAAATAAAAGTTAAACGGGAATTTGATTTAGAAAAAGCCAAAGAAGGAATTTGTCAAATGATTTGGGGATTGGTCAAGAAAGTGGTCATCGCTGACACCTGTGCTACTTATGCCAACGCTATTTTTGATAATTATGCATCAATGAATTCCTTCTCGCTTATTTTGGGAGCGGTTTATTTTGCTTTTCAGATTTATGGAGATTTTTCAGGATATTCAGATATGGCATTGGGAATGTCAAAATTGTTTGGACTCGAATTATTACGTAATTTCAATTACCCTTATTTTTCGAGAGATATAGCCGAATTTTGGCGTAGATGGCATATTTCACTTACTACCTGGTTCAGGGATTATTTATACATTCCGTTGGGCGGAAGTCGTGGCGGTATCTGGATGAAAGTCCGCAATACATTCATTATTTTTCTGGTAAGTGGTTTTTGGCACGGAGCCAATTGGACCTATGTAACTTGGGGATTTATTAATGCATTGTATTTTTTACCATTGTTATTGCTAAGCAGAAATCGAAATAATCTTGAGGCCGAAACGCTGAGATGGAACTTCGAATCGGTTGGGGTAATTGTGCGTATGCTTTATACTTTTTCGCTGACCTGTATCGCCTGGGTGTTTTTTAGAGCCAACACCATAACTGACGCATTTTTGTATTTGAAGCGAATAGTTACCAATGGAGAATTTTCTTGTCAATACCTTGCCAACGAGCGTTATAATTACGAATTATTATTGATGGTTGGTCTGTTTGTTCTGGTTGAATGGAATAATAGAGCCAAAGAAGAACCTATTTCTGGAAAGTATAATACCATGAAACTGGTTTTGGCAATAACAGCGATAATCGCTTTTGGAACCTATTCCGACTATAAAGAATTTATCTATTTTCAGTTCTAATGAAAAAGTTTTTACTATTTACTTTAAAAATACTCATCTCAATAATTGTACTCGCAGTTGTTTTGGATTTTCTATATACTACAGTTTATTTACAATCAACTAATCGAGGAAAAATTGAGGATGTTTTTAATTCTAAATCCAGAAAATATGATGTAATTATTTTAGGATCTTCCAGAGCGAATAATCATTTTGTTGCCCAAATGTTTGAGGAAAAAGGGTTAAAAACTTTTAATTACGGAATGAGTGGTGGACATTTATTTGAGGCTTCCTTACTTTTGAAATTAATGATTGAAAGAAATTATCAAATAAAAAATGTTATTCTCGAAGCCGATTTGAATTTATCAAATGATCATCAAGCGGAAGGGATTTCCGCTAAGTTTTTGCCTTATTTGCATAAATCTGAAGTTATAAGAAAGCATTTTGAGCAGGAGTCTGATTTTAATGAATTATATTATATTCCGTTTTACAGATATATAAAGTATGACACTAAAATTGGTTTTAGAGAAATTTTTAAGATAGTGAAATGTGAAAGAACAAGTGCACTGGATAATTTAGGATATTATCCATTGGTCAGGCATAAAAAAGGCAATATGAAAAATGATATTGTAAATTTAAAACCATTGCCTCACAATAAATATTACGAAGAAATTAAAAGTATCTGTAAAGCCAATAATATTAATTTCATTGCGGTCATGACTCCAATGTGTGAAAATGTGGTGGGCATGAACTATTTTGACAAGGTTAAAAAAACGTATCCCGAAATTCATAATTATGAAAATGTGGTTGTAGAGAATAAATATTTTTCATCCTGCGGGCATATGAATGATACGGGTGCAAGATTATTTACTGCAATAATTTTAAGGGATTTTTTCAATAAATAATTCTTAAACTTTTTAATGTATTTTTACTAGCATATAAAAGAGAAATTAATTTTACGATATCCTTATTTTTATATTTTTGGAACTTAACTTTATACTATAAACACTATTTAATAAATGGAAGAATTCAAACCTATGTTATCGTTTGTAAGTCCAGTATATAAGGCGGATAAGATACTTGAAAAATTGGTTGGTGAAATTCAAAAAGTGATGTTGAATATTGGAACTGGCTATGAAATTATTTTGGTTGATGACAGAAGTCCAGATAAAAGTTGGGATGTTATGAAAAAATTATCTCAAGATTTTTCAGAAGTCCACAGTATAAGGTTAAGCAGGAATTTTGGGCAACATCCCGCGATCATGGCTGGTTTATCTCAAGCTAAAGGTGACTGGGTAGTAGTGATGGATTGCGATTTGCAAGATCAGCCTAAAGAAGTACTAAAATTATATAACAAAGCCAAAGAAGGTTTTGATATCGTTTTGGCTAAAAGAAAGAATAGACAGGATAGTTTTTTTAAAAAAATATCGTCTAAAGTTTTTTCAAAGATTTATGGATTTTTTACGGATACTAATTATGATAATGAGGTAGCAAATTTTGGCATTTATCATCATCGGGTAATTAGATCAATTTTAGATATTTCTGATTCAATAAAATTTTTTCCTTTATTTGTTTCATTTGTAGGTTATAATTCTACTTCAATTATTGTAGAACATGCTCAAAGAGAAGAGGGAAGTTCAAGTTATAGCTTCTTTAAATTAATTAGTTTAGCTTTTAATTCAATAATATCATTTTCAAATAAACCCCTAAAACTTTTTGTTAAGTTTGGACTAACAATTTCGGTGACTTCTTTTATGTTTGGTTTGTACAATATTTATTTAGCGTTAACAAACCAAATTGAAGTTTTAGGATATAGTTCAATAATTGTATCTATTTGGTTTTTATCTGGTATAATAATAACTACAATAGGCATCACGGGAATTTATGTTGGTAAAATTTTTGATCAAACAAAGAATAGACCCATATTTATTATAGATGAAATCAAATGAAAATTGAAGTTTGCGAATGGGATTCTCTTTTTTTTAATAAAAAAATTGGCGAGATAAAGTTTGACAAAATAAATCAATCTATTAAAGACATCAACAAATTTGATTTACTGTATGTTAAACAGGATGAAGATGAGCTTTTTGCGATTGATGATTTTGAACATACCTATACAGAGACGAAAGTAATTTTTTCCAAAAAAATTAAAAATAATAGCAACCTTATTACCGGTTGTGTTCTTTCAGCTTTTGATACAGATATTAGTAAAGATCAAATTTATAGTTTAGCTTTTGAGAGTGGTAAGTTCAGCAGATTCAAGCTTGACAATAAGTTTAAACAAAGTGAATTTGAAGAATTATATAAAACCTGGATTGATAATTCATTAGCTAAAAAAATAGCTGACGATGTATTGATTTATAGACAAAATAATATTGTCTTAGGTTTTGTAACCTATAAAATTTCAGAGAATTATGGTGCAATAGGTCTGATAGCTACTGATCCAAAAATACAAGGTAAAGGAATAGGTACAATGCTTATTAAAGCAGTTGAAGATAAGTTGATATATTTGAAGATAAGCGAATTAAAGATTCCAACTCAAATTCAAAATGAAAAAGCCTGTAGTTTTTATACCAAGTTAGGATATAATATAAAAGAAAAGATAGTTATAAAACATTATTGGAAAATATGATCCCATTTAATAAGCCTTATCTAACTGGTAAAGAGACCCAATATATTGAGGAAGCTGTAAAATCAGGCAAGATTTCTGGAAACGGGATGTTTACTCAAAAGTGCCAGTCTTTTTTTGAAGAGCAATATGGTTTCCAAAAAGTATTGCTTACGACTTCATGTACAGATGCACTAGAAATGTGTGCTATTTTAGCAGACATTCAGTTAGGTGATGAGGTAATAATACCAAGTTTTACTTTTGTATCAACTGCAATTGCTTTTGTGCGACAAGGTGCCAAAATTGTCTTTGCAGATTCCCTTCCCGATAACCCTAATATTGATGTATCTAAATTAGAGGCATTGATTACTCCTAAAACCAAAGTAATTGTTCCGGTACATTATGCGGGGGTAGCTTGCGATATGGATCCAATTATGGAGTTGGCAGACAAGTACAATTTATTGGTAATTGAAGATGCGGCTCAGGCTATCGATTCCTCTTATAACGGAAAACCATTAGGAACCTTCGGACATATGGCAGCTTTTTCGTTTCATGAAACTAAAAATATAATTGCTGGCGAAGGCGGAATGATTACAATAAATGATAAAAGGTTTATTCATCGCGCAGAGATTATCTGGGAAAAAGGAACCAATCGTGCCGAATTTTTCAGAGGTGAAGTTAATAAATATGGGTGGGTAGATATAGGATCTTCATTTTTGCCGTCGGAGGTTATTGCTGCTTTTTTGTGGGCGCAAATTGAGAATCTTGAAATTATCCAGAAAAAAAGAATATCACATTGGCATTATTATCATGCTGGTTTAAAAAAATGGGCAGAACAGAAAGATATAAAAATCATGTCAATTCCTAATGAGGCTACCAATAATGGTCATATGTTTTATTTGGTCTGTAAATCAATTGAACAAAGATCAACTTTGATAGAGCATTTAAAAAATGAAGGTGTTTTGGCTGTTTTTCATTATATTAGTTTACATTCTAGTCCTTATTATAATGACAAACATAATGGGAGAGAATTAGTAAATAGCGATATGTTTACTGATAGACTCCTGAGATTACCAATGTTTTATGAATTAGATGTCGAAAGTGTAGTAAATAAAATTATAAAATATGAATAAAGTTTATCAGCTTTTAGGCAATAAAAAAAGTTTGAATCTTGCATTTCTATTATTTGTTTTGGTTTATTTAATTTTATTTGCAATTACATTATTTAATTCTGATGGGAAAGTTGGTAACAACGATAATTATAAAGATCTATTTGTTAAATTTTATGAATTAGGTTTTTATCAGGCAACTGTTCAGGGAACATCGATAGTATATAATTTATTTTTAAGTTTTATTTTTTCAATTACCAAAAATGTAGAAACCAGTTTTTTTGTTTTAAATCTTTTTAGTGATTTATTTTTAATGTTTTTTGGTTATTATTTTTATCATAAAACTAGTAATTTGAAAAATAATGTTTTTTATATTGTTTTAAGTATGTATATCCTTTTTGTTTTGAACATGAGGTCATATTTGTCAGCTTCAAATGATTCTTTTTTAGGTGTTTTTGTGGTGATTTTATTATATCTGATAGTAATTAAATTATTTGAAGGAAGGCATGAGAAATTTACTTTTTTATGTATTGGTTTTATTTTTGCAATTTGTTTATCCATTAGAATTACTGCAGTATTATTAATTCCACTAATTTTTATAGCTTTTTTTTATTGGATAAAGAATACTGATGTTACTTTCTTGAAAAGAGTTCAGTTAATTGGAATATGTTCATTAATGTTTCTTTTGACAATATTAGTTTTTCATTTTCCGGCCATAAAAGAAAAACATTCCCTAAGTTATGAAGATAAGAATCCTTCAAAAGATTTAAATTGGATTCAGAGAAATTATTTAGGATTGAAAAAAATAGAATCAGGTCAGGAAAAAATACATCGTGATGCTATTTGGAAAAATACAAAGTTTGAAAAAGTTCAGGAATATCTAAAAATACATGGAGCTAACAGCCTACCTAAAACCTTTACACAAGCCGTTTTTAAAGATCCTGTATTAGTTTTTAAAATTACTTTTTTAAATGTAATTACTTGCTTAGCACGGTTTTTTCGTTTTTGGGGCTTCCTTTTTTCTATTCCAATTATTATGTTGTTTAGAGGAAACTTTTTTAATAAATACAAATTGCCCACAATTCTTTTTTTAAGTTTTTTATTCATTCTTTCATTTGTATGTTTCACTTTTATGGAGTTCAGATGGTTTTATGGATATGAAATCTTGATTCCAATTTCAATTTTGTATGCAGTCAATAAAATTAAAACGGCGATAGAAACTAATAAAATTAATAGTATAATAGTAGCTTCTCTGTTGATGGTTACTTTATTCAATGTAAAAACTATTCTTTCAATTTTATAATATGTTGAAAGTAGCTTTCTTAACTCCAGAATATCCTCATAATCGTGTCCAGCATTCGGCAGGAATTGGCACAAGTATTAAAAACTTGGTTAAGGCTTTGGTTAACGAAGGAGTTACGGTTTCAATCTTTGTTTATGGGCAAGAAGAAGATGTTGTTTTTTTAGAAGATACTGTAAAAATCCATTTGATAAAATCTCAAAAATATAAAGTTTTAGGTTGGTTTTGGCATCGCAAGCATATACAAAACTATCTCAATAAGTGCATTTTGGAAGACGGAATTGATTTGGTTGAGGCTCCGGATTGGACAGGAATAACAGCTTTTATGAATTTGAAAGCGCCATTAGTAATTCGTTTTCACGGAAGTGATACTTATTTCTGTCATTTGGAGAAGAGAAGTCAAAAAATCAAGAATTTTTGGTTTGAGAAATTGGCATTTAACAAAGCTGAGGCTTTTATTGCACCAACTCATTTTGCAGGAGAATTGTCAAAAAAACTTTTTAGTATTAAAAATAAAAAGATAGAAACAATCCACCACGGATTAGACTTAAAACAATTTGTGAATGTCAATCCTTCAAATTATGAACGAGGATTGATTTTATACATGGGTACAATTATTAGAAAAAAGGGGGTGCTGGAATTGCCTGATATTTTTAAGATGGTAAGAGAGCAATATCCAAATGCACAGTTGGTTCTAATTGGAAACGATTCATATGATATTCAAACAAAATCGCGATCGACGTGGGAATTAGTGCAAGAAAAATGTCTTAAAGAAGATTTGAAAAATATTTCTTATTTAGGGAAAATCCCCTATCAGGAAATTCAGGAATATATTAAAAAAGCACATATTTGTGTCTTTCCAACTTTTGCAGAAACCTTAGGAATGGTAACAATAGAAGCAATGGCTTTGCAAAAACCAGTTGTAAATAGTAATATAGGTTGGTCTCAGGAATTGATTGTTGATGGCGAAAGTGGCTATTTAGTTGATTCCAAAAATCATGAAGTCTTTGCTGATAAAATAGTAACATTATTAAAGAATGAAGATTTATGCAAAACTATTGGGAAAGCCGCAAGAACAAGAATCGAAACTTTTTTTGATATTGAAAAAACAGTAGAGCAAAATATAGTTTTTTATAAATCCATAATTAATAAATTTTGATTGTAATCTATCATAAAAATAGTGTTATCACCAGAGTAGAATCTGCAGATATTCAATCAATTCACTTTGATGAAAAGAAGTCCATTGCGGCTGAATTAATGCAATTGGCAATTCAGTTTCCGGAATCAAAATTGGTTTGGTGCCACGAAAGCTATCATGATCAAATTAATTTAACTTCAATTCCTGAATTGATGCATCATGATAAAATGATGTTTTCTTACAATCCAAATCCCAATAATTATTTAGGAAATAGAATTGGTTATGTTGAGGAATCTCCATTTATTAATGTAAATAAAAAAGTTACTTACCCAACTTGGCAAATGAGTAGTTTGGCAGGTGTTATTCATGCTTCTGCTTTACTATCTTTTAAGGGTAAAATCAAGTTAGATTCTGATTTTGATTACTATCTCAATTCTGTTGCCAAAGTTGGTATGCCATTAGGATTATTTTGCTATTCAGAACCTAAATTGTTAGTTCAGAATTCAATTGAAACTCCGATGCCAAATTCTTCGGCATTTGCTCTTTTTAAATTTGTAAAACAGCATTATAAAACACGTTGGACTATCTTATTGTTGCTCAATATGATGGTTTATGAGTTTCGATTGCCTTTTTTAGCTTTTATATATTCGCTATTTTTTAAAAATAGAAATACATCACAGATTTCTTTTAGCAACATTCAAATTCAATCTAGTAAATCGGTGGTACAAAATGCTACAATTGATGTTATAATTCCGACTATTGGAAGAAAAAAATATTTGTATGATGTGTTGAAAGATTTATCAAATCAAACACATTTGCCAGTAAACGTGATTATTGTCGAACAAAATCCACAGGAAAATAGTGTTTCAGAATTAGATTATTTGCAAAATGAAATTTGGCCTTTTGTAATAAAAAATACTTTTACGAATCAGGCTGGGGCATGCAATGCGAGAAATTTGGCTTTGAATCAGGTTGAAAGTGAATGGATTTTTATGGCAGATGATGATATTCGGATTGATACTGATTTTATTGAAAAAGGTTTAGAAATTTTTGACGTTTTTGGAGTATTTGCAATTACATTTGGTTGTTATGAATCCAACTATAAGGAAGATAATAAAATGAAAATAGCCACACAATGGTCCTCGTTTGGTTCAGGATGCAGCATCGTAAATACCAAAGAAATGGAGGAATTAAGGTATGATATTGCTTTTGAATTTGGTTATGGAGAAGATGGAGATTTTGGAATGCAATTACGAAAAAAAGGAGTTGACATTATTTATATTCCAACACCTGAAATACTTCATCTTAAAGCTCCGATAGGAGGTTTTAGAACTAAGCCGGAATTACTTTGGCATCAGGATAAAATACAGCCAAAACCTTCGGCTACAGTTATGTTGTATAAGCAATTACATTTGACGGCTGAACAAATTAAAGGTTATAAAACTATTTTATTTTTTAAATTTTACCGTGCTCAAAATATTAAAAATCCTATTCGATATTTCAATAATTTTCAGAAACAGTGGAAGCAAAGTTTATACTGGGCAAACGAATTAAAAAATAAAAAATGAAATTTTCTTTAATTATTTGCACCTACATGCGCCCAAAACCATTGCTTCAATTGTTGCAGTCGGTTCAGGAGCAATCATTATATCCAGATGAAATTCTGATTATTGATGGTTCTGTAAATACGAAAACAGAGCAGATTTTAAGCGATAATTCCTTTCGAAATCTAAATTATTTTCTTGTTGAAAAAGAAGATCGGGGTTTGACCAGACAGCGTAATTTCGGGATCTCTAAGGTTGGATTAGATATAGAAGTAGTTTGTTTTTTAGATGATGATACTGTTTTAGAGAAAGATTATTTTGAAGAATTATTTAAGACATACAAAATATATCCAGATGCTTTAGGTGCTGGAGGATATATTTGGAATGAAACAAAATGGGAACATGTCGGAATCAATTATCAGCCTAAAATAAATGAATTTTATTTTGATGGCTGGAAAAGAAAAGACGGAAGTCGTTTTGTGTTAAGAAAAAAAATTAATATGGACAGTGACAGACCGCCTGGTTTTTCTCCTCTTTTTTCTCATGGAAGAAGTGTTGGTTTTTTGCCTCCATCAAATAAAGTATATCAGGTCGAACAATTAATGGGAGGCGTTTCGTCTTTCAGGAAATCAGTTTTTGAAAAGTTTTCGTTTTCAACTTATTTCGAAGGTTATGGTTTGTATGAAGATGCAGATTTTTGTTTGCGGGTAGCCAGAACAGGAAAGCTGTATCTGAATACTAATGCAAAATTGAGCCATTATCATGAGGCTACAGGAAGACCAAATCATTATAAATATGGGAAAATGGTAGTGAGAAATGGTTGGTATGTATGGAGAGTAAAAAATCCAAAACCCAAAATGAATGACCGTTTGAAATGGAATGCAATAACTATTTTGCTTACCGTAATTAGATTCAGTAACGTAATCACTGCTAAAGATGGAAAAACAGCTTTTTCAGAAGCAATTGGAAGAACAATTGGGTGGTGGAGTTTAATATTTAACAGACCAAAACAACAGTAATGTTCGTTATAAAAAAGAAAATTCAGAAAAAGATTAACGAGTTTAGGCTGCATTATTCACATGTTCGGTTTTATAGTGATATTCAACCCGTAATTTATATCAATTTAAGTCATCGTACTAAAGTCAGAACTTATCTCAATCTTTTTTTTAGAATACGTGATGTTTATAAGGAACCAATAGTTATGAAATTTTCTTTATTGAGGATGATATTTTTAGCCAAATGGTTTAATGAACTCGATTATATCTATTTTGAAAAGCCTTTTTCAGGAATAAAGAAATTAAAAGTTTTCAGTCATCATAAAAATGCTGATTATAGAGTGAATTATAATTACAGAAAAATATACTCTTCTGATGATTATGACAAAAATGCTTTGCCTTATATTATGCATCCAAGTAATTATTTAAATCCATATTTTGATCTTCTTAAAAAAAATATTGGGATTTTGATTAGTGGAAATTTTGAAGAAAAGATATATAACACAAGAGTTATCCCTGATAATTTTAGGCTACTTAATAGATGGGAAATTTATACTGAAATTCTAAAGCATAAAAAAGTATTTTCAATTTCAGGAGATGAATTGGTTCGAGATTTGTACACGGGTCGTTTTAAGGATAAGTTGGTTTTAATGAAATGGCAGACAGGAGCTATTCCAATAGAAAAATGGCGCAGTTATTTATCCGCTGCAGATTTTATTTTTTGTGTACCAGGTATGACAATGCCTATGTGTCACAATACTTTGGAGGCTATGTCGATAGGGGTAATTCCAATTTTAAATTACTCAAATTGGCTAAATCCTTCATTGAAAGATAATGTTAATTGTCTAGTTTATCAGAATGAGACAGATATTAAATCAATAATAGATAGAGCACTTTCATTTTCTGAAGGCGAAAAGTTGCAAATGTCAAAAAATGTAATCGAATATTATAAAATGTATTATTAAAATTATGTTTTTTGCGAAAATGGGAGCAGTGAATTAATTGTGTTAAATGAAAATAGTAAAGATTTAGTTTAATGAGGATTGCAATTATTACGCATGTCAATCATATTCAAAAAGATAATCAATATTTTGGTTATGCTCCATATGTGCGAGAAATGAATATTTGGTTGAAATATGTTGATGAAGTAATTATAGTCGCTCCTTTAGAAAAAGATCGACTAACAGAAATTGATAGTTCTTATTTTTATGAGAAGATTAATTTTTGCGAAGTACCCAATTTTAGTTTTACAAGCTTTAGAAACAATATGGAATCATTCTTCAAACTACCATTAATCTCCTGGGAGATTTTTTGTGCAATGAAAAGTGCAGACCATATCCATTTAAGATGCCCTGGAAATATGGGATTAATAGGGAGTTTTATTCAGGTATTGTTTCCGTTCAAAATAAAAACAGCTAAATACGCTGGAAATTGGGATCCGAAGAGCAAACAGCCATGGACATATCGTTTGCAAAAATGGATTTTGAACAATACGTTTTTGACTCGAAATATGCAGGTTTTGGTATATGGAGAATGGCCCAATCAGTCTAAAAATATAAAACCATTTTTTACTTCTTCTTATTCAGAATCAGAAAAAGAGATAATTCAGAAAAACAGTTTATATTCTTCAATAGAATTTTTATTTGTTGGAAGTTTAGTTTTAGGAAAAAATCCGCTTTATGCTGTAAAACTAATAGAAGAATTAGCCAAAAAAGGAAATAATGTAATTCTGAATTTATATGGAGAAGGACCTGAAAGAAAAAAAATAGAAAATTATATTAAGGATAACCAGATTGGGAATAATGTAATTTTGCATGGAAATCAAAATCAAGAAATTGTCAAAAAGGCCTATAAAAATAGTCATTTTGTGATTTTGCCTTCCAAAAGTGAAGGTTGGCCAAAAGCAATTGCCGAAGGTATGTTTTGGGGATGTGTTCCACTTGTTACAAAAGTTTCCTGTGTTCCTTTCATGTTAGATTACGGAAATAGGGGTATTATACTTGATATGGATTTAAAAAAAGATATAGAGAACATCGAAAAAATACTTTGTGATAAAAATACTTTTCTTGCTAAAAGTAAATTGTCGATTGAGTGGTCTCAAAAATATACTACAGATGTTTTCGAAGAAGAAATTAAAAAGCTCCTGATAAAATGAGGATCCTTCAGATTATAGATTCTCTCGAAGCTGGTGGTTCAGAGCGAATGGCTATTAATTATGCTAATGCATTGGTGTCTGAAATTGAATTTTCAGGATTGGTGGCTACAAGAAAAGAAGGACCACTATTGACTCAAATAGATCCTAAGGTTCCTTATTTGTTTTTGAACAAAAAAAAGCAGCTTGATTTAGGTGCACTTTTTAGATTAAGGTCTTTTGTCTTGAAAAATAAAGTTACACACATACATGCACATAGTACTTCATTTTTCTTGGCTTTTTTGTTAAAAATGTTACATCCTTCCGTAAAAACGATTTGGCATGATCATTACGGGAGCAGTGAGTTTTTGTCGAGAAGACCCAGATTTGTTTTAAGAATGATTCTTCCTTTTTTTAAAGGGACAATAGTAGTAAATCAAAAGCTGAAAAAATGGTCTGAAGAAGAATTAAAAATTAAGAATGTTCTTTATTTGCCCAATTTTGCAATAACAGAGGAGGGTGTTGATGAACACACGATTCTCAAAGGGAAAGAAGGAAAACGAATTGTTTCTTTGGCTAATTTAAGGCCACAAAAAAATCATTCTTTATTATTGGAAGTAGCTCGAAAACTTAAAAAAAGCTATTCAGATTGGACTTTTCATTTAGTTGGTAAAGACTTTGACGACAGCTATTCGAGACAAATCAAAAAATGGATAACAGATTATGGTTTGGAAAATAATGTGTTTCTTTATGGTTCAAGGCAAGATGTGAAGAATATACTTGAACAATCATCAATTGCTGTCTTGACTTCAGAATCTGAAGGATTGCCAGTCGCTCTTTTGGAATATGGATTGTATAAAAAAGCGGTAGTTGTTACCAGTGTTGGTGAAATGCCTATGATTGTCAGACACGGACAGAACGGTTTTGTTGTGGATTCTAATAACGTTGAAAATTTTCATCAGTCTTTAGTCGATTTAATTGAAAATGAAGTTTTACGTTTTACATTTGGAGAAACTCTTTTTGAGACTGTTCAGGGTGATTATGCAGGGGAGAGCGTTATAAAAAAATATTTAAATTGGGTAACTCAACTATAATGAAAAAAGAAGAAGCCGCTTATATTTATTTACTACTCTTCCATGCTTTTCTAGGGGTGTTGATATTTGCAATGCCTTTTCTATCAAAACTATTTACTTTAACAATTTTTGTTTTCGGTATTTATTATATTATCGAAAATAAAAATAAAAACAATGAAGCATTAGTAATATCTGCCTATGTTGTAAGTTTTGAGGTGCTTTTGAGAATGACGGACGGAATGCTTATAAATGAGTTTGGTAAATATTCCATTCTTATTTTTATGCTTTTAGGAATGGTTTATTCAGGATTTTCTAAAAATGGAATTTTGTATTGGATTTTCTTATTGTTATTGATTCCGGGAATCATTTTAGCATCTCTTACTCCTGAATTGAATGTAGATGTGAAGAAAATAATTTCTTTTAATATATCTGGACCCGTTTGTTTGGGGATTAGTGCTATCTATTGTTTTCAAAGAAAAATAAGTTTCAATAGGGTACTGGGGGTGATTACTGCTTTTTGTTTACCCTTAATGGCATTGGCGGCTTATTTGTATTTATATACTCCCAATGTTCGTGATGTAATTACTGGAACACAGTCAAATTTTGAAACATCAGGAGGGTTCGGTCCTAATCAAGTGTCTACAATTTTGGGATTGGGGGTTTTTGTCTTTTTTGTTCAGTTTATGTTTAATTCTAAAAGCCTGTTGTTGCAAATTGTAAATGCCGGACTTGTGGTGTTTTTTGCTTTTAGAGGGCTTGTGACTTTTTCTAGAGGTGGAATGATAACTGCCATAATGATGATTATTATTCTTTTGGGTGTAATTTATTTTCGAGCAAATGGTCAAATAAAATCAAAAATAGGATTAATAATTTTGATTTCTTTTATTACAGGATTGGGAGTTTGGGGATATAGTTCCTTTCAGACTAGCGGATTAATTAATAAAAGATATGCTAATCAAGATGCCATGGGAAGAGAAAAGAAGGATCGTCTGGGAGGTAGAGAGGAAATTATGAATCAAGAATTAGAAATTTTTATTGATAATATTATTTTTGGAGTTGGTACGGGAATGGGTAAATATAAAAGAGCCGAAATTACCGGAACAGAGGTAGCATCACACAATGAAATCACAAGAATGCTGGCAGAGCACGGTAGCTTAGGCTTGATTGATTTACTGATTTTATTTTTTACCCCACTGTTTTTGTGGGTAAATAATCGACAAAATATATTGGCGCTTTCTTTTTTGGTGTTTTGGCTCTTGACGATTAATCATGCCGCCATGCGTCTTGCAGCTCCTGCCTTTGTTTATGCTCTTTCATTGTTAAAAGTTTATACACATGAAAAACCTGCTCTACATAGGGAATAAGTTATCCAAACATGGTGTTACACCAACTACAATTGAGATTCTTGGACCACTTTTGGAACTGGAAGCTTTTAGGGTATCATATAGTTCTTCACATGGAAATAAACTATTACGCGTTATCGATATGCTGTGGAGTGTATTTCAATCCAGAAAAGCAGATTGTGTTTTGATTGACGTCTATAGCACGACCAATTTTTGGTATGCATTTGCTGTTTCTCAATTATGTCGTTGTTTGAATCTAAAATATATTCCTATTTTGCATGGAGGGAATTTGGCTTCTCGCTTGAAAAATAACCCGAAGATTTGCAGAATGATTTTTAAGCATTCTTTTCAGAATGTGGCTCCGTCATTTTTTTTAATGCAGAAATTCAAAGATGCAGGGTACGAAAATGTTATGTATATTCCTAATTCGATAGAACTGGAAAATTATCCTTTTTTGGAACGAAAAAAAGCAAAACCGAATCTGTTGTGGGTGCGTTCTTTTGCGAAAATTTATAACCCTATGATGGCGGTTGAAGTATTTGCCTCCATAAAAAAGAAATATCCCGAAGCAACACTTTGTATGGTGGGACCCGAAAAAGATGGGAGTTTATCGGAAGTCAGACAAAGAGCCAAAGAACTTAAACTGGATATCCTTTTTACTGGGAAATTATCAAAAAATGATTGGATAAATAAATCTAAGGAATATGATATTTTTATAAATACGACCCATTTTGACAATATGCCCGTCAGCGTGATTGAAGCCATGACTTTGGGATTGGCAATTGTTTCCACCAATGTGGGCGGTATTCCTTTTTTACTCGAAAATCAAAAAGATGCTTTGTTGGTTCCTGATGGTGATGTTAATAGGATGATCGATGCAATTGACAGATTAATTGGTGATTCAGATTTGTTTAGTTCAATTACAACTAATGCAAGACGAAAAGCAGAACAATTTGATTGGCAGTTGGTTAAAGTTCAATGGTTGACTCTGTTGAAATAACCAAAAGGTGTACACCAAAAAAATGAACCAATTGCTTAATTCAAGAGGTAGAATAAGTAACTTGCGACACAATCCAATTTTTGAAAATAATGGGGAATAATAAAAAAATACACTTCGAAATATCTGAACGTAAATTACTTTTACGGATTTTTGATGTGATTTTTGTTTTGTTTGGATTGTATTTAATCGGTTTTATTTTCAATTTTGATTATTTTCAATTTTCGGTTACAAATTATTATTGGACAATTGTTTTGGCTATTTACATAAATGTATTCGGTCTTATTTTTGAAATGTATAACCTTCAAGTGGCTAGTAATCATTTTCAGGTGTTGCGGAGTTCTGTTTTAACCACTTCTTCCACGGTATTGTTTTATTTGTTGACACCTGTTTTTTCTCCTCAATTGCCAAAAAATCGTTTGCAATTACTGATTTTTTATATTGTCTTTTTTATAGCATTGTATTCCTGGAGAATGATTTATGTCAAATTTTTGGCATCAAACAGATTTGCTCAAAAAGTGGTTTTAATATGTGAAGGAGGACAGGTAAAAGAACTTGTTTTTGGGTTAGAAAACGTTGATCCACATTATAAAGTAATTGGTTATGTAAATTCGGATGAGGAATCAATTTCAACCTTGGAGCATCATTCTTTAGAATCGATAAAAAGTGAAGATCTGACTTCATTTGTGAAAAAAAACGGGATTTTTGAGATAGTGGTTGCCTCCCAAAAAACAGAAGGGATTACCGCCGATTTGTACCATCAATTGCTTATTTTGCTGGAGTCTGGGAAGAGTATCAGGGAATATACTCATGTATATGAGAGTAAAACCCAACGGATTCCGGTTCAGTATATTTCCCGGGATTTTTACCGTTTTTTCCCTTTTAGCCGAAGCAATCAAAACAAATTGTACTTGTCTATTGTCAGGCTTACCGAAGTTGTTTTGTCATTAACCGGTTTGAGTATTGGTCTGGTTTTACTTCCGATAATTTTCATTGGAAATGTTTTCTGGAACAAAGGAGGATTGTTTTATACTCAGGAAAGAATGGGAAAAGACGGAGTTGTTTTTAAGATTATAAAATTCCGTACAATGATTGAAAATGCAGAGAATTCCGGAGCTGTTTTTGCAAAATCAAATGATGTCAGGGTAACAAAGTTTGGAAAATTTTTGAGGAAAACAAGAATTGACGAGTTCCCTCAGTTTATTAATATCTTGAAGGGAGATATGGCCGTGATTGGACCAAGACCGGAGCGACCTGAGTTTGTTAATGAAATTGCCCAAATGATGCCGTTTTATGAAACTCGTCATATTATCAAGCCGGGACTTACCGGTTGGGCTCAAGTCAATTATTCCTATGGTGAAAAACTCGAGGACAGTCTGATAAAACTGCAATACGATTTGTATTATATCAAACACCGAAGCATTTACCTAGATTTGAGTATTGCTTTCAAGACTGTTTCAACGGTGTTGTTTTACAGAGGACAGTAAATTTGATAATTAGCGAATGTGATAATTAGTAAATTATAACTGTTAATTTGCTAATTATCGCATTATCACATTATCTCATTATCTCATTGCCACATTATCTCATTATCAAATTAAATAATAATCGGAATTGGTTTTTTGTTTCTCATGACTAAGCGTATCAAAACAAACAAATTGGTTATGATTATTGGAGAAACAATGAGCAGATGAATTTTTGTAATCATAAAACAGAAATACATAATTGTCATCACTATGCCAGCAAAAGCAAGTTTGTAAGTCCATTTTGAGTTTTTGGTACTCCAAAAATATACTACACCCAAAAAGATAGGGTTGAATAACAGTATGTTGTAGTTATAAGCCAATTCCTGATGCAAGGAATAAAATCCCAAAAAGACAAATAAAATCCCCAATAGCCCCATAGTCAACAGATAAATATAGTCTATTGCTTTCTTGTTTGCCAATGTTATGAATCCTAAAAGAAAGAGATAGGTAAGACTGTTATTCCACCATGAAACAGGGGTTTCTTCTTCAAAATTCAAAATTGTTTTGTTTTCCTTGCAAATTGGATGGTTTTGATATTGAATGAGTTTTAGGCTTTTTTGCAGTTCAAAAGGCAAAAATATTTTAGTTCCCATTTGATCTACTTTGGTGCCAAAAACGATACTTGTCCCCAGTTTTTCATAAAAATGATTGTCAAAATAAGGAAATAAAATAGATCTGTAGCTTTTGTCGGTATCTATTTTTTTGGTGATTACTTCTGCATTTAATGTTTTGTTGATTATATCGACCACTTTGGATGTACAATTGTTATCAATGAATTTGTATTGATAAAGACGTTCATCTGATAGCATTGATTTTGAAAGATTGTCATATAGTTTTTGTTTGAATTCCAGCGGAATATCTAATTCCTGCTCGTAAACATCCCTTCTTTCATAATTGTACTGATTCAGGAAATCGACATACCGATCATTTGCTATGAAATAATTCATATCGCCCTTTGTAAACTTCAATACAAAGTTTGGTGTACCAAAGTCAAATGCACCATAGTTATAGACTACATCCAGATTGTTGTCCATGTCAGCAACCCTTATCGCGGTGTGTCCAAATAAAGAATAAACTTCATTCCCTAGACCGCAGGTAAGTACACTGATGTGAGCATTTTTTGACAATACAATCTCTTGACAGTAAGAGTTGCAAATGAATCCCAATAAAAGAGTGCAGATGGATATTTTTTTGAATAAGGATGATTTCATAGTTATATTTTTTTCAAAATTCAAAGTTAACTTCTAAAAAGGGATAAATCAATTTTTAAAGAAAATACATTGGAATACATAGCGGTGCTTTGGTTGCCCAAAGAAGTCAGCGCATAATCAATCGCAATTCCTTTGTATTTGAAACCAAGGCCAATGTTGGGCTGAAAACCTGTCTTTTCTCCATTGTCCAATTGTGTTACCTGCTGGAAATTACCAACTCCCGCTCTCAGAAAAGCAATGTTGGTATAGCCAAATTCCAATCCAATAGCCGGATCAATACTCAAAAAACTGCTTGAGATTATATCATTTGTCTGCGTAAACTGCATGTTCATATTGGCGGAAGCCAAAAGACTGTAATCTTCGTGAAAAGTAAATTTTCTAGCTACTCCCAGTTGGGCCTTTGGAAGTGTAATTTCGGTACTTTCGGGCATTTCTTGATTTTGTCCGGGAATAGCATCTGCTATTTTCTGATATTGTTCTTCGTTGATGTTCCAAATATTGTAAGTGGTCGTAATATCCCGAAGCATTAATCCAAACTGCCAATCTTTCCGTTCAAATTGTAACCCAAAATCAAATCCAAATCCCCAAGAAGTCGCAAAATCTCCAATGATTCTTCGAATAATTTTTGCATTTACACCGTATTGAAAACCTTCTATGGGCAATTTTACAGCATACGAAAAAGTAAAACCATAATCGGCAGTTGAGAAAAGTGAAATCCGGTTGTAATCTATATTGCCCTCGTTGTCAATCAAATCGGTAGTGTTCAAAATATCATCAACACCAAAACGAATCAATGAAATTCCCCAAGCTGTGCGGTCATCAATTGGAGCGGCATAAGCGACATAATCATATTTGGCAATATTGGCAAAATAATTAGAGTGCATTAAAGAAACCTGATCACTTTCTAGATGGGTTAATCCCGACGGGTTCCAATAGCAAGCATTAACATCGGAGGTGAAAGCAACCACAGCATTTGACATTCCCAGAGCCGCAGCATCTACACCTATATTCATAAACTCATTCGAATATTTTCGAACAGTCTGAGCATGGATGACATTCACAATAATTAGGAATAAATAGAGCTGTGTTTTTTTCAAAAGATACTATCGAAAGCTTTATTAGTTTTTATTTTTATCAAAAATAAAGTTTTTTGATGATGTAGCTACTTCAATTTAACCCGAATTGTACAATGGCTACAAATTACACAAATTAACACAAATTTGAAGAAAGAGATATTTTACTCAGATTAGAAACGAATTACGCGAATTTTCTCTTTTTTGACCTAAAAATTCTGCGATAACCTGTGTAATCTGCGTAAAAAATAAATCAATAAAATTCTAATGTGGATTTTGGGTTTAATGAAATACTAACTTTTGTAGACAAGAAATCAAAAACTCCTAACAAAACCAGTTTAGCTTTCACTTAAAGTATTAAATTTGTCGAACTTATTATTTAATAAAAATATTATGAACATCAAGAAACACGTTCCAAATACAATTACTTTACTTAATCTGTTTTGTGGTTGTATTGCTGTGGTATTTGTAAGTAAAGATCAATTCGAAATGGCATTCTTTTTTGTTTGCCTCGGAATTTTTTTAGATTTTTTTGATGGATTTTTTGCCCGTTTGTTTAAGGTTTCTGGTGAATTGGGATTGCAATTGGATTCTTTGGCAGATATGGTAACCAGTGGGGTAGTTCCCGGATTTGTGATGTTCAAAATGATGCAAAGCAGCTCGGTTTATATGAATGAAGGTTGGCTTCAGTTTTTTCCTTACCTAGGTTTTATTATTACTTTGGGGTCGTGTTTTCGTTTGGCAAAATTCAATATTGATACGCGTCAAACCGATTCTTTTATAGGATTGCCAACTCCTGCAAATGCACTTTTTATATTGAGCCTTCCTTTGGTTAAGGAATATTATTCTGGAGAGTCATTGATGGTTCTGGAAATTTTGACCGAGAAATGGATTTTATTGGCGATAGCATTGTTTAGTGCCTATATTTTAAATGCCGAGATTCCATTATTTTCGTTAAAAATAAAGAAGTTCAATTTTAAGGACAATGTACTTCAGTTTGTTTTTCTGGCAAGTTCTGTTTTGTTTCTGATTTTCTTAGATTACTTAGCCATTCCATTGGTTATTATTTTCTACGTTTTGTTATCAGTAATTAATAATAAATTTCTAAAAAAGTAGTCGTTTTTTTAGATGAGAAAAAATGGGAGAACGGTTCAAAGGCGAAAGCCAAAAACGAAAAAAAGCGCTTTTTTCGGGAAGTGGATTGACTTCTTTTTTATTGGGATAGTCATTCTTATCGTTCTGTCGGTAGCCTATCATTATCGTTCCAGTTTGGCTAATTATTTAGGTTTTAAATCACATTTTAAGAATAGTGAAACTTTTTTTTCAGAAGCCCGTAATTTACAGGTTCTTGAAAAAAATGAAGGTAAAGTTATCGGTATAGATGTATCCGAATATCAGGGGAAAATCCGTTGGTCTTATGTAGATACCATCGAAGAGAAATATCCCTTACGATATGTTTTTATACGAGCTACTGTAGGGAATGACAGGGTTGACAATGAATTTGAAAGAAATTGGCTTGGCGCCAAAGAAAATAAAATGATACGAGGTGCGTATCACTATTACCGACCCAATGAAAATTCTCTTGAACAGGCCGAACTTTTTATAAAAACGGTAAAACTTAAGAAAGGCGACTTACCACCCGTTTTGGATATAGAAAAACTCCCGAAAGAACAGTCTATCGAACGGTTAAAACTTGGTTTAAAACGTTGGCTGAATGCTGTAGAAAAGCATTATGGAGTACGGCCAATTATTTATACAGGGGAAAAATACTATGATGATTTCCTGAAAGATGAATTTGGGGATTATCTTTTTTGGATTGCTAATTATAATTTTTATCGGGAAGAAATTCAGGAAGATTGGCTATTTTGGCAATTTACAGAAAAAGCCACTGTGCCGGGAATTGATTCTACAGTTGATGTGAATATTTATAACGGCGACCTACAGCAGCTGGGATATATTACCGTGGAATAAGTTTTCTGCGAAAATGCAAATACTCCGCTTATTACTATTGTTGATTTACAAAAAGCAAGGTTGAGTGTGCCAAATTATTTATTATTTTCGAAAGGGTTAGCGAAGGATAAGTTATTTTGTATCTTTTGATAGTTATTCGGAATTAATAAAAAAACCAATCCAATGGCAAAACAGGCAATCAAAAAAGCATTTTCAGGAATTATTCCGCCAATGGTGACTCCTTTATTATCAGACAATCTCAGTTTGGATTTGGATGGGGTAAAACACCTTGTAGAGCATTTAGTACTTGGTGGCGTTCACGGAATATTTATTCTTGGAACAACAGGGGAATCAACAAGTCTTAGTTATTCGACCAGAGAAAAACTTATCTTGGAAACCTGTAAAGCAGTCAATGGAAGAGTGCCGGTTTTGGTAGGAATTACAGATACTTCTATTGAAGAAAGCATTCGTTTGGCAGCGATTGCCAAAAAATCTGGAGCTGCGGCGGTTGTGGCTGCTCCTCCGTATTATTTTGGTTTGGGGCAAGAAGAATTATTCAAATATTACTGGAGTTTGGCAGATCAGGTGAACTTGCCTCTTTTTTTGTACAATATGCCCTCGCATACCAAAATAAATATTGATGTAAAAACCGTCGTTCGTTTGGCTGAACATCCTAATATTATTGGTTTGAAAGACAGTTCGGCAAATGCAGTTTATTTTCAATCACTCTGTTATTTGCTAAAAACAAATTTTACACTCCTTGTTGGGCCAGAGGAAATTACTGCTCAAACGGTTATGATGGGTGGACATGGGGGCGTTAACGGTGGAGCGAATCTTTTTCCAAAATTATATGTTGCTCTTTATAATGCTGCGATTGCCCGAGATTTTTCTAGAATTGAAGAATTGCAAAATCTGGTAATGGAAATAAGTACCCGGATTTACACTGTTGGTTCGTATGGATCGAGTTATTTGAAAGGTCTAAAAGGCGCTTTGTCAGCATTGGGAATTGTCAGAGGAAACATTGCACAGCCTTTTACTTCTTTTGACGAAAAAGAAATGAATAAAGTTATTGATATTATCAAAGAAATTGAAATTAAGGTTGCTGAGGTTTTGTAATTTTAGCTGACTAATTCCGAATTAGTTATTTCTTCCGTCATGTTTATCGTTTTTGGTCGTAAACAGACCAGTTGTAAAACGATGGCAATTATCACCACCAAAATCAGCAGAACGAATATTTGTTCCATTCCACCTTTGTCGGCAGCTTTTCCTAAAAATTCAGTAATAACCGCACCTGCAGAAATTCCGACAAAGTTCATTATGCCGTATCCGGTTGCGCGATAACGAGGCGAGACAAATTGACAAAGGATAGGCATATTGTTGGTATCAAAGATTCCAAATCCAAGCCCAAAGAGCATTCCGCCAGCTATAATCGCTTCGATGCTGTTGCAGTTGCCCAGTAAAAAAAGAGCAGGAATAGTCAAACTAAGACCTATTGCGCTAGTGTAGATTCTTCCTTTGAGATTTCGAATTATCCATTTGTCCGAAATAAATCCGCCAACCAAAACCCCCACAAATGATGACATTGCGATGCTAACTGTTGAGATAGGACCCGCAAGAGCCATGTCCATGTGCAGTTTTTCTGAAAATAAGGTTGGTAGCCAGTTTTTTGCCGCCCATCCCGGTAAACTCGGAGCCGAGAAATAAAAGAGCAAAACCCAAAAAGAAATGTTGCCGAACAAGATTCCCAAACCATTGAACATTTGTCTGAATTCTGTTCCAATGCTAAATTTTTGAGAAAAGTCAAAAACATAGGCTTTCTTTTCTTTGATAAAAAAAATCAGAAGAATGCTGTAGATAATACCAATCAGACCTACGGAGTGAAAGGCAAAGTGCCACGAAAAATGTTTGGAAATGGTTGCTCCAAATCCTCCCAACGCTTGTCCCAGATAAATTCCAGTGGTATGAATACCTATGGCAAAAGAACGCGTGCTTCCTTGGTGGTAATCAGCAATTAATGATAATGCAGCAGGAATATAAAAAGCTTCACTGAATCCCATAATCGCACGTAAAGCATATATTTGGTTAAAAGTAGTGGCGTAACCCATAGCCATTGTAACTCCCGACCAGATAAAAAGACTGCAGACAATCATGTTTTTTCGATTCATCCTGTCGGCAATAATACCCGAAACAGGACTCATCAAAGCGTAAATCCAAAGGAAAATAGCCATCAGAAGTCCGAAGTTTTCGGCTTTGGCCAATTCTGGAATATCAAGCATCATCGAGGGCTTCATAGTAGAAAGCATCTGACGATCCAGATAATTCAACAGCGCCACAAACCACAATAAGCCAACAACTATCCAGGGATATGATTTCTTTTCAGTCAATTTTGCAATCATAATGAGGTAAGTATAAAAGTCCTAATATATGAATTGAAATAAGATGAAATGTTAATCATTGTTATATTTTAAAGTATGGAAATCAGTCCGATGATGTTTTTTTAAAAGAAATCATTTTTTAAGTCTGGATATTTACAGCAAAAACTTTTTATTGAATCAACTTCTTCTTAGAACAGAAAGTAGAACCAATGAGAAAAATAAAATTACCAAAATGATAGCCCATTTTGCATTTTTGTTTGCAAAATTGATAGTTATTCCCATCCATTCTGCTTTTTTTGGGACAAAAATACGATCATCTGCTTTGTTGTAATAAATAAGGCCACACCATTTCCAGTTGTCAGGATCTTTGTGCCAATTGTTGTACTCTTCCTGAGTTGGTTTTTCTACACTCATGGGCGAATGTTTTTGGGATAATAAAACTGACCGCTTATTATTTTTTAAAACTCCAGTTTTTTCTTTCTTAATTCAAAATTTTGACCAAGATACACACGACGTACCATTTCGTCTTCAACCAATTCTTCTGGAACACCCGCTTTTAGGATTCCTCCTTCAAACATAAGGTAGGTTTTGTCAGTAATAGCAAGTGTTTCCTGTACGTTGTGGTCCGTTATTAAGATTCCGATATTTTTATTTTTCAGTTGAGCTACAATTCTCTGAATATCTTCTACCGCAACTGGGTCAACTCCGGCAAAAGGTTCGTCAAGTAAGATGAATTTTGGGTCGGTAGCCAAACAACGGGCAATTTCCGTACGACGGCGTTCCCCTCCGGAGAGTAAATCACCACGGTTTGTTCGAATGTGTTCCAAACTGAATTCGGCAATTAAACTTTCCATTTTTGCGTGTTGTTGCTCTTTGGTAAGTTTTGTCAATTGCAATACGCTCAAAATATTGTCTTCGATACTTAATTTTCTAAAAACAGAAGCTTCCTGTGCCAAGTACCCAATTCCCTGCTGGGCTCTTTTGTACATTGGGTAATCGGTAATATTCAAATCGTCCAGATAAATATTCCCTGAATTTGGTTTTACCAATCCTACAATCATATAGAAGGAAGTAGTTTTTCCGGCACCGTTCGGCCCCAAAAGCCCAACGATTTCCCCTTGGTTTACTTCTACCGAAATACCTTTTACAACACTTCGTCCTTTGTAGGTTTTTATTAAATTCTCTGCTCTTAATTTCATCTTTTAATGTGAAAATTAGGTAATTTGATAATGAGATAATTGTGGCAAAATAAAATAAAATAAATCAATCAAATAAACGAATTAACATATCGTATGAAATTATCTAATTGACTAATTTTCAAATTATTTAATTGCCCTGCTCTTCCAATGCTTCCCAAAATTCATAAGCTCTGCGCAAATGAGGAATTACGATTGTGCCTCCTACGAGTGTTGCGATTCCCATAGCTTCCATCATTTCTTCTTTGGTAACACCTTCTTTATGACTGGTTTCCAAATGGTATTTTACACAATCATCGCAACGCAAAACAGTTGAGGCCACTAATCCTAAAAGTTCTTTGGTTTTTACGTCCAAAGCTCCTTCGGCATAGGCATTAGTATCTAGATTAAAAATGCGTTTCACTATTTTATTATTGTCTGCCAATAATTTTTCGTTCATTTTTGAACGGTAGTCGTTAAATTCCTGTACGATATCAGACATTTTCTTTCTTTTTATTTCGTGATACAATTTTTGAAATCAAGATACTTACTTCATAAATAAGCAACATTGGGATGGCAACAATAGTTTGGCTCACCACATCTGGCGGAGTAACAATTGCTGCTACAATCAGAATTATTACAACGGCATATTTCCAATATTTCCTTAAAAACTCGGGAGTTACAAGCCCTAATTTTGTTAGAAAGTAAATGATTATTGGGAGTTCAAAAAACAATCCGCTAGCCAGAATACTGGTTTTTACCATTCCGATATAAGAGTCCAATGTAAATTGGTTTTTGACTACATCACTTATTGTAAAAGTAGCCACAAAATTCACAGACATTGGAATAACAACGTAATATCCAAATATAACCCCTAAAAAGAAAAGCATCGAAGAGGTAAATATGAATACCCTAGCATTTTTCTTTTCATTGTCATACAAAGCAGGGCTGATAAATTTCCATACTTCCCATAAAATATAAGGGAAACTCAAAATGAAACCTGCCAGAATACACATCCAGACAAATATATTTACCTGTCCTTCCATTTCGGTATTTTGAATAATGAAAGGCATTTCAGTAATGCAAAGACCTTCAGCAAATCCCAATTGATGCGATAATTCGCAGAAATAACGATAGGTAAAAAAAGTGGGTCTTGTTGGGCCAAAAATAATGGTGTCAAACAAGTAATCACTGACAAAATAAGTTACAAAAGCCATTATAATTACGGCAGTTGTACTTCGAACCAAAAGCCATCTTAATTCTTCAAGATGGTCTAAAAAGGACATTTCGCCCAGTTTTTTATGTGTCATTATACTATTCCTTCTTTTAAAATATCATGTAAATGCAGTACGCCTTTGTACTCTCCGTTGTCAACAACGATTAGTTGGGTAATAGAGAAATCTTCCATCAAATTAAAGGCGTCCACAACCATGTCAGTTGATTTTATTGTTTTTGGGCTTTTGGTCATAATGTCTTTGGCACTCAGACCCGCAATAGTATCCCTGTCGTTCAGCATTCTTCGAATATCGCCATCGGTAATTATACCAACTACTTTGTTGTTTTCAACAACGGCTGTTACTCCTAATCGTTTTTCTGAAATTTCAAAAATAGCTTTTTTAATTGAAGTTTCAGGAGTTACTTCAGGTTTCAAAGTGTGCTCCAGCATATCTGTCACACGAAGCAATAATTTTTTGCCCAAAGCACCACCAGGATGATACACGGCAAAATCTTCGGCTTTGAAATCTTTCATTACCATTAGACAAACCACCAGCGCATCTCCCATGACCAATTGTGCTGTAGTGCTGTTTGTTGGAGCTAGATTCAATGGGCAGGCTTCGGTTTCAATAGTCGTATTCAATACATAATGAGATCCTTTGGCCAAAAAGGAAGTCATATTTCCTGTCATTCCTATCAATGTATTACCAAAACGAGTCAAAAGAGGAACTAATGCTTTGATTTCCGGACTGTTGCCGCTTTTAGAAATGCAGATGATAACATCGTCATTTTGAATCATTCCTAAGTCGCCATGAATCGCTTCGGAGGCATGCAAAAATAAAGAAGGCGTGCCGGTTGAATTGAACGAGGCCACCATTTTTTGGGCAATAATGGCACTTTTACCAATTCCCGTTACAACTAACCTCCCCTTGGAATTATAGATGGTTTCTACAGCTTTGGCAAAAGTTTCGTCAATGTAATCGATTAGTTTTGCAATAGATTGGCTTTCGGATTCAATAGTTTTTTTGGCAGTGGCCAATATATTTTCCCTTGTGATCAAAACTGATAATTTTAAATTTGTAAGTCTAAAAGAAAGTTGTATCTTTATGTTCCGCAAATTTATACAAAATACCACATATTAAAGAATGAATTCAAACGAAATTGACATACACAAAGAATTAAAGAAATATTTTGGCTTCAGCCAATTCAAAGGCCTACAGGAAAAAGTAATAACGAGTCTGCTTAATAAACAAAATACTTTTGTTATTATGCCGACAGGAGGAGGGAAATCACTTTGTTATCAATTACCAGCATTAGTACAGGAAGGAACCGCAATTGTTGTTTCGCCATTAATAGCATTGATGAAAAATCAGGTCGATGCTATCCGTAGTCTTTCTTCAGAAAATGGAATTGCCCATGTTTTAAATTCCTCACTCACCAAAACAGAAATCGCTCAAGTAAAATCCGATATTTCAAAAGGGGTAACAAAATTGTTATATGTAGCCCCAGAATCCCTAACGAAAGATGAATATGTTGCATTTCTTCAAACAGTCTCTATTTCATTTGTAGCAATTGATGAAGCGCATTGTATTTCAGAATGGGGACACGATTTCAGACCGGAATATCGAAATCTGAAAAATATCATTAAACAGTTGGGTGAAGTTCCCATTATTGGACTTACAGCCACAGCCACTCCAAAGGTTCAGGAGGATATTCTGAAGAATTTGGAAATGTCCAATGCGACTGTTTATAAAGCTTCGTTTAACAGACCCAATTTGTTTTATGAAGTTCGGACAAAAACCAAGAATATCGAATCGGATATCATTCGTTTCATAAAGCAGCACAAAGGAAAATCTGGAATTATTTACTGTTTGAGCCGTAAAAAAGTAGAATCCATTACCGAAGTTTTACAGGTAAACGGCATAAGCGCTGTTCCTTATCACGCCGGACTGGATGCCAAAACACGCGCTAAACATCAGGATATGTTTTTGATGGAAGATGTAGAAGTTGTGGTTGCAACTATCGCTTTTGGTATGGGAATAGACAAGCCCGATGTGCGTTTTGTGATTCATCACGATATTCCAAAATCATTGGAGAGTTATTATCAGGAAACAGGGCGCGCCGGTCGTGACGGTGGCGAAGGACATTGTCTGGCTTATTATTCTTATAAAGATGTAGAAAAGCTGGAAAAATTCCTGTCTGGAAAGCCGGTTGCCGAGCAGGAAATCGGATTTGCCTTGTTACATGAAGTTGTTGCTTATGCCGAAACTTCGATGTCCAGACGTAAGTTTCTACTGCATTATTTTGGGGAAGAATTTGATAGCGAAACTGGCGAAGGTGCAGACATGGACGATAACGTGCGCAATCCAAAAACAAAAGTCGAAGCCAAAGACGAAGTACTTAAACTATTGGAAGTTGTCAAAAAAACCAAGCATATATACAAATCCAAAGAGATTGTCTTTACTTTGATAGGTCGCGTGAATGCTGTTATTAATGCTCATAAAACCGATTCTCAATCCTTTTTCGGGTCAGGTTCAAATCACGATGACAAATTTTGGATGGCTTTGTTGCGACAAGTTCTTGTGGCGGGATTATTGAAAAAAGACATTGAAACTTATGGAATAATTGAAATAACCAAGGAAGGTCTGGCTTTTTTGAAACACCCAGAATCTTTCATGATGTCCGAGGATCACGAATACAGTGAGTCCGAAGATGAGGCTATTGTAACTGCGGCAAAATCATCTGGAACTGCTGACGAATTATTGATGTCAATGTTGCGCGAATTGCGTAAAAAAGTGGCTAAAAAATTAGGAGTCCCTCCATTTGTGGTTTTTCAGGATCCTTCTCTTGAAGATATGGCTTTAAAGTATCCTATTTCACAAGCTGAATTGACTAATATTCATGGGGTTGGTGAAGGAAAAGCCAAAAAATACGGTAAAGAATTCACCGAATTGATAAACCGTTATGTGGAGGAAAATGATATTATACGTCCCGATGATTTGGTTGTGAAATCAACTGGAGTGAATTCTGTCAATAAATTATATATTATTCAAAACATAGACAGAAAGTTAGCTTTGACGGATATCGCTTCCGCAAAAGGGTTAAAAATGGATGATTTGATTAAAGAAATGGAGCAAATCGTTTATTCGGGGACCAAGTTGAACATCAAATATTGGTTGGACGAAATGCTTGATGAAGATCAGCAAGAAGAGATACATGATTATTTTATGGAATCAGAATCGGATAGTATCGAGAAAGCTCTTAAAGAATTTGATGGAGATTACGATATTGACGAATTACGCTTGATGCGAATTAAATTTATCAGCGAAGTAGCGAATTAGAAGAAATTACAAAATTTTAAAATTCCAATTCCAATTGCTCGTTTGAGTTTTGGAATTTGGATTTTTTTTATTGGTATTTACCTTCATTGGGATTTGGAATTTCTTTTTTGGAATTTTAATCAATATAAACCTCCCCACGATGCGGTTTCAATGCATCGCGTACTTGAATCATATTTTCTTCGGTTACGACCATAAAAGCGATTGCATACATTTCGTTCAGGATTTCAAATCCTGTAATGTTTATCGGTAATTTTTCAATCGTGATATATTCTTTCAAATGAATTTCGTGGTGTTCGGCTGTTTTTGCCGAAGCAGGGCCACGAAAATCCCATATTAGTTTTATTTTTCTGGACATTATTTATAAGTGCAAAATTTCAATGCGGTAAAGGTACAAAGTCTATTTTGAAAATGGATTTTTTATTAAAGAGCTAATGTCAGTACAAAATAGTATTTTTGCATGTTCTTTTCATAGAAAGAAAAGCTAATAGAATAAATACGATATGCCACAAGAACTCCTATTACAAGTTTCTCCCGAAATTGCCTCCAACGAATCGCTATTGAAAACCCATTTGTCTAAACAAATAAAAGTTTCGGCAAATGAGATTCAGCATGTGGCTATTTTGAAACGATCAATTGATGCCCGTCAAAAAGCGATCAAAATCAATTTGAAAGTTTCGATTTATTTAAAAGGAGAACCTTTTCAGGAACTAAAAATAGAACTGCCAGATTATAAAAATGTGTCAAACGCTCAGGAAGTTATTGTTGTTGGAGCAGGACCGGCAGGACTTTTTGCGGCTTTGCAATTGATAGAGTTGGGGTTAAAACCAATAGTTGTCGAGAGAGGAAAAGACGTTCGCGGACGTCGTCGTGATTTGAAAGCCATCAATAGAGATCATATCGTCAACGAAGATTCCAATTATTGTTTTGGCGAAGGCGGAGCAGGAACTTATTCGGACGGAAAATTATACACCCGTTCTAAAAAGCGTGGCGATGTCACCCGAATATTAGAATTATTGGTTGCTTTTGGTGCTACCGGAGATATATTGGTCGATGCCCATCCGCATATTGGAACAAATAAATTGCCTCAAATTATACAGGATATCCGGGAGAAAATTATCGAATGTGGCGGACAGGTTTTATTCGAAACCCGTTTGACTGATATTTTGATTAATAACAATGAAGTTCAGGGAATTGTAACCCAAAACGGAGATACAATTTTGGCTAATAAATTAATTTTGGCGACAGGACATTCAGCCCGAGATATATTTGAATTGTTAGATAAAAAGAAAGTGCTTATCGAGGCCAAACCTTTTGCCTTGGGCGTAAGAGCAGAACATCCACAGTCATTGATTGATAGCATTCAGTACAGTTGTGATTATCGAGGCGAACATCTGCCGCCAGCGCCTTATTCGATAGTGAAACAGGTGAATGGCCGTGGAATGTATTCGTTTTGTATGTGTCCGGGTGGTGTAATTGCTCCTTGTGCCACAAGTCCGGGCGAAGTGGTTACTAACGGTTGGTCGCCATCCAAAAGGGATCAAGCTACTGCCAATTCGGGAATTGTTATCGAATTGAAGTTGGAAGATTTTAAGCCTTTTGCCAAATTCGGAGCTTTGGCCGGAATGGAATTTCAAAAAAGTATCGAACAAAAATCATGGCATCTGGCAGGGGAAACCCAAAAAGTACCAGCGCAGCGCATGGTCGATTTTACGCAAAATAAAGTTTCTTCGGATATTCCAAAAACGTCTTATGTTCCAGGAACGACTTCGGTGGAAATGGGGCAGGTTTTTCCTGGCTTTTTATCACAAATATTAAGACAAGGTTTTACGGAATTCGGGAAATCAATGAAAGGATATTTGACCAATGAAGCCATTTTGCATGCGCCAGAATCCAGAACTTCCTCTCCTGTCAGAATTCCGAGAGATCCGTTAACATTGGAACATTTGCAAATAAAAGGACTTTACCCATGTGGAGAAGGCGCAGGTTATGCTGGCGGAATTATTTCGGCCGCCATTGATGGAGAGAAATGTGCTTTGAAAATTGCAGAAGTTTTGCAGAAAAATTAGTTTTTTATTAGCCTAAACTATTAAATAATTGTTTTTATTACACATATACAATCGTAATCTTCAAAATATGTGTGATAAAATATACTGAAAGAAACCAAATTTTGTTGTTTTTATCTCTATCTTGTTGATTTATAGTATTTTTTGGAGGTACTTTTTTTGTACTTTATTTAAGGGGAAATATTTAAAAAAAATTGGATGAATGAAATAAAAAAATGATTTTTGTAATCGATTATTTAGAAGTATTTGTTTTTTATTTGGTGGAAATCATTCTGATTTTTTCAGTTGATTTCTCGTTATAGGTCCTTCTGGAAAATCAATTAATTACAATTGTCAACCCCCAAATTAGCCCCAAAATGAAAAAAATTAAAATTTATTTGTTAGCACTATTTACTAGTGCCAGTTTTACTATTTATGCCCAAAAAGCGCCAAAAATAGATTTAAGTTTATGGAAATTAACTATTCCGGAAGGAGCTGCAACAACATACAAAGGACAGCCACTTTTGGATTATAGTGAAAACCTGGATATTCAGAAATTTATGTATAATGATTCGGATGACAGGTCTTTGGTTTTTTATGTTAGTCAGGCTGTAAGAGCAAAAAAAGCTACGGCAAAAACTGAATTGAAAGAACAAAATTCGTTTGGAGGTGATGCGGGTTGGACTTTTAAGCAAGGTGCTACGCTAAAAACATCTTTGAAAATGGTTGAGGTTTCCAAAAAGGATGCTAATTATTCAAGAATTATTTTTGCTCAGATAGGAGGCAGGTTAAAAGAAGAACAAGCTAATTTAATTGGTGCAAAAGATAAAAATGCTCCAGCTATTTTAAAGGTTTATTGGGACAATGGTTTTATAAAATTAAGATCAAAGAGAATTGCAAATCCATCTATCACCGGAAATGATTTGTTGAAAGAAGAATCATGGATTGATGATGATGGTTATACATTTAAGAAGCAAGTTGGTTTTGATAAATTTACTTTGCAAATTGTTATTAAAGACGGTAAAATGGAAGTTAGTGTGGATGGAGAAAAGAAAGTTTATGCCGGTGATAATTATGACAAATGGGGGGGATTTAATAATTATTTTAATGTTGGCTGTAATCCTCAAGGTGATGAACAAGGAACTTACGGGAAAGTTAAATTTTATACCATAGAAGTTAGTCACTGACAGAATTATATAGAATGATAAAAGAGGCTGTATTACTAAATTTGTGTGATACAGCCTCTTTTGTTATTTTTCCGGTAGCATTATTATTACTATTTTCGTTTTAATTTGTCTTTAAAAATTTTTTCAAATTTTTCCAATTTGGGCTGAATAACCAATTGACAATACGGTTTGTCCTTGTTGTTGGCATAATAATCCTGGTGATAATCTTCGGCTTCGTAAAACTTCGTGAAAGGTTCTACAGTTGTGACTATAGGTTTTGGATACACTTTGGCATTGTTTAATTCTGCAATAATGGATTGTGCCGCTTGTTTTTGCTCTTCATTATTATAGAATATCACAGAACGGTATTGAGTTCCTATATCGGCACTTTGTCGATTAAGTGTTGTCGGGTCGTGAACGGTAAAGAAAACTTTGAAAATTTCATTAATATTGGTTACATTTTTATCAAATGTAATCTGAACCACTTCAGCATGACCTGTGGTTCCAGAACAAACTTCTTCGTAACTGGGATTGACCGTTTTGCCACCAGAAAAACCCGAAACTACTGATTTTACTCCTTTAAGGTTTTGGTAAACGGCTTCTATACACCAGTAGCATCCGCCACCAAGGGTTATGGTTTCATAATTAGATTGTGTCATTTTTTTAGAGGTGTTATTTTTTTGTGAAAATAGTATTCCTGTAAAAAGGAAACTGAGTAAAATTAATGCTTTTGTTTTCATGAGGATTATTTTTTATTAGTATCGGGGACAAAATCAAGTGCGATTGAATTCATACAATATCTTTTTCCGGTTGGTGCAGGACCGTCATCAAATAAGTGGCCTAAATGACCGCCACATCTGCCGCAAAGTGCTTCAATTCGTTCCATTCCTAGGGAATTATCGTCCCGAAAAACGATGCTTTTTTTGTTTTCCTGTTCAAAAAAACTAGGCCATCCGCAACTACTGGCAAACTTGGCTCCGGACCGAAAAAGAAGGTTGCCACAGGCTGCACAATAATAAGTTCCTTTTACATCGGTGTTCCAGTATTTTCCAGTAAATGGTCTTTCGGTATCTGCTTTTCGGGAAACAAGATAAACATCTTCTGGCAGAATTTTTTTCCACTCGGCATCGGTCAGGTTGAGTTTTGTGGTGTCGGTATGCGAGTAGTATGGGTTTCCAGGTTTGCCTTGATGATTGTCAAGCGGAATCATTGTACTGCTCTTTGTTTCTTTGTTTTGCCCACAAGCTTGAAAAACAAAGAAAGGTAGTAAGAGTAAAATGGATAAAAATGATGTTTTTGTTTTCATGATAGATGTTTTTAAACTCCATAAGTAAAGGATAACTATGAAGTGAAATGTCGGTGTTTTTGTCTGTTTGATTTAAATGCCAGGTTTAGCACAATAATTTAAACTGTTGTAAAATTACAACTATAATAATAAATTTATTGTAGTACTATCTTCCTATAAAAAGTAGTACTAATTTTATTTACATTTTATTGCTTCAAATTGAATTGACAAAGCCAGATTTTGATAAAAGAAGTTATTTTTTAAGCTAAATATTTGTTCTAAGTTCTATTAAGAAAGTTGAAAATTGCTCCTTTGTTGTTTGTAAAATTAATTAAGAGGCCTAAGTCTGTCTCTTTATTATTGTATTTAGACAGGTGCTGAATTATTTGTCAGTAATGTTTTCTATATCAAAGATACAGACGGAAAAGGAAATATTGATGAAGGGAAATCTAATATTTGCGAAATAATTATGAAAAGTTCGAGTTGATTATTACTTTTTTTCTTTTTTGGGATGATTATAAAAAAGCCAAATCTCTCTCGTTAGCCCCGATAGAAGCGGCATCCTTTATGTTTTTCCTTTAAAAACATAAAGATACAGCGGATAGCGGGAACAATGTTGTTAATAATGCCTAATTTTTCTGCTCCAAAAAATTAGTAATCGAACTCAGGGTTTGAAAAGAAATTTTTGAGCCAAAAGCAAATGAATTGTAAAGGCTTTAGAAAGGATATCTTTTTTGTACTTTTGCTTCATTAATTAACCATATGGAAGAAGAACAAGTAATATTAGTAAACGAATTAGATGAACAGATTGGGTTGATGCCTAAGCTGGAAGCACATGAAAGAGCCGTTTTACATCGGGCTTTTTCTGTTTTTATTTTGAATGATAAAAATGAGATTATGCTACAGCAAAGGGCGCATCACAAATACCATTCCCCTTTATTGTGGACCAACACCTGCTGCAGTCATCAGCGGGATGGAGAAACAAATATTCAGGCCGGGAGTCGGCGATTGTATGAAGAAATGGGGTTAAAAGCGGAGTTGAAAGAGCTTTTTAGTTTTATTTACAAAGCTCCTTTTGATAACGGATTGACCGAGCATGAGCTTGATCACGTAATGATTGGTTATTACAATGATGAACCGATAATTAATCCCGAGGAAGTCGAAGCTTGGAAATGGATGAAAATTGAGGATGTTAAAAGCGATATGGTTTTAAATCCTGAAATTTACACGGTTTGGTTCAAGATTATTTTTGACGAATTTTATCATTTCTTAGAAGAACACACGATTTAAGATTTCAGAATTTAGATTTCAGATTTCAGAATCCAAAAATCTAAAATCAAGAATCTAAAATCTAAAATCAGAAATCAAAAATCTTAATCCCCCATGAGAGTAACTATATCCAGAAAAGCTCATTTTAACGCAGCTCATCGTTTGTACAGAAAAGATTGGACTTTTGAACAAAATGAAACTGTTTTTGGCAAATGCAATAATCCCAATTTTCACGGACATAATTATGAATTGATTGTGAGTGTTACTGGTGAGATTGATCAGGAAACCGGTTATGTTATGGATGTGAAATTCCTAACAGATATAATAAAGGAGCAGGTTGAAGATCAATTTGACCATAAAAACTTGAATCTGGACGTTCCAGAATTTCAGGATTTGAATCCTACAGCCGAGAATATTGTAGTGGTGATTTGGAATAAAATTCGAAAAAAAGTAAAATCCGAATTGGATCTTGAAGTGGTTCTTTATGAAACACCGCGTAATTTTGTAACCTATAAAGGGGAATAGATGGAACTGAAAGTAGGAGATAAAATTCCACATTTTAAAGCCAAAGACACTAGTGGAAATGATTTTGACAGTTTGGCAATAATTGGTCAAAAACCATTGGTTATTTATTTTTATCCAAAAGACAATACGCCGGGTTGTACGGTGCAAGCCTGTAGTTTTCGGGATCAATATGAAGATTTTAAGGACTTGGGTGCCGAGGTAATTGGGATAAGTAGTGATAGTGTTGCTTCTCATCAAAAATTTACCCAACAATATAAGTTACCTTTTTTACTTTTGTCTGATTCGGACAAAAAAATAAGAAACCTTTTTGGGGTACCTTCAGGTTTGTTTGGATTATTGCCAGGAAGAGTAACTTATGTTGCTGATAAAGCCGGAACAATCATTATGGTGTTTGATAGTATGAGAGCAAAAAGCATATTCCAAAAGCTTTGGAAGCTATTAAAAAATTGATGCAATAAATTGACTGAACAGTATTATTGTTTGGTTGTGAAAAATAGAAATTCAAAAAAAACAAAAAAGAAAAAAGAAAATGAGTTCAAAAGTATATCCATTGCAGTTTGATGCAATTCTCAAAGAAAGAATTTGGGGTGGGGAAAAATTAAAAACAATTTTGAATAAACCAATCACATCTAAAATCACGGGTGAAAGTTGGGAATTATCTACAGTTGACGGAGATGTCAGCGTTGTGGCAAACGGTGCGTACAAAGGAAAGCCTTTGACAGAATTAATCAATGAATTTCCAAACGAGATATTGGGAACGGCCGTTTATAAAAGATTCGGGAATCAGTTTCCTTTACTTTTTAAATATCTGGATGCCCGTGAAGATTTGTCGATTCAGGTTCATCCAAATGATGAATTGGCAAAAGCGCGTCATAATTCTTTTGGTAAAACCGAAATGTGGTATGTAATGCAAGCCGATGCCGATGCCAGAATTATTGTTGGATTCAAAGAAGATTCCAGTTCTGAGGAATACATGGAAAATCTAAATAATAAAACGCTAACAAACATACTTGATGGTATAAAAGCAAAACCAGGAGACGTTTTCTTCTTGGAAACGGGAACTGTTCACGCCATAGGGGCAGGATTGGTTATTGCCGAGATACAGCAAACTTCGGATATTACTTATCGTTTGTATGATTTTGATCGAAAAGATGCTCAAGGAAATACAAGAGAACTTCACGTTGATTTAGCATTGGATGCCATTAATTATAAAAAAGTAGATACCTATAAAGAATATAATAAAGAAGTAAATAAGTCTAATACTGTAGTGGATTGTCCTTATTTTACGACTAATTTTATTCCATTGGAAGGTGAAAAAGCAGTCGCAAATTCAGGTTCGTCTTTTGTGGTGTATATGTGTATAGAGGGCTCTTTTGAATTGGAGTATGATGGTGAAACACATAAGTATATAAAAGGGGATACTGTGCTTATTCCGGCAGCGATGAAGAATTATGATTTAAAGGGAAATGCTTCTGTTTTAGAAATTTATATTTCATAGTGAGGATTAGAAAGATAATGTGTACTTTTGCAATCGCAAATTAAATAATAAATAAAATGGCAAACGTTAAGAATTTAAAGAAAGACATCAATTACGTTTTAGGGGATATTATTGAAGCAGTTTACCTGTTTGAAATTACTACAACAGGAAAACCTACAGAGGAAACAAACGCGTTGATTGACGAAGCTATTACTGCTTTTGACACTTTAATCACTAAAGTGAACGCTAAAAATGTTGAAAACAAAAAAGCACATTTCAAACAAATAAATGTTGAATTGGAACAAACTGCTAATCAATTGATTGCTAAAATCAACGATTTGTAGTAAAAAAAAGGGGCAAAAAAGTTCGAATTTATTTTGGTAAAATGAAATTCGGACTTATATTTGCACCCGTAATGAGAGGCCGATGTAGCTCAGCTGGCTAGAGCAGCTGATTTGTAATCAGCAGGTCGTGGGTTCGAGTCCCTCTATCGGCTCAAAAAAACCATCTATCTTTTAGGTGGTTTTTTATTTAAATTGAAACACATTACAAACATATTTTTGCCGATGTAGCTCAGCTGGCTAGAGCAGCTGATTTGTAATCAGCAGGTCGTGGGTTCGAGTCCCTCTATCGGCTCAAAGAAAAACCATCTAATTTATATTAGGTGGTTTTTTCGATTTTATGCGATTTATAGGTTAAAAAAAAACCGTTTCGTTTTTAATAACGAGACGGTTTTTGATTTATAAGGTAAAGATGAAATTAATTTTTTTCAGTTTCTTTTATGGCTTTAACGTATTTGGTTAATTTTTTACCATAAAAAGAATTGGCCACTTTTGGAGTCATTGATTTTTGGATGGTGTCCAAATATTTAATATTGATATCATAGATTTCGGCCAAAGCAATATAAGGAGCGACTTCGTAATTTTTATTGTTTACCGCAAAATTGGTAGCATAAAGATATTTTCTTTTAGTATTGCTATCTTGCAAATTGTTTATGCTGTCCATTGCTTTTGTGTTGTTGCTTTTTAAGGCTTTGAATTTTTTCTCAATCAATGTTAGATTTTCGTCATTAAAACGAGAATTTATTTTTTTGTATTGCTCGTATAATTCTTGATTTTTGGATCCCGTAATTTTTGCACTTGTGATGAATGAATCTAGGTTAGTGTCAATGTTGATATTGCCTGGTTCCGCAAAAAACATAATGTTGTTATCAAGTGAATTGGTGACTCCTCTGTCAAGATATAAGTACAGCATTTCGGGAGATTTCAGGTCAATGTTACTTTCAAAAGCAGAATTTCCATCTATTTTGATGCTGTCAATTGCGACAAGGGCAGAATCAGCATATCTCTGAATAAACAGTGTGCCTTCTTTTAATCCTTTTACATTTCCGGTGATATGAAGGTTTGTTTTTGATTCATTTTTGTTACAGGCAACTAAAAGAAGCAAAGTAGCAAAAGCAATAATTGAATTTTTCATGTGTAAATAATATTGGTTTTTTGAAACATAAAATCACATATCATTTGGGATTCCAGTTTTGTTTATTTTTGGCGCAAAATAAAGAAAATAGTTTGAATGTGTAGTTTTAATGGGAGCGAATTTAAAAAAAAATCCCATTCGCCTCGGCGAATGGGATTTAGATTGGGCTTGAAAATATTATCCTTTTAGCCAAGCTTCTCTCAAAGTGGCTTTTGAACTATCTGTTGCATCAAGGCCATCAGTATCTATATATGGAAGTTTTACAACTCCTTTTATCAACTGTTCTTTTCCATCACGTCTGATTTTGACAGAAATAGAATCGTTTTCTTTCCATTTTTGACTTTCTGAAATCATCTCGTAAATATTGTCTAGAGAATAGTCTTTGTCATTGATGGCAAGAATGACATCTCCAGTTTTTAATCCCAATGTGGTATAAAAAATTGGTAAGTCATTGGCACCAATAAAAATTTCTTTGTTTTCTCTGTTTACACCAATATAAGGTATCTGTCCTTTCAAGAATACTCCTTCTGGTGTTTTTTTGATAACTTTTGTTACTCCTACTTTTGCCAAATAGTCATAATAAGGAATTGGTGTAGGTCCAGCGACATATTTGGTCAGGAATTCACCAACTTCAGGGTAAGTCAAAGATGTTATTTTTGCAAATAAATCGGCATCGTTGAATGGTTTTGAAACTCCATATTCAGTAGAAAGATGGTGCATTAAATCCAAAACACCTCTTTTTCCGTCGCTTTTTTCTCTAATTATTATATCAATACACATTCCGATCAAAGCTCCTTTTTGATATACATTTAAGTATTGACTTTTATAAGGCTCCTTAAGTACATTTGCACTCATGGTGGTAAAAGGCATGGTGTCATTCATGGTTTTGGCACTTTCCATTTTTTCGACTATTCGAGAATAGAAATCATCTTCGTTGATTAATCCCTGATTGATTTGGAAAAGATTTGCAAAATATTCAGTTACTCCCTCATACATCCATAGGTGCTGTGACATTTTTGGGGCATTATAATCAAAATACTGAATTTCTTTCGAATGTATTGTTAGCGGAGTTACGATATGGAAAAACTCATGTGAAACAATGTCTTTTAGTTGTTCAACAAGTTCGTCCTTTGGCATCATTTCGGGCATAACAACGGTGGTTGCTGTTGGGTGTTCTAATGCGCCAAAACCTTTTGCATCGGTTTGGGTCATGGAAGAAAGGTAAATAATGACGGTGTATTTTTTAGTCGAATTAATTTTTCCTAAAAAAGTTTTCTGAGCTGTCATCATGGTTTTCATTTCGGGAGTGATGCTTTCAGCGGTGAATTTTCCCGTTGGTGAGTAAACAGCAATCTGAATATCCATACCATCTACATTAAAAGTTGTGTAATCTGGTTTGGAATACATGATTGGGTTTTCCAGTAATTCTGAATATAGTGGCATCTCAAAAACATCTGTTGACGTAGAACCGTCTTTGTCAATTATTGAAGTTGCAGCCCAAAGAGTTGCAGGGTGAGTTATCGTGACTTTATATGGGCTTTCTTTTTTGTCTTGAAAATATCCAACAAAACCGTGTAAGTTTAGCATAAAGTTTTTATTGGCATCTATGTTTGTTCCGGCTGGTGAGAATACATCATCTTTTCCAAAACCCTTTCCTTTTTCTGTATCGAATGTGTCATTCACCAGATAAGTGATTTTTGCCAAAGTTTTTGCTTTTTTGATAATCCAGGTGTTGTCGTCAGATTTGGAAACAGTCAATAAATTCCCTTTTGCGTCAAGCGCCTTGAAATCGGCAACGTATTGTCCGTAATCATCTTCAGAATAGGTCCCGGGAACTGTTTTTGGAAGGCAGTAAATGATTTCATCTTTTTTGATTTTTGGAGCTTTTACAGTTACCAAAACCTGATCATCTTTTACATCAGTAAGATTGATGCTGACTTCAATTGTTTCTTTTTTGGGATCAGGAAGGTTTGTGGTGTTGGCTTTGCTTGTCCATAAGAAGAAAGAAAAAGCAAGTGCAAAAATTATTTTTTTCATTTTGTCTAAGTTTGTTTTAATGAATTAGTACTTCAAACCCCAAAAATGTTACACAGTTGCCTTCTTTTGGAAATAGAGACTTGATAGTGATTTATGTTAAAATCCACATTAGAATTTTATTTGTTTTTTTTCGTAGACTGCGCAGATTTTATGCTTTAAAAATAATTAGAAGTTCGTGTGAATCCGTATAATCTGTGACTCGAGCCGATAGCGAACAGACGAAGCACACCTGTGTTCCATTACGTTATTTGGGTTTAATTTTGGAATTCGAATAAAAATAAAAAAACTCCTGAAATTCAGGAGTTAGTAAGATTGTTAATCTAATTTATTTTTTATGTAATATTTGCCATCTAGATCGTCATCAAAATCATCTATTTTAAGAGGTTTTGGTTTTGGTTTACTTGCGATAGCCTTCTTTTTCCACATTTCATATTTTTCCACTGGCATTTTCTTTTTCATAATTTCAAGAACCTCTTTCTCAGCTAATCCAAATTCTTTTTTAATAATTTCAAATGGATTTTTTTCCTCTTGGGCCAATGTCATCAGTCTTTCTGTTTGTTCCCAGTTTAATTCTTTGCGGTTACTCTTTTTCATCACGTGAAAATTAATTCTATTTTGTGTTAATGATTAATAAAACGATTTTAATTCTAATATCAATATTAATAAAAAAAATTATTACTTTTTATTTTAATTAAAAAAAATATTGAAAATTTTAATTTTTTTAGCGGGTGATTTCTCTAAATGTCAGCGTAGTTATAATCTGGATTTATTGTCATTTCCCGTTTGTGTAAGATATTAATATAATTAGATATTCGCCTAAAAATGCTATAGCAATTTCCATGCCTTATTTTAATCAATAGTCCGAAATGTTAAATTTATTCTTTGGCCAACAGGTTTGGCTGTTTTTGGAATCTGATGTTTCCAAAAATGTTGAGTAGTTCCTTTCATCAATAATAAACTGCCGTTTTCTAGAACAATATTCATTTTTTGGGACGTATCAAAGTTATGTTTTAATTGAAAGTTGCGTTCGGCACCCAAACTTATCGAGGCAATTATGGGATTTATGCCCAATTCTTTTTCGTTATCAGCATGCCAACCGTTACTGTCTTTGCCATCTCTGTAATAATTTAATAAAACGGTAGTGAAATTGGTTTCGGAAATCGTTTCGACCAATGATTTTATTTTTTGTAAAGCCAAAGTCCAATGATGAGGATGCATAGTGATGTTGGAATAGGAGTACGGTTTTCCTTCATTTCCATATAAAGCCGTCAATCTCGGTTGCAAATGTTTTTTGCCATAAACGGTAATTTCATCGTGTTGCCAAGGTGTTTTTTCTAGCAATTCCCGAAAAAGAAAATCTGCTTCGGCTTTTGATAGAAAAGAAGGAAAGTAGATGATTTCGGCATCTGGCAGATCAAAATGTATTGGCTCGGATTGAAATAATGAATTCATTTTACAAAAATAAAGAGAAAAACAAATTCAGTATTTCGTTTTTCTCTTTAAATATTTATTTAGGTGTGAATTAAGCTTGAGAATGATCTTGCAGCAGATTTTTATAGATAAATCCTGCAGCAATAGCTCCTAAAATTGGAGCCACCCAAAACAGCCAAAGTTGTGATAAGGGTTCTCCTCCTACAAAAATTGCTTGTGATAATGATCTCGCAGGATTTACCGAAGTATTTGTGATGGGAATACTGATTAAGTGTATAAGGGTGAGTCCAAGTCCGATGGCTACTCCGGCAAATTTTCCATTAGCAAATTTATCGGTGGCACCGAGTATGATTAAAAGGAAGAATAAAGTCAGAACAAATTCGGCAATAAAAGCAGCCTGCATCGAATATCCATCGGGAGAAAAAGCACCATAACCGTTTGATGCAAAAGCTCCTGCTTTGGTGTTGTCTATCATAAAACCTGCTTTTCCAGAAGCAATCGTGAAAAGCGTCCCTGCAGCAGCAATTGCACCAACGCATTGTGCTATAATGTAAGGAAGTAATTCTTTGGCCGCAAATCGACCGCCAGCCCATAATCCGAAAGAAACCGCAGGATTAAAATGTCCACCCGAAATGTGTCCAACCGCATAAGCCATGGTCAAAACAGTTAGCCCAAAGGCTAATGAAACTCCGATGAATCCAATTCCTAAATTAGGTATGCCTGCCGCAAATAATGCGCTGCCGCAACCTCCAAAAACCAACCAATACGTTCCGAAAAATTCTGCAAAAAGTTTTTTCATGATAAAAAAATTAAGTTAATAGAATCTTTAATTGGGAAAATGAATGAAAATAGTTTTTCGATACAATGTCTTTTTTATTTAATAAGAATTGTATGAGTTACGAATTTAAGAAAAAAACAACTAATATTAGGGTTTGTGTTGTTTAAATGTTGATAATCAATAATATTAATCTTTTTTAAATGTGATATTCATCATTATAACAGCCAAAATAATGAGAAGTATTCCAATCCACTGTAATAAATCAACCTTTTCGTGAAGTAGAAAATAAGCCATTAAAACCGAAACAGGAAGTTCAAGTGCCGAAACAATACTTCCCAAGCCTATTCCTGTGAGAGGGAAACCTGCAGTCATAAGCATTGGCGGAATGATTGTGCCAAAAAGGGATAATATGATTCCCCATTTTAAGAATATTTCAAAATTGAATGCTACATTCTGTGTTGCGATTCCAAAACAAAAAACAATTATGATTCCACCCAAAAGCATATAAAGACTTCTTTGTGCCGCCGAAATTCCTAAAGCAACCCGATTGGCGGTAAACATGGTAGTGGTGAATGAACAGGCAGCTAAAAATCCCATGAGAAGCCCTCGCCAGTCCAATTGGATTTCATTCTTAAAAATATTGGTAGCCAGAAAAGTGCCTATTAAAACGACAATCGCCGCAATAATCTTTTGTGCTGAGGGAACTTTTTTTTCCAAAATCATTTCAAGGAGTAAACCAATCCAAACTGTTTGCATTAATAGTACAATGGCAATGGAAACAGGAATGTATTTTACAGATATGTAATAAAAGACACTTGTTAATCCTATTGAGGTGCCGGCAAGCATTAATTGCAATATGTTTCTCTTAGTGGCTTTGACAACGGCATTTTTGTTTTTTGATTTTTGAAACCAATTAATAATGAGAATTCCAATAATTCCTAGTATAAATTGAGATGAGGTTACTTCGGCAGTAGTGAAACCCTCATCATAGGCCATTTTTACAAAAGTGGCAAGCATGCCGTAACTTGTAGCGCCCAATGCAACCAGAAAGGTTCCTTTTAAGACTTGATTCTTTGTCATTTTTTTTTATTTAAAAAGCGGACAAAGATAGGTCATTTAAAATAAAAAAAAATTGACGAATGCTTTTGCTTAAAACAATCCTTTCAATGTGTTGTTTCTTATTCCAATTTTGCTTGGGCTGAAACTTAATTTTTGCTCCAGCAAAGAAGCATACACACTTCTAAAATCAATTTGGTGTTTTAGGTCTCCTTTGTCCAAATCAGTTAAATCTGGATTTTTACCAATAACTTTTCCTTGGTTGTTGCCTCCAATTACAAACATTGGTGCTGCTGTACCATGATCGGTTCCTCTTCCGTTATCGGCGACTCTTCTCCCGAATTCAGAAAAAATAACCAATGTAACATTAGATAACAATTGGGCTTTTTTTAAGTCATTATAAAAACTAAAAACCGCATCATTGAGTTCTTTTAATCTGTTTTGATGAATGGTCAGTTGATTATCGTGTGTGTCAAAACCGCCCATTGATGTGTAATATACTTTCGAATGAAGATTTCCTTTAATCAATCGGGCAATCCATTCTAGGTTTTTGGACAATCCAGTTTTTGGATAATTTATTTCTGATGGAGTTCCTTTTTGCAACGCATTCTGAATTGCATCCGAACCCTCAACAACTGAGTTGGCTATTTTTCGAACAAAATCCAACTGTGGATTACCAGATAATTGTTCCGAATCTTCAATGGTTTTTTTAGTGGTAAATCGATCTGGATCTTTTACAGTAATGCTGTTTGGTTCTTCTCCTTTAAGAGCCAAATTGTCGATAGTGTCTATGTTGATTCCAGCTGTTGGCTGATGGTCATTGCATTGCAAATCGAGATAACGCCCAAGCCATCCTTGGTTTAAATATTCCTGATTTGTTGGGGCAGTTTGCCAAATTTCCTGACTTCGAAAATGCGAACGAACAGGATTTGCATAACCTACATTTTGTATGACTGATAAATCACCATTTTGTTGCATCGTGGCAAAATCTTTTAACGAAGGGTGAAAAGCCATACCGTTATTGCCGGAGATAACATCATTTTTTGAAAGCGCAATTGTTGGTCGAAATTGATGATACAACTCATCCTGAAAAGGAATGTAGGTGTTTAATCCGTCGTTTCCTCCATTCAATTGTACAAAAACAACGCACTGATCTCCAATTATGAGGTTCTCCTGTGTGCCAAATGCATGTAAGAAGTCTGGTAAAATAAGCGCGCCTCCAGTAAAAGTCCCTGTTAAGGCGAGGAAGTTTCTTCTGTTCATAGTTGCAAAAATTAAATGATTTGAAACTCGGGTGATTTTACTATTGCATTAAAAAGTCTCAGGACTGCATTGTCTGCTCCGGGGGATTTTGGATCAAAATCATATTTTAGAATTTTCTCAAAGTCTTCCTGCGAAGATTTGTCAACCGTAAAAAGCATCCTGTCGGTTAATCCTTTTATGATTCCCTTATTATTTTCACTTGGATTCCAATCGATTGTTGGAGTAATGGACTGTTTGTTGGCAACGTTGTTTTCCATAGCCGATTTTTGTCTATTGAAATTTCTTCCATTACAAAGCATATCGGCAATATTGTTTCTTTGTAAATAGATTTGTGAAGTAAGCCAGCTGTTTCCGCCGTCCCAGCCTTTTACATTGGGCTGGTTGAACAAGTCCATGCCTTGTTGCTTTAGAAAATAAACCAAAGCATTCATATTGGGATTCTCGATATGGAGTTCATCAATCAATTGCAATGAATATTCCAGCGGATTTTTAATTTTTGCGCCAGAAGTTTCTTTTTTGGCGAATTCCTCAGTGAATATTTTTAATAACAAAGGCTCGATTTCAAAATTCACTTTTTTGAAATACTTTCCATAATATTGAATTAGTTCATCTTTCGGCTGATCGTAGATAAACCATTGAAGGATTTTTTTGGTCAATAAATAAGGAATTTTTGGATGGTCAAAAATGGCATTTACCATTTCGTTCATTTTTAATGTTCCTTTTTTGCCCAAATACTCAATAGAGTCATTGTCTTCAAAAAAAGGGTGATACACCGCACCATCTTTCCCAATGCCTAAACCGGCAAGCCCCTTAGCTCCGTTTTTAATATCTGATTCCGAATAATTTCCGATGCCTAATGTAAAAAGTTCGAGTAGTTCACGGCTTAAATTCTCGTTGCTTTTACCTTTTCGATTATCGGTATTGTCCAGATAACGTACCATTGCATTGGTCTGCAACGTTTTTTTGGTCAGTGTTTTAAAATTCCCAAAAGCCTCTTCCCGATACAATTGATTATTTTGAAAAAGCCAATAGTTTATTTTTACTTTTTGCGAAGAAGTAACAAAATGATTGTGCCAAAAAAGTGTCATTTTCTCTCGTAGCGGAAATTCATTGGATGCAATTTGTTCAATCCACCACGCTTTTAGCTCTTGTAAAGTCTGATTTTCTTGTTTTAATAATTCCTTCGATTTTTCGGGATCATCCTTTTTGGTCTTTCTAATAGCTTTAAAATCCTCAAAAGTTTTCGGACTATCTTTCAGCAAATCTGGAACAGTTGTATTATAAGAAGCTTTAAAAGATTGTTTCAAAAAATCTTCTATTCCTAATTTTTCTATAGATTTAGATTGCTCGGTACTAAAACCTAAGCGAAGAGACCATAAGATTTCGTTTTTCATATTTCGAAAGAATTATTGGTATAAGACTTTTTTTACTGCAAAAGGTTTAAAAAGTATCTTAAAATCAATAGTATATTCTTTCAGAAAAGAACGATTTGTTGCCTAAGTTATTTTGTTTGTTGTTCCTTTTCGAGTTCTTTATGAGTAAGGTCACTCAAATGCAATCGCAAAGCGTCAACAGAGATGTTAATCTCCCAAAAACATAGTGCCAAAGAGGTCAAAAGAGCAAGTAAGCTAAATCCAAACAAATAAATCCCTGTCAATTGGTAATCCAGGAATAAAACAAGCATCGTAAAAACCGATAAAAACAAACTCAGTACACCCGACATTTGCATAAAGCGAATAAGTGTCAATCGGCGGTTGAGGTTCTTTATCTCCAATAAAATCATACGGTTCTCTTTCTCTTTATAAACTTTCTTCAGGCCTCGTACAATGGTCGCAACCGTCAAAAACCGATTAGTATATGCTAATAAGATTAGCGAAGTGGCCGAAAAGAGCAAAGCAGGAGTTTCTATATGAAGTGTCATAAGTGTAATTTTTAGAGTGCAAAGTTCGGTTTTTTTGTCGATTTGCGAAAGAAATTAGATAGTTTCTGGTAATCCAAAAAGATTGATAATTCATTTAGGTATTCAAAATAATAATCAGGAGCTATTTCCTGCTGTCCATTACAAGCTCTCGGTCATAAACCATTTTTCCTATTGTCCCGTCAGGAGCTTCCGTTGGTCGCTCTGTCGGTCCAGGAAAAATAGGTTTATTTCCTCGAGGCTTTCCATTCCCATCAGGGCTAGGGGATGGGTTTTCATAAGAGGGAAGGCAGATAATCGACACCATAATATATATAGGAGGGAATTATCCAAAATGAAATCCGTTTTTGCGTGAATCTTAAAAGAGGCAATAGAAGGGATTCTGCCGTAGAGACGTATTGTTATACTTCTCCTTGTTATATGTCTCTTGTTTTGTGTTTTCCTGTTTTGCGTCTCCTTAATCACAAAGAAATCGGTTTTGCCTTAGCGCCTTTGCGTCTTTGCGAGAAAAACCGCCTCTGATTAGAGGTAAAAAGTATCCCAACATGGGTATCGGCGCAGAAAAGTCCGCAGTCCTGCAACATTTGTATTTATAAATATCAACATATCAATCACTTAAAAAATAAATATAAAAAAGATTAAAAAAGCCATTGTCAAAACGAATAAACGCACTACTTTTGCACCCGCAACAACGCAGACGTTCATAGAAATCCTGACAGGCTGATAGAATTAGAAAGAAAAATTTTTTTTCAAAAAAAGATTCAAAAAAGCTTGTGAGATTCGAAAACGGAGCTTATCTTTGCACCCCGCAAAATACGTAACGTTCCTTGAAAAACTGAATAAGAAAAGTGAGAAGTACACGGAAATAAAATTTTCAAAAAAAACTTCAAAATTTTCTTGTTGGTTAAAAAAGAATTGTTACTTTTGCACCCGCTTTGGTAGAGACGGCGATTTATCGCGTCTCGGGCAAAACAAAAGAAGAACACGTTCCTAGACATATTGAATTGACAGCCGTCTCGTCCGAAAGACGAGACAAATAAAATAAGAGTAATAGAATCGGAAGATTTGAGAATAACCACTAGAATCGGAGTCGAAAATAAGACAAGCAGTAATGCTTAATAATATACGATGAAGAGTTTGATCCTGGCTCAGGATGAACGCTAGCGGCAGGCTTAACACATGCAAGTCGAGGGGTATAGTTTTTCGGAACTAGAGACCGGCGCACGGGTGCGTAACGCGTATGCAATCTACCTTTTACAGGGGGATAGCCCAGAGAAATTTGGATTAATACCCCATGGTATATGGATTTCGCATGAAGTTCATATTAAAGTTCCAACGGTAAAAGATGAGCATGCGTCCCATTAGCTAGATGGTAAGGTAACGGCTTACCATGGCGACGATGGGTAGGGGTCCTGAGAGGGAGATCCCCCACACTGGTACTGAGACACGGACCAGACTCCTACGGGAGGCAGCAGTGAGGAATATTGGTCAATGGGCGCAAGCCTGAACCAGCCATGCCGCGTGCAGGATGACGGTCCTATGGATTGTAAACTGCTTTTGTACGAGAAGAAACACTCCTTCGTGAAGGAGCTTGACGGTATCGTAAGAATAAGGATCGGCTAACTCCGTGCCAGCAGCCGCGGTAATACGGAGGATCCAAGCGTTATCCGGAATCATTGGGTTTAAAGGGTCCGTAGGCGGTTTAGTAAGTCAGTGGTGAAAGCCCATCGCTCAACGGTGGAACGGCCATTGATACTGCTGAACTTGAATTACTGGGAAGTAACTAGAATATGTAGTGTAGCGGTGAAATGCTTAGAGATTACATGGAATACCAATTGCGAAGGCAGGTTACTACCAGTGGATTGACGCTGATGGACGAAAGCGTGGGTAGCGAACAGGATTAGATACCCTGGTAGTCCACGCCGTAAACGATGGATACTAGCTGTTGGGAGCAATTTCAGTGGCTAAGCGAAAGTGATAAGTATCCCACCTGGGGAGTACGGGCGCAAGCCTGAAACTCAAAGGAATTGACGGGGGCCCGCACAAGCGGTGGAGCATGTGGTTTAATTCGATGATACGCGAGGAACCTTACCAAGGCTTAAATGTAGATTGACCGATTTGGAAACAGATCTTTCGCAAGACAATTTACAAGGTGCTGCATGGTTGTCGTCAGCTCGTGCCGTGAGGTGTCAGGTTAAGTCCTATAACGAGCGCAACCCCTGTTGTTAGTTGCCAGCGAGTCATGTCGGGAACTCTAACGAGACTGCCAGTGCAAACTGTGAGGAAGGTGGGGATGACGTCAAATCATCACGGCCCTTACGCCTTGGGCTACACACGTGCTACAATGGCCGGTACAGAGAGCAGCCACTTCGTGAGGAGGAGCGAATCTATAAAACCGGTCACAGTTCGGATCGGAGTCTGCAACTCGACTCCGTGAAGCTGGAATCGCTAGTAATCGGATATCAGCCATGATCCGGTGAATACGTTCCCGGGCCTTGTACACACCGCCCGTCAAGCCATGGAAGCTGGGGGTGCCTGAAGTCGGTGACCGCAAGGAGCTGCCTAGGGTAAAACTGGTAACTAGGGCTAAGTCGTAACAAGGTAGCCGTACCGGAAGGTGCGGCTGGAACACCTCCTTTCTAGAGCTTTAGTGTTAGCTGCAAGGCACGCTAAAGAGAGAAGACGAAGAGACAATTGGTTTCAAGACCGAAGATTATATTACTCTTGCTGTTAATTTAAAAAAAAGAATTAAAAATAAGTAAAAAACAGAGTCTCGTAGCTCAGCTGGTTAGAGTACTACACTGATAATGTAGGGGTCGGCAGTTCGAGTCTGCCCGGGACTACTTTTTTAGAGTTATAAGTTATGAATTATAAGTTATAAATTAAAAAAGACTGTAGAAAGCTTAAAAAAAGGAAATTCTAGAGTTGAGAGGTTGTGAATAATCATTCATAATTCATAATTCACAATTCATAATTAGATTGGGGGATTAGCTCAGCTGGCTAGAGCGCCTGCCTTGCACGCAGGAGGTCAACGGTTCGACTCCGTTATTCTCCACAGATAGTATCAAGATGATAGTATCAAGAATTAAGACAAAATCTTAATACTTAATACAAGAATCTTAATACATATTAAAGTTCATTGACATATTGAGATAAGAAATAATAAAAAGTAGAAAGAACAAATGCGTTTGTTGTTGATAGTTTTTAGTTTGTAGTTACAAAACGATAAGCGATAAACAAAAAACAATAAACCGTAAGTACAATAAGCAAAATAAGGGCGTATGGGGGATGCCTAGGCTCTCAGAGGCGAAGAAGGACGTGATAAGCTGCGAAAAGCTGCGGGGACGGGCACACACCGATTGATCCGCAGGTATCCGAATGGGGCAACCCACTATGTTGAAGACATAGTACACCGATAGGTGGGCAAACCCGCTGAACTGAAACATCTAAGTAGGCGGAGGAGAAGAAAACAAAAGTGATTCCGTAAGTAGTGGCGAGCGAACGCGGATTAGCCCAAACCAATGTTGTTACGGCAATGTTGGGGTTGTAGGACCACGATATTTTATGCAAACAGAACCGGAAGTTACTGGAAAGTGACGCCATAGAGGGTGATAGCCCCGTATGGGTAATGAATGTAATAGATAGTGGTATCCTGAGTAGGGCGGGGCACGTGAAACCCTGTCTGAATTTGGCGGGACCATCCGCTAAGGCTAAATACTCCTGAGAGACCGATAGTGAACCAGTACCGTGAGGGAAAGGTGAAAAGAACCGTGAATAACGGAGTGAAATAGATCCTGAAACCATACGCTTACAAGCGGTCGGAGCCCATTAGTTGGGTGACGGCGTGCCTTTTGCATAATGAGCCTACGAGTTAACGTTGCTGGCAAGGATAAGTGGTTAAGCCATGGATCCGTAGCGAAAGCGAGTCTGAATAGGGCGCTTTAGTCAGTAGTGTTAGACGCGAAACCGTGTGATCTACCCATGGGCAGGATGAAGCGCTGGTAACACAGTGTGGAGGTCCGAACCGGTTGACGTTGAAAAGTCTTCGGATGACCTGTGGGTAGGGGTGAAAGGCCAATCAAACTCGGAAATAGCTCGTACTCCCCGAAATGCATTTAGGTGCAGCGCATATTATAAGTTATATAGAGGTAGAGCTACTGATTGGATGCGGGGGCTTCACCGCCTACCAATTCCTGACAAACTCCGAATGCTATATAATGTTTTTATGCAGTGAGGGCTTGGGTGCTAAGGTCCAAGTCCGAGAGGGAAAGAACCCAGACCATCAGCTAAGGTCCCCAAATATATGTTAAGTTGAAAGAACGCGGTTTGTCTGCCCAGACAGCTAGGATGTTGGCTTGGAAGCAGCCATTCATTTAAAGAGTGCGTAACAGCTCACTAGTCGAGCGGACGAGCATGGATAATAATCGGGCATAAACATATTACCGAAGCTATGGATTTGCAGGCAACTGCAAGTGGTAGGGGAGCATTCTGTCAGGGTTGAAGGTTTTTCGTAAGGAGAGCTGGACTGGACAGAAAAGAAAATGTAGGCATAAGTAACGATAATGCGGGCGAGAAACCCGCACACCGAAAGACTAAGGTTTCCACAGCTATGCTAATCAGCTGTGGGTTAGTCGGGACCTAAGGCGAACCCGAAAGGGACAGTCGATGGCCAACGGGTTAATATTCCCGTACTACTGATTACTGTGATGGGGTGACGGAGTGATGAAAGCGCCGCGAACTGACGGAATAGTTCGTTGAAGTACCTAGCTATAAGATCTATAGGCAAATCCGTAGATTTTGGTGAAATACGATAGTACTCGGAGTCTTCGGACAAAGAGATAGTGCGCCTAAGGGCTTCCAAGAAAAACCTCTAAACTTCAGGTAATTAGTACCCGTACCGCAAACCGACACAGGTAGTCGAGGAGAGAATCCTAAGGTGCTCGAGAGATTCATGGCTAAGGAATTAGGCAAAATAGACCCGTAACTTCGGGAGAAGGGTCGCCTCGTCGTAAGACGAGGCCGCAGTGAAGAGGTCCAGGCGACTGTTTATCAAAAACACAGGGCTCTGCAAAATCGTAAGATGAAGTATAGGGCCTGACACCTGCCCGGTGCTGGAAGGTTAAGAGGAGATGTTATCTTCGGAGAAGCATTGAATTGAAGCCCCAGTAAACGGCGGCCGTAACTATAACGGTCCTAAGGTAGCGAAATTCCTTGTCGGGTAAGTTCCGACCTGCACGAATGGTGTAACGATCTGGACACTGTCTCAGCCATGAGCTCGGTGAAATTGTAGTAACGGTGAAGATGCCGTTTACCCGCAGTGGGACGAAAAGACCCTGTGCACCTTTACTATAGCTTAGTATTGACCTTGGATAAATGATGTGTAGGATAGGTTGGAGACTGTGAAGTGGCGTCGCCAGGCGTTGTGGAGTCATTGTTGAAATACAACCCTTTGTTTATCTGAGGCCTAACCCCATATTGTGGGGGACATTGCTTGGTGGGTAGTTTGACTGGGGTGGTCGCCTCCAAAAGAGTAACGGAGGCTTCTAAAGGTTCCCTCAGTACGCTTGGTAACCGTGCGAAGAGTGCAATGGCATAAGGGAGCTTGACTGAGAGACATACAGGTCGATCAGGTACGAAAGTAGAGCATAGTGATCCGGTGGTTCCGCATGGAAGGGCCATCGCTCAAAGGATAAAAGGTACGCCGGGGATAACAGGCTGATCTCCCCCAAGAGCTCATATCGACGGGGGGGTTTGGCACCTCGATGTCGGCTCGTCACATCCTGGGGCTGGAGAAGGTCCCAAGGGTTGGGCTGTTCGCCCATTAAAGTGGCACGCGAGCTGGGTTCAGAACGTCGTGAGACAGTTCGGTCTCTATCTACTGTGGGCGTTAGAAATTTGAGTGGATCTGATTCTAGTACGAGAGGACCGAATTGGACAAACCTCTAGTGTATCTGTTGTCCCGCCAGGGGCACCGCAGAGTAGCTACGTTTGGAAGGGATAAGCGCTGAAAGCATATAAGCGCGAAACCCACCACAAGATGAGATTTCTTTTAAGGGTCGTGGAAGATGACCACGTTGATAGGCTATAGGTGTAAAGGCAGTAATGTCATAGCCGAGTAGTACTAATAACCCGTAAGCTTATGTACACCCTTTTCTCTCTCTGGTCTCGTTCTAAACGAGACGAGAGAGAGAAGAAACTTTCTAAAACACTTTTTATGTTCTTTATCTCAGTATGTTAAAATATTTACAGCGTAGCTGTATTGAAAGTTTAACGTTTAAAGTTTGAGGTTGTTGGTTAAACAACTTTAAACAAAATTAAACCTTAAACCCTCAAGCAAAACCTTAAGGTGGTTATTGCGGCGGGGCTCACCTCTTCCCATCCCGAACAGAGTAGTTAAGCCCGCCTGCGCAGATGGTACTGCAATTTTGTGGGAGAGTATGTCGCTGCCTTTCTTTTAAAAAACCCGTCTCGTTTTTATTTCGAGACGGGATTTTTTATAAAATAGTTAAATAATATTGGTACCTTAGCTCAGATGGTAGAGCAATGGACTGAAAATCCATGTGTCCCTGGTTCGATCCCTGGAGGTACCACTTTAATAATGCTCGGATGGTGAAATTGGTAGACACGCTGGACTTAAAATCCAGTGAACAGCAATGTTCGTGCGGGTTCAAGTCCCGCTCTGAGTACAAAAGCTTCAAACTATGTTTGGAGCTTTTTTTATTTTGTGCTTTTGTCCCGTCCTGAAATCACACGACGATGTAACACAGTTGAATACCGACTACAACTGGATCAATCCTAAAACGGATCAATCCTAAAACCTGTGGGGAAGTAAAATTTGGATCAATCCTAAAACCTGTGGGGAAGTAAAATTTATGCATAGATATTGGTTAGCCTGAAAAGGAAGAATCCAATGTTTCTAACCCCTCTAAATTGAGATCTAAACGCTTTTATTTTTGCATTAAAAGATTCAGCTGAAGCATTGGTACTTCTGTTATCAAAATAATTCAAGATTGTTTGATAGTGATTCTCTATTGATCGTGAGATTGTGTTAAAGGATTTAAATCCGGATTGATTTACTTTCTCGTGCCATTTAGCCAATCTTGAGAGTCCAATAATTTTATTCTGTGTATTCTCGAAGATGTTTCTTAAGTCTTGAGCTAATTCATATGCTTTTTGGATTTCAGGATATAAATCGAACAATAATATAGCTCTAATTATTTGGCTTTTTGACCATTTAGACTTGTTTTTGTTGAGAAAGTGCCGGCTTCTGGCTAATAATTGCTTATTGGTATCTCCATTTGATAACATTTGAGATTCGTACTTAATTTTACTGCTTTTAGCCTTCTCAATAGCTTCGTTTTCTAGGTCTATCGCTTGCCAACGGTATTTTATTCTGATTTCTTGTAAAGCGTCTAGTGCTAGTTTTTGAACATGGAAACGGTCGGTGACTTGAATTGCATTTGGAAAACATTTCTTGGCTATTAATCCCATATTTGCTGCCATATCCAAAGTAATTTCTTTGACTTGCTTGCGCTGTTTGATTGGGATTTGTTCAATGAAAGATATTACCGTTTCCGCTTTAGTTCCAGCAATCATAGCAACTATGGTTCCTTTTCTTCCTTTAGCCGCTTTGTTGGTTACAACGGTATATAGTTCGCCATTGGAAAGGGAAGTTTCATCTATTGACAAGCGTTTGCCTATGTTTTGGGGAAAGAGAAGCCATTTTTCCGCATGTTTGAGTTGATCCCAAGCTTTGAAATTACTTAAAAACTCTTTGTATTGATATTGTAAATTTCTACCTGAAACTCCATAGAAAGAGGCAATGGCATTACAATCATTTGGTTTGGAATCTATTGATCTCTTTTAAAAAAGACGCAAACTCTTGTGTTACTCGAGTGCCGTCCGCTACTAAATTCCAATCTCTAAACACCACTTTTCCAGTGTCTTGGTTAAGCCATCTTCTGCGAGTGATATGCAAATACACTTGGTGTCCTCGGATAGGAAAATCCTGCACCGTTATCTCATCAAAGAATCCTTTTGAACTTAATTTAGACGCCCTGTATTCTTTAGGAACTGAATTAATCTCTCTAAGGTACAGATGAAGTATCTCATCTCCTTTTTCATAAGAAGTAAGTTCAAAATAATCTACAATTATTTCAGGTAATAACAATTTAAGTAAGTCGATAAAGGAATCTTGCATTGCATATAATATGAAATGACAAATGTCTAGATTTTTAAATTTCTCCACAACTTTTCGTCTTGATCCGGATTAATCCTAAAATTGATGTTTGGATGATCAGAAATGAATGCTTTTTTTAGTCACTGTGCTCGCGTGAGTGATGGAAGCAAGTTACCGAAGTAACGCGTACAGCACGACAGCATTAGGGAAAGGGGGCGAATAAACGTTGCAATAAGTTGCCCCCTTTTCCTAATGGTGGCACGCCCAAATGCTTTTGAAGTAAATGATCCCGATTTAAGTTATTATTTTTTGAAAATACTGTTCCTATGAAAAATATGTAACAGTGTACAAATCTGCCTACAGTTGTAATCTATAATAGAATGATAAATTTTACTAGAATTGTGGTATAGAAGTTTAGATTTTTATGCTTCTAGTTTTCTATGTAAGTAGTCAGAATAGTATCCTGACAATATTAAAGCAATTACTGTAGTTAAGCCAAAGAATGGATTGATATTAATGAGTGAATCTTCGGAATTGACTACGACAAATGAGCCATAACCGAGATACCCGTAGATTGATGATAGGAGGGCAAACATGGAAGCTAAAATAGATACTCCTCTAATTCTAAAGCGAAATGTGGCCCATAATAATATTATTATGAATAGGTATTGATCGTTTGGATGGTCAAATGCAATAAGAATGCATACGAAGACTGTTGCTAATCCTAATGAAATGGCTTCTAAAAGTGATGTTGAAATGATTTTGATATGATGACGATAAAACCAAGACAATAGAAAAGGAGTTATGAGTATTGTGCCTATTAAATCACCTTTCCATAGTGTTATCCAGTTAGAAATAAAGTGATTTGGAATACTTAATCCCCAAAAGGAAATAGCTGAAACACATAGTAAAGAACAGATTCCGCAATATAAAACGCCAATCGATAAAAAGGCTATAACTGAAGTTCCATTTTTTAGCGGATATTCTCCTTTGTTGATTAAATTAATTAAATAACTACTTATGATTACTCCGATTGCTACTCCTGTGGCTACAGATGCTGAAGATAGAATGTTTTCGAGTAATGATTTGTCCAACATTTTGCAAACATCCCAAAAGGAAAACATGTTTGCAACAAATGATCCTATCCAAACTCCTGTTATTGCTTTGCGCCCTATAATTAAAATAGCTGCAAGCGCAAATCCTACATCCGGAAAAATTGGGGAGAGATTATCTGGAGATACTGTTATTCTGAAGCTTAAAAAGGCAAGTACATTAAAAACAAATGCAACAAGAATAATTTTAAATAAATTTGACTTTAAATAAAAGGGAGTGTAATAATCGTTTGCATCTAATTTATACATAATGAATAGATTTTTTTACTCTTTAGGATTTCAGAAAACTAATGAAACAAATTTAGTATTTAATTTTTAATATTATTTTTTTATAGGCTTAAAAATTGCTTTTATGGCATATTTTTGAATATAAAAGCTTTTTTTTTCTATAAAATGAAAAGAGACCACGTAAATAGACTGCACCCAAAAAGTTTGACACTATTTGGGGCAGTTTACAAATGTGGTTTCTTTCGGATATTTTTGATGTAATTAGTTTTACATTGTTATTGGAAATTCGATTCCGTTTTGAGTGTAAGTTGCTTTGTTATCACAATCACCAGTTCCATAATCAATTGTTCCGTTTAAGATTGTGCTTTCCACTTTTATTTTTCCTTTGGACACATAATCACAGGAATATTTTTTAATCAATGATTGAGTAACTGTCAAAGTGATTGTTTGGCCATTTTGCTTTGTAATGGTAGTTGTTCCTTGAGTCATTTCGAATGAATCATCATCAAGAGTAGGTGTTGAAGCTCCTCCATTTTGTGTTATGGTGTATGAGCCGGAATTTTGATACACATTTCCTTTAGTATCTGTAAAAATTCCATCAGTAACAGTTCTTGTCCATTTTGGTGCAGTTACAGTGATGTTCTTGTACACAATTTTCCCTTCTAATTTATTGCCGTTAATAGAGTAGTTTATTCTTTCTATTGTCATTGTGCTTCCGTTTTCGGTGATATAGCCAGAAAAAGTGATTTTTAGTTTTCCTTTTCTCGTAATGTTGTTTAAGGTACATCCGGTTCCAAAATCAACATAGAATGTTTTTGGGAAAGTAGTTGTTACTGGGTCCATAACCGCAGTAGCACATGTGCCAGCCAAAGTTTTTCCGGTTTGTCTAGCAGTTAATTTGTCGAAAGAAACTTGAGTTCCTGTTTGAATATCCAATTCATTTGCCAAATCAATAGATGCCGATGCTGCAATAGGAGTGCTGTCTGTGGCATCCTGTGAATCTTCTTTGGTACATGAAATAAATTGGAAACAGCTTAGCGAAAAAGCGGCCAATAAGAGTAAACGATTCTTCATAGATTTTTAGGTTTTGGTTAAGTTTATTTGTTAAGGGTGAACAAATTTATTATTTTATTTGAAGTAATTGTTGTTATAATTGTTAAAAATCAGCAGAAATGATTTTTTTGAAGGATTTTAATTGCAAATTAAACATCTTATTTGATGAATGTTTGCAAATATTATTTTATTCAGATTAATGAGACTTGAAATGACTTGATACATTTGGTAATTCTGCCAAATCAAGTTCTAGTTCGGTGGCACCATTATCCGCAAAAGCGCCTACAGTAAAGGAACCGGAAGAATAAAAGTTTAGTTCAGCAACTTGTTTTTCAACCTTTACAAGTTGGAATGGCGGATCACCAAAAGTATTGTGCAGAGCAAATAACAATATCTCTCCGTTTTTCAAAGGATTGTTTTTTTGGTCTGTTGAAATTATTTGCAGTTTTACTTTGTACAATCCTTTGGTCTCTTCGCTAACAGTCGCTTTCAATTCTCTTTCGTTGTTGATGAAATTTGATTTCCATTGTCCTTTTTGAGGGTCATCATAGTGTAAAAGAAGTCCTTTGTGCAGTTTTAATTTGGCTTCATCTATCATTTTATCCACATACAATACTGCGTTTTCGTGTACTTTTTTGCCCCCATCAGTTGTGAATATTTTTTTGATGACAGTATTTATGCTAGTATTCAACATAAAAGGTTCGTTTACCTTGACAATAAGAGTTTTTGTCAATTGCTCTTTTTCCTGAACAAGACTTTGAAATTGAATAATCTTGTTGTCTTTTAGTTGGTTATCTTCCTTAATTTGAAGAATTTTTTCTTTACTAATTTCCAATTCTTTCCGAATCAAATTCTCATCAGCATACTTGTATTTATTGGCACGAACCAAACGCATATAATTGTATCCGACAAATAAGCCCAAAAACCCGAAATAAATAACGACACCTATTGTGTAAATATTCAATAATTGTCCGTCATATTTCGAAGCAATCCTTACATATTCGCCAAGCGAAACAAAATATTCCGGAATTTCTTTTAGATTTATCAACCCAACCCCGACAATTATTTTGGTTAACCAATCAGAGATTTCGGCCAAGCCATTATTGAGTGAATAATTGTTTTCTTTTTTATTGTTTCGTTTGGGCATTCCAAACAAAAGACCAACAAAAAAGGCACTCGTAAATGAGGAAATTCCGAGTATAAGACCTATAAAAAGAATTTTTCCGCCCATTTCTGGAATAGTAACCGGAAAACCAATAACAGGAACCATTCCCAAAAAAAGTCCCGTATATAATGTAAGTAAAACCGAGGTTTCAGCGTCTTTTCCTGTATTTTTTTCTTTCTCTAATTCCGTTTCGTTATTCGTCATAAGCGTAGGTTTTAATTAGGTTCAAAATCAAATCAGTTTTTAATTGCTTTGCGGAGCTTAATTTTTTTTAAATAAAAGAATGAACACGATTTTTCCAAAAAAGGAAATTTCAAATTATATCATTAAAGTCAATTTGGGCGAGACCCCATTAAGAAAAGTGGCCTACTTTACTTTGCGGTCATACGGCCACTTTCCTTAATGCGGTCGGGCTATCCGCGTTACTTCGGTAACTTGCTTCTATCCCTCTCGCGGCCAACTGCAAGTAAAGAGATTTTAGATTGAGGATTAACGATTGCCGATTTCAGATTTGGTTTGGCCAAATAGTTGACTCTCTATTTTACTTGGTCTTTTACTTCTTAAATCAAAAATTGTTGCACGAGCCTGCAAGGCGAACTGGCGAAGCAATCAAAAATCAGCAATCTTTTTAATTTTCAATTCTTAAAATTAAGTAAAAAAACGACAAAAATAAAGTTTAAGTACCTGTTTTACAGTAAATAAATTAAAATTAGACATAAAAAAACCTGCAAGTTTAAACTTGCAGGTCTTAAGTTCCCCTCCTTCGGAGGGGTTAGAGGAGCATTATTTAATCAATTCAAAACTTCTTTTTACAAAAGCAGTCAAAGCTTCACCTTTCAATAAGTTTTGAGATAATTTTGCCAAGTCCAAAGCTTGTTTTACCAAACTTTCCTGAGCCGATTTGTCTTTATTATTCAATATACTTGATGCCAATTCGGAATTGGTGTTGACAACCAAATTGTACATCTCAGGCATATTGCTCATACCAAACATTCCGCCGCCACCGGTTTGGCTCATTTCTTTCATTCTTCGCATAAATTCCGGTTGCGTGATTATAAATGGAGCCGAGTCACTTGCCAAAGCTTCCAATTGAACCGTGTAGGTTTGTTTTGGAACAATCGTTTCAAGAACCGTTTTCAGGCTTTCTTTTTCTTCTTCAGATAATTTAGAAATAGCAGCATCTTCTTTCTTGATTAAGTTGTCAATATGGTCAGAATCCACACGAACAAAATGCAATCCGCTGTTATCGCCTTCAATTTTTTGAATCAAATGCGAGATAATCGGGGAGTCTAGAAGCAATACCTCGTAACCTTTATCTTTTGCAATTTCTATATAAGAGTGTTGTGCTTCCTTGTTTCCGGCGTATAGCACAACAACTTTTCCGTCTTTATCCGTTTGGTTTTCTTTGATTTTCTCTTTCAATTCATCAAGAGTAAAATAAGTATCATCAACAGTTGGGTACAATACAAATGCTCCTGCTTTTTCATAGAACTTATCTTCAGAAAGCATTCCGTATTCCAAAACGATTTTGATGTCATTCCATTTTTTCTCAAAATCTTCTCTGTTTTCGTTGAACAAAGATTTCAATTTATCGGCAACTTTACGAGTGATGTAGTTTGAAATTTTCTTCACAGCACCATCAGCTTGCAATCCAGAACGGGAAACGTTCAGTGGAATATCTGGAGAATCAACTACACCACGAAGCATCATAAGGAATTCAGGTACGATTCCTTCAACATTATCCGTTACAAAAACCTGATTTTGGTACAATTGAATTTTGTCTTTCTGAATTTGTAAATCACCGCTTAATTTTGGAAAATACAAAATACCGGTTAAGTTAAAAGGATAATCAACATTCAAATGAATGTGGAACAAAGGCTCCTCAAACTGCATCGGATACATTTCACGGTAGAAATCTTTGTAATCAGCATCTGTTAATTCTGAAGGTTGTTTTGTCCAGGCAGGATTTGGATTATTTACGATGTTGTCAACTTCGATTGTTTCAGGTTTGTAATCTTCCGGAGCGTCCTCAGGTTTTGGAAGTGTTTCTGTTTTTGTTCCAAATTTAATCGGAATAGGCATAAATTTGTTGTACTTAGTCAACAAACCAGAAATTTTAAATTCCTCTAAAAATTCAAGAGAATCTTCGGCGATGTGCAAAATAATTTCTGTTCCTCTGTCAGTTTTGTCAGCCGCTACAAGTGTAAACTCGGGACTTCCGTCGCATGTCCAGTGTGCAGCAGGTTCGTCTTTGTAGGATTTGGTTATGATTTCCACTTTTTCGGCAACCATAAAAGCAGAATAAAAACCAAGTCCAAAATGACCAATAATTCCTGAATCTTTTGCCGAATCTTTATATTTATCCAAGAATTCTTCAGCTCCAGAAAACGCTACCTGATTGATGTATTTCTCTACTTCATCGGCAGTCATACCAATACCTTGGTCTATAATGTGAAGTTTTTTTGCTTCTTTATCAATTTTAATTTCAATAATAGGAGAACCATATTCAACTTTGGCTTCACCAATGCTAGTGAGATGTTTTAATTTCAAAGTCGCATCGGTTCCGTTTGAAATCAATTCACGCAAGAAAATTTCGTGGTCACTGTATAGGAACTTCTTGATTAAGGGAAAGATGTTTTCAACCGAAACATTAATTTTACCTGTTGTCATGTTTTTATATTTATTAATGGTTTTACAATCGGTAAAAGTTACTTTCAAATAAAGTACCAATTGAAGCGGGAATGACAAATTGTCGTAAGTAATTATATATGTAAAAAATGTTTTTAACGAATTTGATATGTATCTTTGTACCTAAATTAATTTTAAAATTTTGAAAAATGAGGAAAATTCTTTTAATATGCACAATGGCCATTTTGGTTTTTGCATGCAAACCAACGTCTAATGCCCCAGCTGCTCCAGAGCCTGTTTCAAATGCTCCTATGACAAAATTGGATAAGACTTCTCAGGTAGGAATCAAAGGAAATTGGCAGGTTGTCAATGTTATATATCCAGGTTCTAACTATATTAAGGTCAATTCTTTTAATCTTGCGGATTCAAAATGTTTCATAGGAAGTACCTGGAAATTCATTTCGAATAACAACAAAGGAAACATGACTTTGAATAGCCCTGATTGTACTGCTTTTACATCCGAAATTACATGGTACATAAATCAGGAAGGGCAGTTTGTTCTAAAAATTCTGGACGAAGGATTGAAATCCAAAAAAGTAAAAACCGGTTTTGTGCTTGGTGTTAGAAACCAGACAGAAACTTCATTTGAATTGATTGATAAAATAAATGTAGGAAACAAACCTACCGATGTGGTTTATCAATTTCAAAAAGTCAACTAATTTATAACTTAGATAAAAATGAGAAAAATAACGATTTTAGGAGTTAGCAGTTTATTAGTATTAAGTTTTCTTTTTACAAGTTGTGAATCTGTGAATAATGCAAATAATGCTCAAAAAGGCGCTGGTATTGGTGCCGTTGCAGGAGGTGTTATTGGTGCAATTATAGGGAATAATACAGGAATTGGTACTGCCGGCGGTGCAGCAATTGGAGCCGCGATTGGCGGTGGAACCGGAGCAGTTATCGGACACAGTATGGATAAGCAGGCTAGAGAAATTGACCAGGCGCTTCCAAGTGCTGATGTGGAGAGAGTAGGTGAAGGAATTCGTTTGGTTCTTAAAGAAGATGCCGTACGTTTTGATGTTAATAAAGCAACTTTAACCGCTCAGGCAAAAGCAAATTTGGATAAATTGGTTCCTGTTTTTAAAGAATACGGAGATACAAATATTGAAATTTTTGGTTATACCGATAATACAGGAAAACCAGAATACAATTTGACGCTTTCTCAAAAAAGAGCTGAATCTGTAAAAGCGTATTTGATTTCAAAAGGTTTGGTGGCCGGTCGTTTCAAAACATCAGGTCATGGAATTGCAGACCCAATTGCTTCAAATGACACAAAAGAAGGTCAAAGTCAAAACCGTCGTGTGGAATTTGCAATTACGGCCAATGAAAAAATGGTGGAAGAGGCCAAAACGAAACAATAACATATCAAAATACTGAAAAAAACTGCTTCGTTATGAAGCAGTTTTTTTTTGGATATAAATGAATTATCAACATATTTTTTTTGGTAAAGAAACTATATTTGTTTTTTCAAATTTTAATGTGATAGAATGCTTCAAATTCAAAATATTTCATTCGGCTATACCGAAAAAATCATTCTCCAAAATGTAGATTTCACAGTCAATAAAGGGCAGAATATAGCAATTCTTGGGGAAAGTGGTTGCGGAAAAAGTACCCTCTTAAAACTTATTTATGGAATGTACGATCTTAATCAGGGACACATTTTTTATAATGAAAAAGAGATTCTTGGGCCAAAATTTAATTTGATTCCAGGAATGCCATTTATGAAATATCTGGCTCAGGATTTTGATTTGATGCCCTATGAAACGGTTGCCGAAAATGTGGGCAAGTTTCTCTCCAATGGTTTTTTACCCTTAAAAAAACTGCGTATTCAGGAATTACTGGAAATGGTTGAAATGACCGAATTTGCTAATGTTAAAGCTAAATTGTTGAGCGGTGGACAGCAGCAGCGTGTGGCTTTGGCGAGGGTTTTGGCTTTGGAACCCGAAGTGTTGTTGTTAGACGAACCTTTCAGCCACATTGATAATTTTAGAAAAAATGCATTACGCAGAAACCTTTTTGCCTATTTGAAGAAAAAAGGAATTACTACTTTCATTGCAACCCATGACAGCACTGATGCGCTTTCTTTTTCGGACGAAACTATCGTCTTGCATCAGGGGCAAATTTTGGAAAAAGGACCATCGGCAGATGTTTATAATTATCCATTGAATAAATATGTTGCTTCTCTTTTTGGAGAAGTAAATGAATTGAAACTGTCCCAATTAATGCCTATTGACGGCGAGGATGAAATTATTTTATTGTACCCGCATCAGTTAAAACTGGATGAAAACGGTACTATAAAAGCGGTTGCAAAACAGTCTTTTTTTAAAGGAAGTCGTTATTTGATTAAGGCAGTTTTTGATAGAAAGGTTATTTTCTTCGAGCATGATTCGGCTTTGGAAGCCAATCAGGAAGTGGCATTGAAAATTATTTAGAAGGTCTAAATTTTAAAAATAATAACAAATTAGAAGTTACTTATATAAGAAAGAGACAGTTTTTGAACTGTCTCTTTCTTATTAAATGAAAATCGGGATTCCTGTTGTTTTAGTTTTTCAAATATTTATCCAGGAATTGTTCTTGTTCCCAAAGTAGATGCAAGATGTTTTCTTTGGCTACATAACCGTGAGATTCTTTAGGTAATATTACCATTCTGACAGGGGCTCCCAATCCTTTTAGAGCTTGGAAATAACGTTCGGTTTGTAAAGTAAAAGTGCCAGGATTGTTATCTGCTTCGCCGTGAACTAAAAGTAATGGAGTTTTCATTTTTTCAGCATTCATAAAAGGCGACATTGTATTGTAAACTTGAGGCACTTCCCAGTAATTACGTTGTTCACTCTGAAATCCAAACGGTGTTAATGTTCTATTGTAGGCACCACTTCTGGCAATGCCACAAGCAAAAAGATTAGAATGAGTCAGTAAATTAGCCGTCATGAAAGCGCCGTAAGAATGCCCGCCAATAGCCACTTTTTTGGTATTGATATACCCTAAAGCATCTACGGCATTTATTGCGGCTTCGGCATCGTCTACCAATTGGGTAATGAAATTATCATTAGGTTCTGTGGTTCCTTCGCCAATTATAGGGAACGAAGCATCGTCAAGAACAACATATCCTTTGGTTACCCAATAAACAAAAGAGCCATAATAAGGAAATGTAAATTCATTAGGGTTTTGATTGCTTTGTCCTGCGCTGTTTTTATCTTTGTATTCTGCTGGATAGGCCCAAATTAGCAATGGTAATTTTTCTTTTTTAACCTTGTCATACCCTTCTGGCAAGTACAAAGTTCCAGATAATTCGACACCATCTTTTCGCTTGTATTTTATTACTTCTTTGCTAACGTTTTTGATACTTTCAAATGGGTTTGCGAAAGTGGTAATAGGAGTTAGGTTGTTTTTTTGTTTAATGTTTCTAAAATAATAATTGGGATACTCATTTTTTGATTGAATCTGTACCAACACTTTCCCTGTTTTAAAATCTTCAATTTCCAGTAAATCTTCTTTTTTGTCTTTGTAAGGAGAAGTATATAAGCGTTTTGATTGTAATGTCTTTAGATTGAATTCATCTATAAATGGAAATTGTCCATCTTTGGTATATCCATCCCCAATTCGATAGGCATTATTGTTTTCTATTGCTAATACATTCCTATTGTACTGATTTTCTTTAGTTTCAAAAACTCCAGGATCTGCATAAATGTCTTGTGAATTTCGATCCGTAATTATTTTTGGTTTTTGGTTAGGATCGGATGGATTGATTAAATAGGTTTTTGTATTTCGAGTGTCGTACCATTCATCTGAAACAATGGCAACTGTTTCATTTCCCCAGATAATGTTACTGATACGTTGTGGTGTTTTTACCATAGAAGTTGGGTTTGCCGTAAAAGGTGCTTCCCATAAAAAGATTTCGTCTCTAAATTCAACCTTGTTTGAAGGATCGCCTTCGTCTAAAGCTACTGCATAAGCTAATGTGGCTGGCTTGTCATTTCTCCAACTCATTTCTCTTTTTCCTTTGCGTACCGCCATGAACCCTTTTGGCATAATTTCATTTAGGGGCACTTCATTTACGGTTTTTATTTCAGCACCATTCTTGTCATAAACAACCGATTTTGCAGGGAAACGGTTTATAGGGACAATGTATGAAAATGGTTTTTGAATGGTAGTCAACATCAAATAATTTCCGTCGGGAGAAATTCTCTCACCAGCATACATAGCTGCTGGTTTGAATAAAGTTGTCTTTCCGTCCAGGGTAACTTTATATAGCTCAGACGTAATGATGTTTTCGAAATTGATTTCATCATTTTTGTTCTTCAACATGTCAGGATAAGTTCTGTTTTGTGATTTTGACCCCTCCGAATTAGAAATGATTGGTCCGGTTGGTAAATCTTTTTTCGGATCTAATAATGCAGCTCTGTTTTTGGGTAGCATTTTTACCAAAATAGTTTCATTATCATTGAACCAGCTAAATGGTGTGCCCAGATTCGCGTTTAGAGATGCATCGGTTAATTTGGTTGCTTTTGCGGAGGCAACATCCAAAACCCACATTTCAACTCCTGTACTAATGGTGTTTGAAAACAGAATCTTTTTGTCGTTTGGCGACCATACTATATTACTGATACGGGGATTGGCTGGAAACCCTGTAATTTGTATTTCGTTTTTGTCAGCAACTTTTCTTAGTTTGATATTGTTTATGTAGGTTACCGTACTGGAAATATTGGTTATTGGGTTTATTCGTAAGCCTCCCAAACGCATTTCCTCCTGATTTAAATCGTCCAATGTTTTATAAGTGGCTCTATACATCAAAAGCATGTATTCTTTTTTGGTGTCCATGGAGACTGAAGGAGCTCTTTGATAATCAGCTAAATCTAATATTGATTTGGATGGTTTTTGATAGTTTAGATTTTCTTGTGCCAATGAAGACAATCCTAAACATAGAAATAGGAATGAGCAAACTCTTAATTTCATAAGGTTAATATATTTTGATTAGTAGTACTGATATGTCGGAACAAAATAATTTTGTTACATTTAAAACAAAAATAGAAATTTTAGTGTTGTTAATTAGCTTCTTGGAAGCGATGTTTTTTTGAAATAATTTCTAACCAAGATAGTTATGGTGGAGTCATTCTGCTCCAAAAAAAAAGCTAATTGAATATTGCCAAAAAATGAGTAATTTGTAGTCGAATATTTTGAAAGATATTTAAATTTATTACCTTGGTTTTATAAAAATTGTAAAAGTATGTACCATTCAAAAATAACAGGATTGGGATATTATGTCCCTGATAATGTAGTAACCAATGATGATTTGGCTAAAATCATCGATACAAACGACGAATGGATTCAGGAACGAACAGGGATTCAGGAAAGAAGACATATCATTCGTGGCGAAGACACTACCACTACAATGGGAGTAAAGGCTGCCAAAATCGCGATGGAGCGTGCAGGAGTTGGGGCTGATGATATCGATTTTGTTGTTTTTGCAACCTTAAGTCCCGATTATTATTTTCCTGGTCCGGGGGTTTTGGTTCAGAGGGATTTGGGGCTAAAAACCGTTGGAGCATTAGATGTTCGTAATCAATGTTCTGGTTTTGTTTATGCACTTTCTGTAGCCGATCAATATATCAAAACGGGAATGTATAAAAATATTCTGGTGATAGGTTCCGAGGTACATTCTACAGGATTGGATATGACTACAAGAGGTCGTGGTGTTTCGGTTATTTTTGGGGATGGAGCAGGAGCTGCCATTTTGAGCAGAGAAGAAGATTTGACAAAAGGAATTCTGTCTACGCATTTACATTCAGAAGGTATTCATGCCGAGGAATTAGTTCTAAAAGCACCAGGAATGGGAGGGCGTTGGGTTTCGGACATTATTGCCGACAATAATCCAAACGACGAAAGTTATCTTCCTTATATGAATGGACAGTTTGTTTTCAAAAATGCGGTGGTTCGTTTTGCTGAAGTAATTTCCGAGGGATTGCAAGCTAATAATCTTCAGATTTCGGATATTGATATGTTGATTCCCCATCAGGCCAATTTGAGAATTTCTCAATATATTCAAAATAAATTCAAACTTTCAGACGACCAAGTGTTCAATAATATTCAAAAATACGGAAATACAACTGCGGCTTCTGTGCCTATTGCATTGACCGAAGCTTGGGAACAAGGGAAAATTAAGTCCGGAGATACTGTAGTTTTGGCCGCTTTCGGAAGTGGATTTACTTGGGCAAGTGCGATTATTAAGTGGTAGTTTTCTAACATAGATTCTATGAATTGATGTTGGTTTTCAATGTCATAAAATAATCAATTTGTGAGAATTTGTGGAACTTGTGATTAACTTTTTTGGAAACCATTTGTTCTATGTCAGAATTAAATATAAAGAAACCCCAGAGTTGGCATTCTCTGGGGTTTCTTCTTTTGGTAACCTAATTATTAAAACTAATTTTTAGAACCCACCACTTCCCTGGGTTTCGTTTTTATCTCTTTCTTTTCTTTGAATGGCTTTGTTTTTTCCTGTTCCAAAACGATAATTGAATCCTACGTAAGCTGTTTGGCTTTCCCAATGGAACTCTCCACTTTGTAATTTGGGTTTTGTTGCCTCAAATGAAGAATGCATACTGTTAAAAACATCACTAACTCTGGCAGTTATTGTTCCGCTGCCTTTTAAAATGGTAAGGCTGGAACCTGCATCAACTCTCCATGTTGGTTTATTGATAAATTGCAATCCTATATCTTCGCCTCGGTACATTCCTGTCAATTGAAAACGTAAATTTTTATTGGCTTTAAAAGTGTTGCTCATTCTGGCGTTAAAAGTAGTAACGTCAACCTCTACATAATCCATTTCTACATAGCCTTTTATTTTTCTTTTATAGGCATCAAAACTAATATTGGCAGTATACCATTTTGTGAAGTCTAAATTTCCTGAAACCTCTACTCCGTAGGCATTGTTGTCCCCTAAATTAGAATAAGATAAAATTTGTTTTTCAGGGTCTTCTACACTTTGAGTCAGCGTTCTTGTAATCTCGTCATTAATTTGACGGTAAAATACACCTGAAGTTATCGAGCCAATTTTGGTTTTTCTAGTATAATTCAATTCAACTGAGTTGGTAAATTGAGGAGACAATTCGGGATTTCCCTCGGAATCGATTAGTGGAGTACTCCATTGGCGAATAGGATTTACCTGACCAATGCTTGGTCTGTCTACACGTTTTGAAACACTGAAATTGAACGAATTATTATCATTTTGAGTGTAAGTTAAAAAACCAGAAGGGTAAATCGTGAATAAATCTTCATTAAAATTACCATCAGCTTCATTTACTTTTTTAAATAAAGCATCGGCGGTGTATTTTTCAAAACGGGCTCCTGCTTGCGCATTCCATTTTTTCCATTGTTTTGAGAACGTGGTATAAGCAGAATAAATTTTTCTTTCGTAATCGAAATTTGAATTATAACCACCATTCAAAAGAAAATTATTTTTGGTGTTTTCAATTCTGGTTTCTAATCCTGCCTCAAGTTTGATGGTTTCTGTCAAAGGATTGACGTAATCTAGATTAAGCAAGACATTGTTTCTTTTATTATCAATATCGTTTGTTTTAGGATCGTTGTATATGCTGTTTTCAGAATCCTTGTTGTTGCTGTAATTACCTTCAAATTCAAGAGTATGTCCCTCTTTCTTGAATTTTTTCTTATAATCCAAATTATAAGTTTGGGTATAATTATTGTATTTACTGTCAACTGTTTGGTAAATACTTGGTTTTACAGGAATCAAATAATCCACAGTTACCTGAGATTTTCCGTTGTTATTATTGATATTTTGAGTGGTGTAGACAGAAATAGTATTTGTGTCATTCAAATAAAAGTCAAGCCCTACTTTGGCTAAGTGCGAGGTATTATCATTCAAAAAATCAAAGCTTTGAGTATTCTCATCATTTGGTTCAAGTGTTTTTACTTGTCCGTGATTGTGTCTTTTTCCGTCAGTTAAGCCGTAATTAGCATACATATTCACTTTTCCACTTCGGTAATTCATGTCAAAAGAGGAATTAGTTTTTGGGGTTTCTCCAAAGGTTACGCCACTGTTCACACTTCCGTTAAAACCTATTTTTGCGTTTTTGTTTAAAACAATATTGATAATCCCGCTCATTCCTTCGGGGTTATACTTGGCTGATGGGTTGGTGATTAATTCAATTTGTTTGATTGAAGTGGACGGAATTTGTTGCAATAATTGAGCAGCATCTACCGTGCTTGGCTTACCGTCTACAAAAACCCTAACATTAGAATTTCCTCTAAGGCTCACTGCATTGGTTTGCGGATCGACACTTACGGATGGAATGTTGTTCATGATTTCGGCGGCAGTGGCTCCTGCGCTCAATAAATCTTTACCAACATTAATAACTTTTCGATCCGTTTTTTGTTCGATTATCGAATGTTCTTTAACGATGTCAACAGATTGTAGTTCTGTAGCTTCTTCTTCTAAAAGAATTTCTATGCTTGAATTTTTTTTACCCGAATTCAATTCTAATGAAGTAACATATTTTTTGTATCCAATAAATTCAACTTCTAAAGTGTATTTTTTTAATTCTAAATTTTTAATCTGAAAGTTTCCGTTTTCATCAGCGACTATTCCTGAGACTACTTTTCCGGCATCTTTTATGACAATTGATGCATACTGAACGGGTTGTTTTGTTGTTTTGTTTGTTACTCTTCCCGAAATAATTCCCGGGTTTTCTGCATGTGCGATTCCTATGATACTCAATAGGAAAAATGTAAATAGTTTTAATTTCATGTTTAGTTTTTTTTTGATTGATTATTTTGATTTTTTCCGCTACGCTCCAAACAGTTCGGCTACGCCTCGGGTGATGACTGCATGTAAGACTGTTTTATCTTTTATTTGTAACACTTTTTGTGAAAAAAAGTAATTATCAATTGTTGATTTTGTTGTTAATCTTTGGTTTTAAAAGGGTTGTCTTGTGTAATTTTTTTTAGAAAAAAATGTTTTAGAAGAGTTTTTAGCGTTATTTGAGGAAGGCATGGATGTTTTTTTTAAGTAAAAATGGATCGAACGATTATGAATAGAAAGTAATTTTCACTTTCGATATTTGGTGAATAAGCCGTATATTTGCACACTTAAAAAAAAACAAGTATTCATGTCATTATCCAATATTCTTACCCCATCTATAGAAAAAGCAATTCAGACGTTGTTTGATGTAACAATTGATAAAATTGAGTTTCAAGCTACACGGAAAGAGTTTGAAGGCGATATTACCATGGTTATTTTTCCATTGTTGAAAGTGATAAAAAGTAATCCTGTAGAATTGGGAAACAAAATTGGAAATTATTTGGTTGAAAATGTTTCCGAAGTAGCGCGTTTCAATGTGGTTTCGGGATTTTTGAATATTGTAATTGCCGACCAATATTATCTGAATTTCTTCAACGAAATCAGAACTATTGAAAAATTTGGATTTGTAACGCCTTCGGCAAATGACAAGGCAGTGATGGTAGAATATTCTTCACCAAACACGAATAAACCCCTGCACTTAGGTCACGTTCGAAATAACTTATTAGGTTATTCAGTAGCCGAAATTCTTAAGGCTTCGGGTAAAAAAGTGTATAAAACGCAAATTATCAACGATAGAGGAATACATATTTGTAAGTCGATGTTGGCTTGGCAAAAATTTGGTAACGGCGAAACTCCAGAATCTACCGGTTTGAAAGGTGATAAATTGGTGGGTAACTATTATGTAGCTTTTGATAAAGCCTATAAAGCTGAAATTACCGATTTGATGAATGCGGGAAAAACTGAGGAAGAGGCCAAAAAACAGGCTCCAATTATTCTCGAAGCGCAGCAAATGCTTTTGGATTGGGAAAGTGGAAAACCGGAAGTTATTGAACTTTGGAAAATGATGAACCAATGGGTTTATGATGGTTTTGGAACTACTTATAAAAATCTTGGAGTTGATTTTGATAGCTATTATTACGAAAGCAATACCTACTTATTAGGAAAAGATGTTGTTCAGGTTGGATTAGACAAAGGGATTTTTGAAAAAGATCCAGACGGTTCAGTTTGGATTGATTTGACAGATGAAGGTTTGGATCGTAAAATCGTCTTGCGTTCAGACGGTACAGCAGTTTATATGACACAGGATATTGGAACTGCAATTCAACGTGTAAAAGATATGCAGGATGTAGGCGGAATGGTTTATACTGTAGGAAACGAGCAGGATTATCACTTTAAAGTATTGTTTTTGATACTTAAAAAAATAGGATTTGACTGGGCTTCCAATCTTTTTCACCTATCCTACGGAATGGTTGATTTACCTTCCGGAAAAATGAAATCCAGAGAAGGAACTGTTGTTGATGCTGATGATTTAATGAGTGAAATGACTAGTACAGCCCAACAAATTTCTGAAGATTTAGGGAAATTGGATGGGTATTCTGATGTCGAAAAAGCTAGATTATACAATACGATTGGCCTTGGGGCGCTAAAATATTATATTTTGAAAGTAGATCCAAAAAAGCGAATCCTTTTCAATCCAGAGGAATCTGTCGATTTTGCTGGAAATACTGGACCTTTTATTCAATATACTTATGCCAGAATTCAGTCGATTTTACGCAAAGCTGATTTTGATCTTAATGCTGTATCGAGCGTAGTCGAGATACACGAAAAGGAGAAAGAATTGATAAAACAACTTGAATTATTTCCAGAAGTAATTCAAAATGCGGCCAATAATCACAGCCCAGCTTTGATTGCTAATTATACTTATGATTTGGTGCGTGAGTACAACTCGTTTTACCAAGCCGTTTCTATATTGGGAGAAACTGATTTAGGCAAAAAAACGTTCAGAGTGCAATTGTCCAAAAAAGTAGCAGATGTTATTGCAGATTCCTTTAGTTTATTAGGAATTAATGTCCCGGAGCGAATGTAATTTTTCTAAGAAAAAATATTTTTAATTTAAAATCCGCATTAGACTTTGTTGAGAAGTCTAATGCGGATTTTGATTTTAAGAATTGAGCAATTTTAATTCATTGCCAAATCTTTGGTGTTTTTGATAATTTCACCTGTTGAATTAATAATTACAATTTGAGTTTTGTTGTTTTTTTTAAGTTTTAGATGATAAGATTTTTTTAATATTTCTCCTTTTTGTTGAGAATATTCAAATTTACTTTTTGTTATTGTCCAATCTGGATAAGACATGTAAACAGAATTTATGACTTCTCTAGGTAATTCTACATTAGTGTATTTTTCGGAAACATACATTAATACTCCTTTTTCATCGAATGTTGCCTGTAAAGAACCTTTTTTATTTTCTAAAGTAACTAAATATTCGCTAAAGTTTTTGCATTCATCATCTACTTTGTATAAAACGAACTCGTTTTGAGTATTTCTGACAACAGCATCAGGATTGTTGTCCGGAATGTATTTTTTGTTTTGTGAAATTAGTACTTCGGGTAATTTGATAGCTTTTTTTTCTTGTGAATAGGTCACGGAAAATAAACTTAAGCATAGAACGAAGGTGATAACTGTTTTCATGATTTTGTGTTTTTTATATTGTTTTTTTTTAGAAAATTATTTTGTTTTTTGATAGAGTAAATGTACGATCTATTTTTGGAAGCGCAAAATATTTTATTATTAATTTGATAAAAAAATAATTGATTTTTTGCTTAATATGTATTTTAGTGCTTTTATTTTGATTTTAAATTAAATAATAATTATTATTTTAACATTTTGATGAATATTTAAAAATCTTATTATTGCAAACAATAACATAAACGAAAACGTTTGAATAGAATTGATGCTAAAAGTGTAAATCTTGCTAAAGTGGAAAAAGAAATGACTCGAAACAGGGTGCAGAATATTGTAAGTAGGGTATCTAAAAAGATATATGCTCATATTTACTTATGCATTACCAAACGATTTGATAAATTCATTTTTTTACTTCTATTGATTTTTGTTTTTTAGGAAAATTGATTGATATATCTAGCTTTTTTTTGTTGTTTTGAATTTTATTTTGAAACAAATGATTTTTTGTTTCTAATACTTTTTAAACTTCAATATCAAATCCTTAAATTTGCGCCTTAATTAAAGAAAAACACAATTATGTTTGATAATTTAAGCGATAAACTGGACAAAGCCTTTCATATATTAAAGGGGCACGGAAAAATCACCGAAGTAAACGTAGCCGAAACTTTGAAAGAAGTGCGTCGTGCCTTACTCGATGCCGATGTCAATTTTAAAATTGCCAAAGATTTTACTACCAAAGTAAAGGACAAAGCAATAGGTCAGGATGTATTGACAACGTTGCAGCCGGGACAATTATTGGTAAAGTTAGTCAAAGATGAGCTTACAGAATTGATGGGTGGAGATGTTGCGGGAGTCAATCTTTCTGGAAATCCTTCAATTATATTGATGTCGGGATTACAAGGATCTGGGAAAACTACTTTCTCTGGTAAACTGGCTAATTATCTTCAAACAAAAAAGAATAAAAAACCACTTTTGGTTGCCTGTGATATTTATCGTCCGGCGGCGATTCAGCAATTGTATGTCGTTGGGGATTCAATAGGAGTTGAGGTTTACTCTGAGCCAGAAAATAAAAATCCAGTTGAAATTGCTCAAAATGCAATCAAACACGCAAAAGCCAACGGATTTAATGTTGTGATTGTCGATACGGCCGGTCGTTTGGCTGTCGATAAGGAAATGATGGACGAAATTGCCAAAGTGCACCAAGCAATCCAACCACAAGAAACTCTTTTTGTTGTGGATTCCATGACTGGTCAGGACGCAGTGAATACAGCTAAAGCATTTAACGATATCTTGAATTTTGACGGGGTTATTTTGACCAAATTAGATGGTGATACTCGTGGAGGAGCTGCAATTTCTATCAAATCTGTGGTGAACAAACCAATTAAGTTTGTAGGTACTGGTGAGAAAATGGATGCGATTGATGTTTTCTACCCAAATCGTATGGCTGAGCGTATCCTTGGTATGGGAGACGTTGTGTCCTTGGTAGAAAGAGCTCAGGAGCAATATGATGAAGAGGAAGCCAGAAAAATTCAGAAGAAAATTGCAAAAAATGAATTTGGTTTTGATGATTTCCTATCGCAGATTCAGCAAGTGAAGAAAATGGGTAATATGAAAGACTTGGTAGGAATGATACCAGGTGCTTCCAAAGCCATGAAAGATATCGAAATTGAAGACGACGCTTTCAAACATATTGAAGCAATTATCCATTCGATGACGCCTATCGAAAGAAGTAAGCCGGCAATAATCGATGTAAAAAGGAAGGCTAGGATTGCCAAAGGTTCCGGGACCAAAATCGAACAAGTGAATCAATTGATGAAGCAGTTTGACCAAATGAGCAAGATGATGAAGATGATGCAGGGCCCAGGAGGAAAAAACCTGATGAAAATGATGGGCGGAATGAAAGGAATGCCAGGCGGAATGCCAAGATAATAATGATAGTTTCAAGTTTCAGGTTGTAAGCCTGAAATTTGAAACTTTTTTAATAATAACAAATTGAGTTTCATTATTACCGTGAAACTTTGAACTTTAAACTTTAGACAAAAAAACAATGCAACTACTCGACGGAAAAAAAACATCGGAAGATATTAAAAATGAAATTGCTGCCAAAGTAAAAACAATGAAAGAAAACGGGGAAAAAGTTCCTCATTTGGCTGCCGTAATTGTTGGAACTGATGGAGCAAGTTTAACTTATGTAGGAAGTAAGGTTCGTTCTTGCGAACAAATTGGCTTCGAATCTACATTAGTTAGTTTACCTGCCGAAATTACCGAAGAGGAATTGCTTGCCAAGATTAAAGAGTTGAACGAGGATGATAATCTGGATGGTTATATCGTTCAGTTGCCTTTGCCAAAACATATCGACGAGCAAAAAATATTAATGGCGATTGATCCTGAAAAAGATGTAGATGGTTTTCATCCGGCCAATTTTGGAAAAATGGCTTTGGATATGGAAACCTTTTTACCGGCAACACCATTCGGAATAATGGAATTATTGGAGCGATACAAAGTAGAAACTGCCGGAAAACATACAGTAGTTATCGGGCGTAGCCACATTGTGGGGAGACCGATGAGTATCTTGATGAGCCGCAAAGGATATCCAGGAGATTCTACTGTGACATTGACTCACAGCAGAACCAAAAACATTGAAGAATACACCAAAAATGCTGATATCATTATTACAGCACTTGGTGTTCCCAATTATCTTAAAGCTGATATGGTAAAAGATGGTGTGGTTATAATCGACGTAGGAATTACTAGAGTACAAGACGCTTCGCATCCAAAAGGATATGTAATTACTGGTGATGTTGATTTTGACGGCGTAAGCAAGAAATCTTCTTTCATCACCCCGGTTCCGGGTGGAGTAGGGCCAATGACTATTGCCATGTTATTAAAAAATACACTTTTAGCAAGAGAGATTCGAAGCAGAAAATAGAATTTACATTATTATACAAAAGCCGTTTCATTTAGTTGAAGCGGCTTTTTTGCGTTTAATGGGATTCGTTTTTTCAAAAAAAGGAATATAAAAGCACTCAAGTAGTCATGTCGCTCAATGCCTGAGCCTAATATTGTCATTCCGACGGAGGAGGAATCTCAACAATACAATTCGACAACGTAATTCATTTTTTTACTTAGATTGCGGAGCTACTTGAGGAGATGCTTCCTCCATCAGTATGAGAAGTTTGGGGATTGTTGAGAGGTTAAAAAAAACAAAAAACTCGCAATCAAATTCAGGCTTTTAGATAGTTGTAAAATAATTTTTCTAAAAATGATTGTTTATTACATTATTATTTGCTTTATTTGTGTACTACTTAACTAGTACACTAAAAAACCATACTATGATTAACATCCAACACTTAAATTTTCAGTACCGAAAGCAAGACGCTTTGTTTACTGATTTGTCCTTTCAGCAGGAAAACGGCAGTATTGTAGGATTGCTTGGTAAAAATGGAGCAGGCAAATCAACTTTTCTTAAGTTAATTTCGGGGCTGCTAAAACCACAATTGGGAGAATTAAGAATCAACAGCTTTAAACCATTTGATCGATTGCCAGATTTTCTAGCCGATATTTATATGGTTTCCGAAGAGTTTTTGTTTCCCTCCATAACCATTGGGCTGTATATAAAGGCAACCGCGCCTTTGTACCCAAAATTCGATTATGATAAAATGGATAAAATCCTGAAGGAATTTGAATTAAATCTTAAAAGTAATCTGAACGGACTCTCACACGGACAGCGCAAAAAATTCCTCATCGCCTTCGCTTTATCCACAAATTGCAGTTTGTTGATTTTGGATGAACCAACAAATGGTTTGGATATTCCATCTAAAAGTTTGTTCCGAAAAGTTCTAGTCAGTTCTGTCACAGAAGAACAATTGGTTCTTATTTCGACTCATCAGGTAAAAGATATTGAAACCATAATCGATAAAATTGTGGTGCTCGATGAAGGAAAAATTGTTTTTAATGAAACGGTTTTTGACATCAGTCAGCAATGGCAATTTAAAACTGTTAATAGTTTATCTGGTATTGAAACGCCTATTTATCAGGAGAAATGTCTTGGTGGACATCGTATCTTAATGGGAGCTGACGAACTCGAAGAAACCGAAATAGACATCGAACTACTTTTTAATGCCATAATCAATAAAGTAACCCTAAAATCCGAAAGCCATGTCATTTAATAACTATTTTAATATAAAAAGATTTAGCCATTTATTGAAGCAAGATTTGCTAATTAATAAAACCAAATACCTTCTGACTATTATTGGATTAGCATTCATAACTTATCTATTATCATATTGGTTTCTTAATTCAGCTAAAAATAGTATGATTCAATATGAAGGTGGTGTAAGTAGGAATTATATGGTGTGTTTTATTTTTTATATGATGGCAGTTGGGGTTGTAGTTGGAACAGCATTTCCTGATTTAAGCAATCAAATCAAGACCAGTAATTATTTACTTTGTCCGGGTTCCAGTTTTGAAAAATTGATGGTTCAGTTTTTGCTTAGAATCGGTCTTTTTGTACCTATAGCGTTGGGAATATTCTGGATTGTTATCCGTTTGGCAAAAGCATCTTTGACTCCAGGCGAATCAGGATTGGATCTTTCATTAATTCCCTATTTTGAGTTTCGCTTTTTGGTAAGCAATTATAAAAATGAACTTGATGATATTTGGAAGATACTTTTTATGATTTTCGGGTTTTTGTCTTATGGTATTTATCTTTTTGCGGGCACTACCTATTTTAAGCGTTATGCATTAATTAAAACTGTGATTGTCTCAGTGGTTTTATGGGGAACTTCAGTTTTATTTGTGATATTGCTCTCCCATATTTTTTATCCTGAAAATCATGGTTTTGGTATAATATTAAGAGATTTTGTTATTACAGAACATTTAGATAGCAGTCAAATGTTCGCTTTATTATTTTCGCTATTTTCTTGGATGTTCTTTTTAGCTATTGCTTATTTTAAATTAAAAGAAAGAGAGGCATAGTATGGATTTTAAATCAACAAAAGGGATTTACCTCCAAATAGTAGATGCTCTCTGTCGGCAAATTTTAGAAGGTGAATTGAAGCAGGGAGACCGGGTGGCATCGGTTCGGGATTTGGCAGCCGAATTTGAGGTGAATCACAATACAGTCATGCGTGCTTATGCCAATTTGCAAGATGCAGGCATTTTTGACAACAAAAGAGGCGTCGGTTTTTTTATCTCTGAAAAAGCTTTGGACCTTATAAAGGAGAATGAAAAATCTAATTTTTTCAGTCAGGATTTGCCTGATTTTCTACTTAAAGTAAAATTACTTAAACTCAATAGCGCCGATTTAAACGAATTATTATCAGTAATAAAAAACAATGATCATGAAGACAAGTAACTATATATTTATTTCTTTTTTAATTTTTCTTTTTAGTGGAATTACCCTGCTTTTTGTAGGAGCAAAATACTATAGGGGTACTGAGCATAAGGGTGGTTTCCTGACTCAAGAAAAGCCGTTGCAACCGTTTTCGGTCGTGGTTGCAGAGACAGGAGCCAATTTTATTTTGAAAAATGGACCCCAAAACAAAATAATCCAAAACTATTTGAAAAATTCGGTTCCCAACTTTGCGCCATTCTTGGTTCGTAATGATACCCTTTTTGTTTATTCGGTTAAAAAAGAGCATCTCAACGAAAGCAGTCAACAAAAGGGGGGTATTTTTTTATTGTACCGGATATTTATTGTCAAAATGTAAAAAGTATCCGTGCTAAGGAAAACTCAGTAGTTCGGTTAAATGAATTTCAAACCGATAGTTTGCGTGTTAATTTGAATAAGGCTCAATTGAATTCTAATTTTAAGAAGATTACTTCTATTTCCATACTAGCCAAAGAATCTGAAATTTACTTTGAAGGAGAAAGTTTGACAAAGTTGCTAATACAACTTGATAAAACAAAATTATATGTTCCTGTTAAAAAACGAATCAGCATTTTGTCAGGAACTTTGAAGAATAATTCCAACTGTCTTTTAACCATCGGTAATAGTGTTAATCTTGATGCCGATAAAACGAGTGTTTATCAATTTTATAATAATTAGAGTTTTGACAAAATTAATTTCTAATAGTCTGCAATTTGCTTATTTCTGAGTTAAATGTTAAATAATACTGTGTTAGCTTTTATTGCCTTTTGTTTGATTCAAGATAGATATTACCAAATTCAAGAAGTGCAGGATTTCCTAGCAATAGTGTATTTACATTTGCTTCATAATATTATTGAATTATTTTCAAAAGTCCACAATTCGTCCATTTCTGAATGAAATGTTAAATAATGTCATATTAATTTTACACAGATTTTAACGTTTTGTTGTAATATTTATGTTTTGTTTATGACTATGTTTGAAAATTATTAAAAAAAACTTACAAAAAAACCAATCCTCAAACGGTAAACTATTATGGAAAAAACCTTTCTTTTGCTTGTTATGCTATTGCCAATGTGTAGCTTTCTTTTTCAAAAAATAATTAAAAAGCCAATGTTTTGTGTTCGTACACAGGAAAATAGCATTTTTAAAAATGAACAGATAAGGCACGTAAAACGAAATAAATTATAATCATGAATAAAATCTACTTACTGATAATAACGTGCTTTTTTAGTCTTTTAGCTAATGCTCAAAGCAAAATAATGCTCAAGGGAAAACTCATCGACAAGGAAACTTCAGCTCCAATCGAAGACGCAACCGTTTATCTTACGACAGTAAAAGATTCTGCTATAATAAGTTATACAGTTTCGGATAAAAATGGAATTTTCAAGTTTGAAACCAAAAAGATAACTGTTCCTTTTTTCTTGAAAACATCTGCCACTGGTTACGAAAATCTTAAAATCAAGGAAAATTCGGCTACTGAAAATAGAGATTTTAACGTTTTGCCTCTTTCAAAAAAGCAAATTCAACTTTCGGAAGTGGTCGTGAAAAGCGATGCGCCTCCAGTCAAAATCAAGAAAGACACTTTGGAATTTAACGCATCCTCGTTCAAGGTGCGCCCAGATGCGAATATCGAAGCTTTGATTCGGCAATTGCCCGGAGCACAAATTGATGGGAATAAGAATATCACCATCAACGGAAAAGCTGTTGACAAAATATTGGTTAACGGAAAACCGTTTTTTAGCGAAGACGGGAAAATTGCGCTTCAGAATTTATCTGCAGACATGGTAAAAAAAGTACAGGTTTCGAACACCAAAACCAAGGAAGAAGAAATGACCAAGCAAGAATCGACTTCTAATAGTTCGACTATCAATTTTGTTTTGAAGGAAGATAAAAACAAAGGAGTTTTTGGAAAATTCATGGGTGGCTATGGTACCAATGATCGTTATGAAACCAGTGGAATTGCCAGTTATTTCAAAAACAAACGCCGTGTTACTGCAATTGTTTCGTCTAACAATATCAATGCGACAGGATTCTCTATGGATGATGTTTTTGATAATATGGGTGGTGGCCGAAATATTTCGGGGCCACGTATTTCTTATGGGAATGGTAATTCTGCTCCAACAGGGATAACCCGTTCAACAACAGCGGGATTGAATTATGATGACGAATGGACAAAAAAATTAAGTGCACACACCGCTTACAACTATAAGAATTTGGACAATGAAAATAAAAACAAAACATCCAGAGCAGACTTTTTGCCAACAGGAAACATTTTCACCGAATCAGAAAGTAAGAGCAACCAATTGACTGAAGGGCATGATTTTAATGGCGAATTTCAATATAAAATAGATGACAAAACAAATATTTATCTAGCTCCGCGTTTTGCAAAAACAACAACGAATAGTAGTTCTGCCTATCAGGCTGCCTCACGGGACGATAACAATAATTTGATGAATGAGAACAGTTCCAAAGTTAATTCTCATAGCGAATCGGGAAATTTTAATAATTTTATGGGTTTTTTTAAAGGCTTTAAGAAAAAAGGAAGGTATTTTAGCGCTTATTTGCAAAATAATAATTCGATAAGTGAATCCAATTCGATAAATAATTCGGCAACTTTGTTTTATCAAAACGCAACTCCAGATGATATTCGGAACCAAAATGTGTTGGCGAAAAGAACCAATGATAATCTTTCTTTTAATCTTCAATATACGGAGCCTATTACCGATTCTTTGTCTGTTTTTGTTGGGACAATGACAAATTGGGCCAAAGGGAAAGATGATAACAATACTTTTGATTTTGATACTGCAGCGGGTAAGTATTCGGATAGGAATGAATTGTTGTCAAATTATTTTGAATCGAAATCATCTCGGTTTTCACCTAGTGCCGGATTAATGCTCCGTAAAAAGAAAGGCTATTTTAGGGTTTCGCTAGGGACGTATTTTGTAGAAACAGATAATTTTTCAAATTATTTAGATACCAATACCAATTTGTCAAAAAACTATGCTTTGCCGGAAGGGAGTTTGAATTTTAATTATAATATTACAAAATCAAAGAGTATTAACGGCTATTACAATCGTTCGTATTCTTTACCCACCGCTCAACAGCTTTTGCCAGTCGAAAATCTTTCCAATCCTTTGAATACGGTTGTTGGAAATAATAATTTGGACATAGGGAAAAGTCACTATGCCAGTGTTAGTTTAAGAAGTCAGAATACCGCAGGTCTTTCAAGTTATTCCATTTATTCTAATGGTAGTTATTCAGACAGCGGTATTGCTACCACTTCGATTTATGATGCAAATGGAAAACAAAAAACGACCTATGTTAATATTTCAGGAAATTATAATCTTAGCCTAGGTGGGAATTGGAATAAAACCATAAAAAAAGGACTGAATACCTATAAATACGGTTTGGATTTGAATACAGGATATGGTTTTCAACAAGGATTTACCAATGCTAGGTTATATTCGGCGGAGATAAAAAGTGTCACCCCAGGATTTTCTTTCTCGTATGATTACGGAGAATTTTTTACACTGCGCCCTACATACTATTTTACAATTAGAAAAACAGATTATAACAATTATAGAATTGACGAAACATCCAACAGAGAACACGAATTCAAGATAGAGGCGACGAATTATTTCTATAAACAATGGGTTTTGGGGAATGATTTTGGATACAACTACAGTTCGAATATTTCGGGAGGTTTCAAAAAAGATTTCTATTTGTGGAATACCAGTTTGTCCTACAAAAGCAAAGAGGATCAATGGATTTTCAAATTTAAAGTGTATGATATTTTGAACCAAAATCAAAGTGCCACACGAACCATATCAGCAACCTCTATTGTTGATGCGCAAAACACCGTTTTAAAACGTTACGGAATGTTCTCGATAACATATAAATTCAAGAAGTTTGGAGTGAAATTGGAAGAAGAAAAACCGGTACAAAAGCCAGAACAAAAACCGGAACTAAAACTAGAGCAAAAAACACAACAAAAAGCACCTGAAAAAAAATAGTCATTATGTATAATTCAGATTTTAAATTAATATAATTGTAGCTATGAAAAAAACATTATCATTCCTCTTTACAATAGTATCGATCTCTTGTTTTAGTCAAAATAACTCTAAATTTTCACTACATGGAAAAACGAAAGATATAGCCGACGGAACGGTATTGTTATTAGTAAATTCATTGACAGAAAAAAAAATGGATTCATCTGTTGTCAAGAATAATACTTTTTTGTTTAAAACTAAAATAGGTGTATTTCCAATCCAAACTGTTCTTTTTAACAGAAATTTAGGTACTAAAACAATCTGGCTAGAAAGAAATACCATGACATTCAACTCTACAGAAAACAGTTTTAGTAATGCTGTTATTACTGGTTCTAAAACAGATAGTTTAGTAGGAGTACTTAGAAAGGAAATGAGAGCTCTTAAAACCTATGAAGAAATTGTTGAAAATGAAATGAAATTTATTCAAAATAATCCCAATTCTATTTTGAGTGCTCATAACCTTTCTATTATGGCATCTGTCTTTGGAAAGAAAAAATCTACAGAACTATTTTCGAAGATGTCTGATGAAAATAAAAAGTCTGAATACGGTAAAAGAATTTCTAGTTTGTTATTGGATTTAAATGACTTAAAAGCAATCGAGATTGGAGAAAAATATAGAGATTTTTCTATGAAGAATCAAAATGAGATAGAAAAAAAGCTTTCAGATCTCAACGGAAAAGTTGTGTTGCTTGAGTTTTGGGCTTCGTGGTGTTCGCCTTGTCGCGCGGAAAATCCCAATCTTGTCAATACGTATAATAAATTTAAATCGAGTGGGTTTGAAATTTTTGCCGTTTCATTAGACGACAATAAAGATAGTTGGCTCAAAGCAATTCAAAAAGACGGATTGAATTGGGAACATGTAAGTGATTTGAAAGGAAGGAGTAGTAATAAAGCCGCTTTGTTGTATCATATAAACACAATTCCTGAAAATATTCTTATTGATAGAAATGGTTTTGTGATTGGTCGAAATTTACGTGGTGAAGATTTAAATAACAAACTTTCAGAAATATTATCAGCTCCAAGTTTAGATGTTAAGCAAGAAAAAAAAGGAACAACAATTAAGATTCCTAATTCAATGATTTGGAAAGATGAGAATGGAAAAGTATTGAGTGAATCAGAACTTGAAACAATGATTAATTCAAGGAATTATATTCCCCATATTGATACAGTGAAAAACACTGCAATACTTAAAAAAATATAATAATCCTCTCAGCCAAACTTTAAACTAAGCCACCTTGTACTTTCACTGTAGGTGGTTTAGTTTTATTACAATTTACCATTCTATAAAAAAGGGATTTAATAATCCCCTCTTTTCTTAAATCTTGGATCGTCTCTTTTGATGAATTCAGTTCTTCGTTTTGGAGTTTCTGCTTTTGGTAAGCTGGCTTCCTCGGTTTTGCTCGAAGGCTCGATAAGTTGATTGAGTTCTTTTATTTCGGCATCGGTTAAATCACGGTAGCGTCCTACAGGAATATCCAGTGAAATATTAATGATTCGGATGCGTTTCAAGGCGGTAACTTCGTAGCCTAAATATTCGCACATTCTGCGGATTTGACGATTCAATCCTTGTGTCAAAATGATTTTGAAGATGTATTTACTGATTTGCTCTACTTTGCATTTTCGGGTTACGGTGTCCAAAATAGGCACGCCATTTCCCATTCGCTCTATAAAACGATCGGTTATAGGTTTGTTTACCGTTACAGTGTATTCTTTTTCGTGATTGTTTCGGGCGCGCAATATTTTGTTTACTATATCTCCATCATTTGTCATGAAAATCAAGCCTTCACTGGCTTTGTCTAAGCGTCCGATGGGGAAAATGCGTTTAGGATAATTGATGTAATCCACAATATTATTGCGAACATCAAGATTTGTGGTGCATTCTATTCCAACTGGTTTATGAAAAGCCAGATATATGGGTTTTTCCGTTTTTTCACGAATTAATTTTCCATCTATACGCACTTCGTCCTCTGGTGCTACTTTTGTTCCGAGTTCTGGTACGGCACCATTGATGGTTACCCGACCTTCTTCTATGAATTTGTCGGCTTCACGACGGGAACAATAACCGGTTTCGGCTATGAATTTGTTGAGGCGTTTTAGATTTTCTTCCATATTGCAAAAGTAGTATTTTTTTAGATTCTAAGATTCTAAGTTTCTGAGATCCTAAGAAACTTAGATTTTGCATTTAATGCTAGCTGAAAAAGAACCAATTTTTCCATTTTAGCCCCGATTGAAGTGGAAATCCTTTTGTGCCGGGGTTCGGTACAAAAGATTGAAACGGAAAGCGGGAACCCATGTTTACAAATAAGCCTATTTTTTGGCTTCAAATAAAAAACGATAGATTTCTTGGTATAAATTATCATCGTGCATAGAATGTCCCAAATCGTTGGTTGTAATGAATTTTCCTTTTTTCCAGCCATTCGCTATTTTTTGGCCTTCTTGGTAGGAAACAACGGAGTCTGTAGTGTCGTGAGCGATGATTCCATCTATTTTGATGTGCTGTGCAAATGCTTCACCCGAGAAATTGTCCAGTTTGAAATTGAAATTTTCCAGATAGCGTTTTTCCAAAAGACGAAACATTTTTCGGTTTAGGCTCAACATTTGGATATAATTATCGAGGAGTGTCTTTAAATCAGACGGAGCGCCTAGAATTATCATTTTTTCAATGCTAGTTTCTGGGTGTAAATATTGGTGATAAATACAAGCCGAACCACCTATGGAATGGCCAATGATAATACTTGGATTGTATTTTTTTACCGCTTTGTTGATAAATTCGGCATAACGCGGTACGTTGAATTCTTTTCCGCTACTTTGTCCGTGTGCCGGTGCATCTATAGCGATGATTGTACTTCCTGATTTTTGGAGATAGGGTAGTGTTTTTTCCCAGCGTGCCGAATTGCTTTCCCAGCCGTGAACCAATAGGATTTTAGTCTCGTTTCCTTCCCAGGTGTAGGTCTGGAAATAATGCTCGTTGTGTTGGAACGTTTCTTTAACGGTGTTTTGTAAAATTGCAGGAAGGTTTTCCTTTTGTATTTTACCTACTCTTGGATTGGTAAAAAGCGCATAGGATAAATGCACTGCTTTTTTTGGGTGCACAAAATGGAGCAGGTTTATGTATTGCCCAACAGATTTGGCAACCAAGAATCGTATGCTTTTTTTAAGGTTCAAAATAGGGGGGATAAAAAAGTCCCGATAAATCGGGACTTAATTTGTATTAGAATGTTGCAAATAATTGTTCCATTTTTTCTCTTTCTTCCTGAGCTAGAACGGTGTCAACCAAAATTCTTCCTGAGTGTTCATCGATTAAGATTTTCTTTCTTGATGCGATTTCTACTTGTGTTTGTGGTGGAATTGTGAAAAATGATCCTGCGGATGCTCCTCTTTCGATAGAAACAACTGCTAGTCCGTTGCGAACACTGCTTCTGATTCTTTTGTAGGCAGCTAATAAGCGATCTTCAATCAATGCTTCGAATTCAGCTGATTTCTCAGTTAAGAATGTCTCCTCTTTTTGAGTTTCAGACATGATAGCATCAAGTTCTGATTTTTTATGTTTTAAGTGAGCCAATTTAGCTTCTAATTTTTCTTTTGAAGTAGCAATCATTTCTTTTTTGTGCTCTATAGAAGCTTTCATTTCTTTGATTTGCTTTTCGGCCAATTGAATTTCCAATTCCTGAAACTCTACTTCTTTTGTCAAAGAGTTGAATTCGCGGTTGTTACGAACGCTTTCTTGTTGTTTGGTGTATTTTTTGACAGCTTCTTTGTGTTCGTCAATTGCATTTTTTTTCTCTTTGATAAGGTTTTCGATTACTTCGAGTTCGCCTTTCAATTTCTCTGAACGAGTGCTTAAACCTGCAACTTCATCTTCTAAATCTTCAACTTCTAAAGGAAGTTCTCCTCTAACGTTTCTGATTTCGTCAATTCTAGAGTCAATTAGCTGTAAATCGTAAATTGCTCTTAACTTGTCCTCAACACTTAATTCTTTCGTATTCGCCATATTCTATAAGTACTTAACTGGATTTGTATTTTCTTCCGATAAAATGATTGCAAAATTAGGAATTTTTTTTCTAAGATAATCAACAATATACTCTTTTGTATAACGCTCACTTTCAAAATGTCCGATATCTGCCAATAAAAGTTGATTTTCTGCCTCGTAATATTGATGGTATTTCAAATCAGAAGTCAAATAAACGTCGGCTCCGGCCTGAATTGCATTTTTAATGGCAAAACTTCCAGAACCTCCCAAGACGGCCACTTTTTTTACTTTTTTTCCTGTAAAGGCCGAGTGACGAATTCCGTTGGCACCCATTTTGTCTTTTGCAAATTGTAGAAAATCCTTTTCATCCATTGGTTCTTCGAGTTCTCCGATCATTCCCAAACCAATATGTTTAAAAGTGTTCTTCATATTGTAGATTTCGGTGGCAACTTCTTCGTAGATATGGTTTTCTCTCAATGCTTTTATTATTTTGGCTTCCAAATGCTTGGCGTAAACAACCTCAATTTTAACCTCGGTTCCTCTAGAAAGCACGCCTCGTTCACCAATAGTGGGTTCGCTTTTTTCGTTTCCTTGATACGTAAAAGTACCCTCTGAGTTGAAACTGCATTTGTCATAATTCCCAATGCTTCCCGCTCCTGCTTCAAATAAAGCATTTCGAACTTTTTCGGCATTGTCACGGATGGTATAAGTAACTAATTTTCGGATATGATTTTGTTTTGGAATCAAAATCTCAGTTTTCACAAGGCCTAGGGTTTCGCAAAATATTTTGTTTACACCTTCCGGGTGATTGTCTAAGGCAGTATGTACGGCGTAGATGGCAATGTCATTTTTGATTGCTTTTAGAAGTGCTCGTTCTACATAATTTTTTCCTGTTATTTTTTTTATTCCATCAAATAAAATTGGGTGGAAAGACACTACCAAGTTGCATTTTTTTGTGATGGCTTCGTTAATTACATTTTCCAAGGCATCGTGGCAAACCAAAATTCCGGTTGCTTTTGCATTTTCGTCCCCAATTATTAAACCAACATTGTCAAAATCTTCGGCGTAAGCTAATGGAGCCATTGTTTCAAGAACTGAAAGAATTTCTTTTATTGTACTCATTTTTTAATCTTTTCAGGATATTTGTTTGCTGTATTTTTATAAACTAATAACACAAAATGTTTGAAATTTATCTAAAAAGTTGCTATCAGTTTGTTTTTAATAATTTCCGTTCAAAGATAAAATATTAAACTTTCGTAAAATGAATTTACTGCGAAAAATATTGTTTCCCAAGCATGCTTTTTTTTACCAAATAAAAACCGTGATATTTTGTACATTTGTGAATTAAATCAATAGTCATGACTACAATAACCATAAAAATTAACGAGCGCACAAAAGCAGGAAAGGCATTTATGGCAATGTCGGAGACTTTTTTTAAAAACGTTGAAGGTATTGAGATTATTGAAACGGATTCTAAAAAAATAAAAAAAACCGATACGAGCGATAGCGAATCAGAGAAGAAAAGCCCTTATAGCACTGATTTTGTTGCCAAAATAAAAAAAGCTGAAGCTAACATTAAAAAAGGAAATACAACAAGGTTAAATCCTGATGATATATGGGGAAGTATTTTGTAGAATTTGAAGATGTCGCCCGTAAAAACTTGAAGGCTCATTATAAATCGGGGAACAAATCTACTATAAAAAAAATTGAAAAAATACTTTTAGAACTTACTGAAAGTCCCTTTTCAGGAGAAGGTCAGCCCGAAGAATTAAAGTATAATTTGGAAGGGTATTGGTCAAGGAGAATCAATAAAAAAGACCGAATTGTTTATCGAGTAGAAGCTGAAATTGTAACTGTTTTTGTGGTTTCCGCAATGGGGCATTATTTTGATAAATAATTTATGAATTTACTGCGAAAAATATTATTTCCATTTGCCATTTTGTATGGCTTAATTACCAATATCCGCAATTTGCTTTTCGATGCAAGAATTTTGAAATCATTTTCTTTTGATTTACCTGTTATTGCTGTGGGAAATCTCAGCGTGGGCGGAACAGGAAAAACACCTCAAATTGAATATTTGATTCGGTTGCTTTCAGATAAATACAAAGTTGCGACATTGAGCAGGGGATATAAAAGACAATCCGAAGGTTTTGTTTTGGCCGATTCAAGTTCTGATGCATTGCAATTGGGGGATGAACCATTCCAATTTTATCAAAAATTCAGAAATATTCAGGTTGCCGTAGATGCCAATAGAAAGAATGGAATCGAAAAATTGTTGTTGAATTCAAATCCTCCCGAAATTATTTTATTGGATGACACTTTTCAGCACAGAAAGGTAAACGCAGGATTTTATATTCTTCTTACGTCTTATGGAGATTTGTATTGTAACGATTTTATGCTGCCTACAGGAAATTTAAGAGAAAGCAGGAGTGGTGTGCAAAGAGCTAATATTGTTGTGGTTACAAAATGTCCTTCAAATCTTTCCTTGGGGGAGCAAAATTCTATAAAAAAACAACTGAATCTGGCTTCTAATCAAACTTTGTTTTTTACCTTTATTGAGTATGATGGTGTGGTTTATTCTAATGAAAAAACCATAAATGTTGCCGAAGTAAAAAAGATGGATAAGATACTTTTGGCAGGAATAGCGAAGCCTGAATCATTTTTTACACATTTGAAAAAGGAAAATGACGAATGTCTGACTTTTCCTGATCATCATAATTTTAGCGAAAGCGAACTAGAAGAAATTAAGAAAAAAGCAGGCGGCAAGGTTATTGTAACAACAGAAAAAGATTATGTCCGATTGAAAGGAAGTATATTAAGTGAACAGCTTTATTTTTTGCCAATAAAAAGTTCGTTCCTTTCAGATGGAGATGATTTTGATAAAAATATTTTAAGTTATGTGGGACAAAGTACAAGAAACAGTTAGTTATATAAAAAACAAAATAGATTTTACGCCGGAATTTGGGGTGATTTTAGGCTCCGGATTGGGAGGTTTTACCAATGATATTGCGATTGAATTTAGGTTGCCTTATGAGGAAATTCCAAATTTTCCCGTTTCGACAGTTCAAGGACATAAAGGGGCGTTGGTTTTTGGGACCATTGGTAGTAAAAAAGTGGTTGCCATGCAAGGACGCTTTCATTATTATGAAGGGTATTCCATGAAGGAAGTTACTTTTCCGGTACGTGTGATGAAGTATTTGGGTATTCAAAAATTAATTGTTTCGAATGCTTCGGGAGGTGTGAATCCAAATTTCAAAGTGGGTTCAATCATGATTATCAAAGATCATATCAATTTTATGCCGGAACATCCTTTGCGAGGAAAAAATGATGAACGTTTTGGACCAAGATTCGTAAATATGAGTCAGCCATATTCCGTTGAAATGATTGCAAAGGCAAAAGAGATTGCCCATGAGTTTAATATTGAGGTTCATGAGGGCGTTTATTTAGGCTTGCAGGGACCAACATTTGAAACTTTGGCAGAATACAGAATGGTTAAGATTATGGGTGCTGATTGCGTGGGAATGTCAACCGTTCCTGAGGTGATTGTGGCACGACACATGGATTTAGAAACCTTTGGTGTTTCCATCATTACTGATATGGGCGATGAGGAAAGTATAGAAACCATTTCGCACGATGAGGTTTTGGAAGCGGCCAAAGGTGCTGAGCCTCATTTGCGTAAGCTAATCAGTGAGTTGATAGCGAGAAATTAGGAAATGATTAAATTTTGGGCAATAGTGTCATAAAAATCTTCGGCGACAAATGGTTTTGTAATCACATCTGTCATGCCAAATGAGAGTAACATTTCTCTGTTTTCATTTAATGAAATTGCTGTAAGGGCGAGAATTGGGGTTATGTTGTCAAACTCCCTGATTTGTTGTGTCGCGATAGTACCATTTATTCCCAATAAATGAACATCCATTAATACCAGGTCGAATGTATCGTCTTTCAATATTTCGATTGCGTCTTCCCCATTGTCCAGAATAGTGCAATCCATACCTTTGTTTACCAGCATTTTTTTGGTAATCATCTGGTTGATTTTATTGTCTTCAACCACAAGTATTTTTTTGTTCTTAAAGATTTCTGGATTGTAATTTTTGGTAGTAACTTTTTTAAACATCGGTTTGCTGTCCACTTTGAAGTTCAATTCAAAAGAAAAAGTAGAACCTTCTCCAACAATACTTTTAAGTCGGATATGGCCTCCTAAAATGCGAACCAGTTTTTTTACGATTGTTAATCCTAGTCCGGTGCCTCCAAATTTTCTGTTGATTTCAACCGATCCCTGCGAAAAACTTTCGAATACAGTTTTTAATTTATCTTCTGGAATTCCAATACCCGTGTCGACAATTTGAAAAAATATTGTGGCGTTTTCATTTTGGTAGTTTCTTAATCGTGCAGCTACAATAACAGTTCCGTTATTGGTGAATTTGAGTGCATTGTTGATTAAATTCATGAAAATTTGAGACAGTTTTGTAGGGTCTCCGATTAAATTTTCGGGTATGGATGGATCAACCTTGAGAATAAATTTATTATTGTTTATCGTTGCAATTTCTTTTAGAGAGTTTTGAATGTCTCCCAATAACTGTTTGATATTGAAATTAATATATTCAATTTCGAGTTTGTTAGATTCAATTTTGTTTATTTCCAAAATATCATTGATGAAGGTGGTCAAATAGTTGCCCGAAAATTTTAAAGAGGACAAATAATGCATCTGTGATTTTTTTGGTTTTTCTTCCAATAAAAGGTGGGTAATTCCGTTGATGGCGTTCAGTGGTGTTCTAAGTTCGTGGCTTACAGTGGAAAGAAATTCAGACCTTGCTTTGGAAGCTTCTTCTGCCTTGTTTTTCGCAGCAATCAATTCATTGTTTTTTTCTCTTAATAATGCATTGGTTTGGTTACGAATGATATTGTTTTTGTAAAGAGATAAGCTCAAAAGGGATAAAACAGATATGATTGCAATGGCTAAAATGCTTATTAGTTTTGAAAATTTATCAGCTTTTTCTTTTTCTTTATTTTCTTTCTCGAGTAATAATTCTTCTTGTTTCCGTTGGGATTCCTTGAATACTTCATAGTCGTTTATGCCTAGTTTTTCTTCATTGGCTAGAACGATGCTTTCTTTTACATTCAAATGTTTTTTTAAGTAGGCAAAGGCATTAGATTTGTCAAGCAATTTGTCGTAAACGGTACTTAGGGCTAATAAAATATTAGACTTTTGAATCGTGCTTTTAGTTCTTAGATTTAATTCTAAGGCTCGGTTAAAGTAATTCAAAGCCAAATTATACCTTTTGTTGGTAGCTTCAATTGTTCCAATTTGGTAAAAGGCTTCGGCTTTTGGGTAGGTTAGAATGTCACTGTTTGGTTTTGAAATAATGTTGTTGAATAGGTTTGAAGCCAAGTCGTTGTCACCTTTTATTTTTGCGAGAATCCCTTTTTGTAAATTAATTAAATCCGTCTTGTCGTCAATGTTTAATTCTTTTTTAATTTTTTCGGCATTGAAAATACAGATTTCGGCAAGGGGGTAATTTTTTTTCTCCGTATAGGACAAACTTAAATAGTAATAGGCATTTGCTACTTTATTATCAGGGGCATTGGAAACGGTGTTGAATAACTTAATGCTTTTGCCTAATAATTCGATTGCATCATTATGAAGATTTAGATCAAAATAAATTTTACCTAAGTTGTATGTTTGGATAGCCTCGTTTTCAGAATCGTTATTTTTTTTACTGAAATCGATAGCTTTTTGAGTTAATGATAAAGCTTTTTTATAATTATTGTTTTTGATATTCTCGCTTGCAGATATTGAATAATAGGCGATACTGTCCGCCTTTTTTTCAATTTGGCAATAGAGTAGAGAATGAAAAAAAACAGTAAATAATAAAAAGTATTTCATGATTGGGGCTGTTTTTTGTTATTTTTTTAATAACAAAATCAGATCTATAAGCCTTGATGAATATCCAATTTCGTTATCGTACCAACCTACAACTTTTACCATTTTGTCGATTACAGAAGTAAGTTGAGAATCAAATATACATGAATTTTTATTTCCAATTACATCAATTGACACAATAGGGTCATCTGTATATTCTAAAATTCCCTTCAAATTGGTTTCTGACGCCAATTTAAAAGCGTTGTTTATTTCCTCTATCGTGACAATTTTTTTTACGTTGAAGGTTATGTCCGTAAGGGAACCATCAGGAACGGGTACCCTAATTCCGCAACCACCCATTTTGCCGTCTAATGAAGTAAAGATTTTTGTTAAGGCCTTTGCTGCACCCGTTGTCGTTGGGACAATAGATTGGCTTGCGCCTCTAGCTCTGCGTAAATCTTTATGGGGTTGATCGTGTAAGCTTTGATCTGTTGTAAAAGAGTGAATTGTTGTGATGTAGGCTTGCTCGATTCCGCAAAGTTCTTCAATTACTTTGATCATTGGCGCTGCATTATTGGTAGTACAGCTGGCATTGGATACAATAGTTTCGGTTCCATCAAGAATAGATTCATTAACGCCCAAAACCACAGTTTTTATCGTGTCAACTTCAGATGGAGCTGAGAGAATTACTCTTTTGGCTCCAGCCAAAATATGGTTGTTTATCTCTTCAAAAGTTTTGAACTTGCCAGTAGATTCTATAACAAAATCGATGTCAACACTTTTCCAGTCTAAATTTGAAATATTTTTTTCGTGGAAAAACAAAAAATGCTTTCCGTCAACAATAATTCCTTTTTCATCGTTGCTTACCGCAAAAGGCAAAACACCGTGAATGCTGTCGTATTTAACTAAATGAGCCATTGTTTTTTTATCGGCAATGTCATTTATGGCGACTACTTCAATAGAGGGGTGGTCCAAAAGCAATCGAAATAAATTTCGTCCGATTCTTCCAAAACCATTGATGGCAATTCTTGTTTTCAATTTTTCGTTTATTTGTTTAACCGTTTAATCGTCTAACCGGTTTGGCAATTAAACGATTAAACTTTGTTATAAAATGTGTTTTTGTGCTTTATATGAAGATCGAACCAATGCTCCACTTTCTACATGACGGAATCCTAATTCCAGACCGAATGCTTCATATTTTTTGAATTGATCCGGAGTGATGAATTCTTTTACAGGAAGGTGTTTTTTAGTTGGCTGTAAATATTGACCGATGGTCACAATGTCTACATTTGCAGCATATAAATCGCGCATAGTTTGAAAAACTTCTTCTTCTTTTTCACCAAGACCAAGCATAATTCCCGACTTAGTTCTGTTAATCCCTTTTTCTTTCAAGTATCTTAAAACTTCCAAACTTCTGTCGTACTTGGCTTGAATGCGTACTTCTCGAGTGAGTCTTCGAACGGTTTCCATATTGTGAGAAACCACTTCAGGATTGGCCTCTACGATACGGTCGATGTTTCTTTCGATGCCTTGAAAATCTGGAATTAGAGTTTCCAAAGTTGTGTTTGGATTCATTCTACGGATAGCTTTTACAGTTTCTCCCCATATAATAGAACCTCCATCTTTCAAATCATCCCTGTCCACACTAGTGATTACGGCATGCTTGATATTCATAATTTTTATTGAACGGGCCACTTTCTCAGGCTCGTCCCAATCGACAGTTTCTGGCCTTCCGGTTTTTACACCACAAAAACCGCAGGAACGGGTACATACATTTCCTAAAATCATAAATGTTGCCGTACCTTCCCCCCAACATTCTCCCATATTTGGGCAGCTCCCAGAAGTACAGATTGTATTAAGGCTATATTTGTCAACTAAACCGCGAAGTTCAGTATATTTTTGTCCAATAGGTAGTTTTACTTTTAGCCATTTTGGCTTTCCCACAGGGAGTGTATTGTCTAAAGCAGTTTCCATATTTCATTTATTCAGAATGCAAAGATAAGGAATGTAGTTTTAGAATTTGAGTTCCCTAATTATGAATTTTGATAAAACTTAGATGATTATCAAGTTGTTTTTTGACTTAAAGAGTTGTTTTTTTATAGATTGACTTAGCGTTTTTTAGTGTTAATTTTTTTTTAAGATTATACTAAAAAGGTGTTTTTGTTGTTTAGCAGTTGCAGTATATTTGTAGTATAAAATTAAATATAATAAAAGATGAACACAAAATCATTATTTTTAAGCGCTTCGGCTGTCCTTTTTGGATTTTCTGTGGCTCAGGCTCAAATTAATCTTGGGGAAAGAGCATTAGGTGCTGTTCAAAAAGGAATAACGGGATTTACTATTACCGATGCGGATGCGGCTGCTTTGTCCAAAGCTGCGGTTGATAAAATGGATACCGAAAATAAAGTGGCAGAACCAACAGATCCTTACGCTATTCGATTGGCACGAGTTTTTGGGAAATACACTAAAGGGGATACTTATACCTTAAATTATAAAGTCTATTTGACTAAAGATGTCAATGCTTTTGCTACAGCTGATGGTAGTGTACGTGTTTTTTCGGGATTGATGGATATTATGGACGATAACGAATTAATCGCTGTTATTGGTCACGAAATTGGTCACGTAAATAATCACGATTCAAGAGATGCGATGAAAGCAGCATATAAAAAAGAAGCTTTAATTGATGCCGCAGCTTCACAATCTAATAAAGTAGCTGCTGTTACTGATAGTCAATTAGGTAAAATTGGTAGCGCGATTATTGATTGTAAATTTAGTAGAAAACAAGAATCCGAAGCTGATTTGTTTGCTTATGAATTCATGAAAAAAAATGGATATGATGTAAATGCTGAGGAATCGGCGTTTAGAACATTGGCTAAAATGAGTCAAAGTGCTGAGAGTTCCTTTATTGATCAAATGATGAGTTCGCATCCAGATTCTAACTTGAGAGCTGATACAGCCAAAGCAAGAGCAGAGAAAGACGGTTTGTATAAAGCTTATATGAAAAAGCCTATCATTAATGGGGCTTTGCCTGTTGCAAAGAAAACCACAACAACTAAAACCACAACTAAGGCTACTACAACTAAAACAGCCACAAAAACTACTACAACCAAGAAGTAATTATAGTTGCAAATAATAAAAAAAGCCGAGCTCCTAGAAGTTCGGCTTTCTGTTTTATATGGGTAAAAATCTAATTCGGTTGAATGGTGATTGGAAGGTTATAAGCAGTTCGAACTGCTTTGCCGTCAATCATTCCAGGAGTCCATTTTGTTTTTAGGGATTTCAGAACTCTTACGGCTTCTTTTCCTAAACCATATCCAGGATCTTTCAATACACGAATGTCTGTCATGCTTCCATCTTTTTCAATAACAAATGCGACATTTACACGAATCGCTGAATCGCCATCCAGTTCCGGTTTTTCAAAATTATTGCCAACATAAGAATAAAATTTATTGATTCCTCCAGGGAATTCAGGTAATTTATCCAATAGAGCGCTCGATACAATTGTGCTTTCGGTAATGCCAGGCGAACTTGTTCCAGTACCTGTTCCTGTTGAGTTTGATGTGCCAACTCCTGATCCTGTAGCCTCAGTTGTTCCAGTGTTTGGAAGGTTTTTGAGTTCGTTGTTGGTAGCAATATCAATTGGAGTTGCAGCGGTTGAAGTTACAACTTCCGGATTAATGAGCTGTTGGCTGGTAATTGGTTCCTGGGTAATTGGTTCTTTAATTTGAGGTATTGCTGCCTCTTCATGACTCGCTGGTGGAGGAGGAACATAAGTGTCTAAATTCACAATTGTAGCCGGTTCTAATTTTGGAGTCAAAGTTGTGATTTGGTGTTCTGGATTCAGGTAGTTATAAATCTTCGGGAGGCTTGCGGCTACGGCCAAAAGCAATACTCCCGTTAAGAGTGCGAAAATAGACGTTTTGGTGTGTTCCTGGCGTAAATTATAGGCTCCGTATTCTTTGTTTCTGTCTTCGAATACAAGATTAGTCCAGCTGTTTTCGTAGATGTTTAATTTAGACATGATTTATGGATTTAATGGTTAAGTAATAGTCAAGTCATAAGTGTTTTTTTAAATGATTTTTAGGTTTTGGTTTAGAATAATGATGTTTTATGGATAACAGGTGTGTAGTTTTTAATTCAATTGTTAAAAATTATAGATATAAGTAAATGTAAGAAAAATTATTAGATAAGTAGTAGTAATTTAACAAATATTTTCTAGGAAGATGTTTTTTTAACAGAGTTTAATTGTTGCTGTTTTTTTTGGATGATTATTAAAAGGCAAAATCTTTCTTTTTAGCCCCGATTACTTCACTATAGTTTTATTTTCATAGGAGTTCAGTGAACTTTCGTTTGCAGTGAAAATCCTTTTTGTTTTTTCTTTAAAAATAAAAAGATTGCAACGAAAAGCGGTAACAATGCCTGCTGAAAAAGCCTAATTTTTCTGCTCCAAAAAATAATAATCGAACTTGGGATGAAGAGAATTCAAGAGTCTGCGAAAGTCTGCGAAATCTGCGTGAAAAAAAACTAACAAAGTAGGTCTTTAAACAATAATTGAATCAGATTTTTTAGGAAGAAGTGTTTTTTTGTTGTTGTTAAAGAAATTATCGTCTGTTTTGGATGATTTCCGAAAGCAATTTTTTGGCACGAAGTAATTTTATTTTTACGTTGCTCAAAGGTTCGTCTATTTTATTGGCAATTTCCTGATAACTCATCTCTTGGAAATAACGTAACTGAATAACTTCTTGGTAATGAGGTTTTAATTCCTTTATAAATTGTAATAGTTGCGAAAGATTTTGCTCTGTAATCAAAACATCCTCTGCCGATGGGGTTGTATCGGCAACATTATACGCAGTTTGATCCTGTTCATCAGTTATTTCGATGAAAAGGCTTGATTTTTTTTTGCGAATTAAATCAATATGTACATTTTTTGCAATGGAAATCAGCCAGGTATTGAATTGATATTCTGGGTTGTACGAGGCTATTTTATCAAATGCTTTAGAAAAAGTTTCAATGGTTATGTCTTCGGCGATAGTTTCGTTCTCGGTTCGTTTTAGCATGAAGCCGTACACTTCATTCCAATAATAATCCAATAGAAAGGTAAAGGCTACTTGATTTCCTTTTTTTGCTTTTTCTATTTGTTTGTTTATTTCCAATGTGCAGGTTTTGAAAAGATGTTGGTTATAAAAACATTAATTTGAGTGAATATAAGTATAATTTCTATAATAGGATACCAATACATCACATCTTTTTCTTTTAATTTTCCGGCAGCAAACCCGGCAACAATCCAAGTTACCAAGTATCGGAACCCAATAAGGCTCAGAACCAAAATCCATTGGAATTGAAAAATAAGTAGTGGAATTGGCAATAATAAAAACAATAATTGTGAGCTGAAAAAGAGTCCTAATTGTATTTTATCAAAAGCTTTGTAATGTTTGGCCGTGGCAACGTGTCTTCTTTTTTGGATAAACCAATCTTTAAAAGTCGATTTTGGAGCCGAGTAAGTGAAGCTTTCAGGGCTGTAACTGATAGTGATATTGTCTGAATTTGCTGCCTGGTTAATGAATAAGTCATCGTCGCCAGAACGAATCTGAATATGGTCTATAAAACCGTTTACTTTGAAAAACTCTTCTTTTTTGTATGCTAAATTACGGCCAACACCCATATAAGGTTTGCCAATTTTTGCCCAGGAAAAATATTGGATGGCGGTAAGTAAGGTTTCGTATCGGATTATTTTATTCAAAAAGGAATTACCTGCTTTTTCATAAGCTCCATATCCCAAAATGATAGTTCTTTGTCTTGTAAATCGAGAACTCATGGCGGTTATCCAATCTTTGGAAGTAGGATAGCAGTCGGCATCGATAAATAAAAGGTGTTCTTTTCTGGCAGCCTTAATTCCCAGTGTTAATGCATATTTTTTGTTTCCCCAAAAAGCCTCATTGTTTTTTACTTTTACCAAACGAATATTTGGATATTGTTTTTCAAATTCTTCAAAAATCTCCAGGGTATTGTCTCTGGAAGCATCGTCAATCAAAACAATTTCAAAGTCCGGATAATTTTGTTCAGCTAATAAAGGAATGTATTTTATTACGTTTTCTTCTTCGTTTTTGGCACAAACTATTACGGAAATTGGTATGTTTTTCGCTTCAATTTCTTGTGTTCTGGCAAAAGAAAATTTTGTAAAAACAACGAGATAATAAAAAAGTTGAATGACAATTATTGCAATAAAAAAGTATAAAGTAAAGGTTAGCATCATGTATTTTTTTGGCTTTTAAAAACGATTGCAAAGGTAATTAACAATTGAAAATTATTTATGTAAATAAGCAATTACTTTTTTTATTTGGATATTTCTTTTCTGCTATTTTCAATTTTTGCTCTGCAATCGGAATTCTATAATCTATATGATGTTAACTTCTGCCTCAATATGGATGCCAAACGTATTGAACACCGTATCCTGTACTGTTTTGGAAACTTCTAGAATTTCCTGTCCTGTAGCTCCACCATAATTCACTAAAACTAATGCTTGGTTTTTATGGATTCCGGCATCGCCAAAACGTTTTCCTTTTAATCCGGCTTGTTCAATCAGCCAACCTGCAGGAACTTTGACTTCGGTTGCTGAAATGTCAAAGAATCTCATTTCGGGGAAATTTTGGTGGATTTTCTCAAAATCAGTTTTTAAAAGTATCGGGTTTTTAAAAAAACTACCGCTGTTTCCCAATTCTGCAGGATCGGGTAATTTGCTTTTTCGAATAGCAATCACGGCATTGCTCACGTCTTTTAGAGTGGGAGTTGTGATGTTGTTTTTTGTCAATTCAGCAAGAATGTCTCCGTAGGAAGTGTTTATTTTATGGTTCTGTTTCGTTAGTTTGAAAACAGCAGAAGTGATGATGTATTGGTCTTTGACCTCGTTTTTGAAAATACTTTCTCGGTATCCAAAATTACATTCTTCTTTAGTGAAAGTTCTCATTTCCTGACTCTCGATATTGATAGCTTCGCAGGAAACAAAAGTGTCTTTCATTTCGACTCCATAAGCGCCAATGTTTTGTACGGGTGTTGTACCAACATTACCGGGAATAAGCGACATATTTTCGATTCCGCCAAAGTTTTGGTCAATGGCCCAAAGCACAAATTCATGCCAGTTTTCGCCAGCTTGGCTTTCAACCCAAACATAATCGGCATCTTCTTTGAGTATTTTTTTTCCTTTTAAATCAATATGGATTACTAGCGCTTCGATATCTTTTGTCAAAAGCATATTGCTCCCTCCGCCAAGGATGAATTTTTTTTGATTTTTATTTTGTTCCAAAATGCTTTTTAATTCGGCTACACTGTGGACGGCGACAAATTGTTCGGCTTTGGCTTCAATGCCAAAAGTGTTGTAGTTTTTTAAAGAAAAATGATGCAAAATCTCCATAAGGAATTGTAATTAATGAGTAGTGTTTGGCTTTGAAATTATTCTGATAATGCTCTGTCGATAAAATTATTAAATGGTTTTAAGGCAATCATTTTTTCGGCGATTATCGAGACAAAATCTTTTTGGGTTGCCAGTTTTGTGTCAAATTTTTGAATAGCAGTAAAACTTTTTAGTTTCAAGAATTCAATAGCTGGGTCTTCTTTATCGTATCCTTTTGGTGGATTTTTCAGGGTTGAATTTTCGTCCCTGCTTAAACTTTCGTAAATGGATTTGAACTTTTTATCGTTAAGAATTTCGACCAAATCATCATAGAAAAAGTGAATTTCTTTTCTGATTTTTTGAAGCTGATCCGGTTGCGGACAATACAATCCGCCTCCAACAAAACAGTTTTCGTTTTCGATATGAAGATAATAACCCGGAGCCTCAATGTGTTTGGAGCCCGGAGAAATCCAAATTCCTAAATTGGTTTTATAAGGTGATTTGTCTTTGGAAAATCGAATGTCACGATTGATTCTGAAAACACAATTTTTGACCTCCATCATTTCCAATGAGGAATCAAGCGGTTTCAGTGTGTCGAGTAAAGAACCCACTAGTTGATGGTAGTCTTTTTTTACAGCTTCGTAACGTTTTTTGTTTTCGAGAAACCAATCACGATTGTTATTGGCTTTTAAGTCTTCGAGAAATTGCAGCGTGTCTTTTGAGAGCATAGGCCAGATTATTGTAATTGGGTTTTTAAATCTTCTTCACTGACGAATCCAGATTTTTGCCATGTAATTGCTTTGTTTTTATACAAAACCAAAGTAGGCAGTTCGCTGATTTTTAGTTCCTGCATAATCGTTTTGTTTTCGTCGGCATTTAATCGGATGATGACCACTTTGTTATTCATCTCTTTTTGCATTTTCAGTATATAAGGCTCCATTTTTTTGCAGGGAGCACACCAAGGTGCGTAAAAGCTTATCAGTACTTCTTTGTCGGTATTTAATAATTCGGAATATTCCTGACTGCAAATACCTATGATTTTGGTGTCTGGTTTTGCCAACCCTGCAGCTTCCCATTTTAGCATTCCTCCGTCGAGATTATAGATGGTTGTAAAGCCCAATTCGGCTAATTTATCAGCCGCTTTAGCACTCCTTCCGCCACTTTTGCAATACACAAAAACGGGTTTTGTTTTGTCGTATTTGTCGGTTCTTAAGACAAAGCTATCACTGAGGAAATTTACATTATCTGAGTTTTCGATATGTCCCGATGCATATTCTTCGGGTGTGCGAACATCTAGAATTTGAGCATTTGGAGTTGCTTTTATTTTTTCTGAATAGGAGGCAACATCAATTGTTTTAACGGTTTGTGATGCTTTTACGTCGCAGTATAAAGGAGGCGACGTTTGTCCTTTGCCGGAAAATACAATTAAGCAGATGGCAAGTAAATAGAAATAATTAATTTTCATTGGGACGTTATTATTATAATTTGTGTAAAATTACGCATTTTTTGCCTTTTTGAATCTTTAAGTAATCTTAAATCACAAATTGAAAATCGTGTAACTCTGCAATGTCGATTTTACGATTGTTTCCGTGCGTTCGGGGTGCGTGTCTGATATAAAAAGCTGCCCAAAAGTGTCGTTGTTGACCATTTCGATAATTTTGGAAACGCGGTTTTCGTCCAGTTTATCGAAGATGTCATCAAAAAGCAGAATGGGTTTTACTCCGCTTTGTTTTTTTAGGAATTCGAATTGAGCTAGTTTCAGCGCTATTAAGAAGGATTTTTGCTGACCTTGTGAACCAAATTTTTTAATTGGATAATTGTCTATTTCAAAGGAAAGATCGTCTTTATGAATTCCCATGCTGGTGTATTGCAGGATACGGTCTTTGTTGATGCTTTCCCGTAAGAGCGTCAATAATTCATTTTCGAATAAATGGCTTTCATAAATCAACTGAACAGATTCTTGCGAACCGGTAATGTTGTGGTGGTGAAAGTTGAAAATAGGAATGAATTCTGCAACGAAAGCTTTTCTTTTTTCAAAAATGTATTGACCAAATTCGGTTAACTGCTCATTATATATAGATAAGGTATCGTTATCATAAGTGTGGTTCAGCGCAAAATACTTTAGCAATGCGTTGCGCTGACTCATGATTTTTTGGTACTGAATGAGTTGCTGTAAATATTGTGAGTCCAATTGGGAAATCACGCTGTCCATAAATTTTCTTCTGGTTTCGCTGCCTTCTACAATTAAATCCGTGTCGGCTGGCGAGATAATGACCAACGGAATAAATCCGATATGGTCTGAGAATTTATCGTAGGCTTTTCCGTTGCGTTTCAGGATTTTTTTTTGACCTTTTTTGAGACTGCAAACGATTTGTTCGGTTCTGTCGTTTTTTTCGAATTCGGCATCAATTACGAAAAATTCTTCGCCGTGTTTGATGTTTTGAACAGCAAGCGGATTGAAATAACTTTTTCCATACGACAAATGATAGATCGCATCCAATACATTGGTTTTTCCGATGCCGTTTTTGCCAACGAAACAATTGATTTTGCTGTCAAATTCGAAATTGGCTTCGGAGAAATTTTTGTAATTGAATAAGGATATTTTCTTTAAATGCATCTGAATGTCTTGCTGGAATTGTTGGCTTCGAAACCTTTTTCTGGGTGGTTTTTAAGCGGCTGCAAATTATTGAAAAATATCGATATATAAGGAAGGGAAATGAATTTAAAAAAGTTTCCGACGGTTGAAATCACGGACTATGGCAAACTAAAGTCAAAACTTCAATAGCGTTTTTATTTTTAATTATGGTATAGCCAACGGTTTCAACCGTTGAGGATAATATTATGAGTCTTGTTTAAATAGGAAAGTTTCAGCTGTTATCTCAAAAATTTTCCTTTTTGTAACTTATGATAGCTTTTGCAATTGCTGAGGCAATGTCGTTTTGTCCTTTTTCAGATTCTAGTACACTTACATCATTTTTGTTGGAAATAAAACCTATTTCGATTAAAACTCCGGGCATTGTGGTAGCGTCCAGAACCCACAGCGGCTCTTGTTTGATTCCTCTCGATTTTATGGCGTTGGAATTTGAAAAGTTATTCTGTATTTTTTTCGCAAGATCAATACTGCTCGTTAGATTGCTTTCCTGCAGGATTTGTAATCCTATTAATGTTTCGGGTTTGTTTGGGTCAAAACCTTTGTAGGATTTCTGATAATTGTCTTCGAGAAAGATTACGGAGTTTTCTGTTTTTGAAACTTCTAAATTCATATTTGCTCTGGACATTCCCATTACATAGGTCTCGCTTCCATTTCCTGTGAGATTCTTATTTGCATTACAATGAATCGAAATGAATAAATTTGAATTGGCGTGATTGGCAATTTTTGCTCTTTTTCTAAGTTCAATAAATTCGTCGGTTTTTCGGGTATATACTAAATTGATATTTGAATTTTTCTCTAATATTTTGCCAACTTTCAGTGCAACTGCGAGAGTTAGGTTCTTTTCTTTGTTGCCAAAATATTTGGCTCCTTCATCTTTTCCGCCGTGACCAGCATCGAGTGTAACCGTGAAATTTTTGGATTGCCCATAAACAGTAGCCATAAAAAGCATTGTTAAAAAAGTGAATGCAATTTTCATTTTTTTTGATAAGTTCATCTAATCGTCAATTTAATGAATTAAAATACTTGGGGTTTTGTGTGGGGAGTGTTTGATTTGTAAAAGATTACAAATCGGTGTTGTTGGGTGCAAATTATTGAAAAATATTGATATAATAAGATAGGGATCTGATTTAAGATTTTCGATTAGCGTTTTTTGATTTAAGATTTAACCAAATTATTTTTAACTTCTTAAATCTAAAGTCTTTTTTGTTCGCTTGCGTGAGGGCAATGTCATTAAGTTAAGGATATAAAACCATCGTTTTGTCATTCCGAGGTACGAGGAATCTCACTAGTGACTCACGTTATGTGATTTCTCCTTCGTCGAAATGACATAAAAAACGCTTAACTTAATGACATTGTGCGTGAGGGATAGGAGCAAGCTACCAAAGTAGCGCGGATAGCCCGACCCCGTTGTGCAAAGGGGCGTATAAACGCAACAGTTGATTGGCCCCTTTGTGCAACGGGGGCACGCCCAAATTATTGAGATATTGTGTGTGGTTTTTTGGGATGAAATTGTGATGAGAATATTTTTTTCTAAAAATTAAGATAAAATCAAATTTTTTTACGTGCATAACAATAAAAATTTTATTTTTGCCGTTCACTAAATTAAAATTTTAAATGGCTACTTACAGTAAAAGAGGATATAAAGCACCAAAAGAAAAGGAAGTAAAAGACGATGCAGTTGAAAATGTAATGATTGATGAAAAAGACAGCGCTACGGCTGAGGTTTTTTCGAAACTAGACGAAACGGCTTCTAAAACAGAAGACTGGGTTGCTAAGAATCAAAAAATTATTATCGGGGTTGTTGGTGCAATCACATTGGTAACTGTTGGTTATTTTGCTTATCAAAAATTTATTGCTAATCCTAAAGAAGAGGATGCTGCAAGTGAAATGTTTGTTGCTCAGTCTAATTTTGAAAAAGCGACAAATGGCGTTGCTAGTGATTCTTTGTACAAATTGGCATTGAATGGATCTGAAGGTAAATTTGGATTTGTGAAAATCGCTGATGAATATTCAGGGACTGCAGCTGGGAATTTGGCTAACTATTATGCAGGAATTGCTTATTTGAATACTGGTAAATATGATGAGGCTATCAGTTATTTGGGTAAATTCAGTTCGACTGATGTGATGTTGAGCGCTTTGGCAAAAGGAGCTATCGGAGATGCTTATTCTCAGAAAAAACAACCTAAAGAAGCTTTGGAAAATTACATTAAAGCGTCTGAGGCCAGTAAAAATGATTTTACAACGCCACGTTTCTTGATGAAAGCCGGTAAAGTTGCTTTGGCTTTAGGAAATAAAGCAGATGCCTTGAAGTATTTTACTGATATTAAAGAAAATTATGAAAACTCACCAGAAGCTGCAACAGTTGATGGTTTGATTGGTTTGGCACAATAGTAAAAAGATTTAAGATTGTTGATTTAAGATTGTTGATTTTTGATTTCAAAAGTCTAACTTTAATATCTGAAATCTAAGTTCTAAATTCTAAAATCTAAAATTAAATGGCTACCGAAAATAAAAATTTATCGGATTACGATAAAAACACAATCCCAAACGCGAAAGATTTTCGCTTTGGGATTGTTGTTTCAGAATGGAATGATACTATCACCGAAGGTCTTTATAATGGTGCATTGACGGCATTGTTGGACAATGAAGTGGCTCCTCATAACATCATCCGTTGGAACGTTCCCGGAAGTTTTGAGCTGATTTATGGTTCCAAAAAAATGTTGCAGACACAAAACGTAGATGCTGTTATTGCTATTGGATGTGTGATTCAGGGGCAAACAAAACATTTTGATTTTGTGTGCGAAGGTGTAACCCAAGGAATTAAAGATTTGAATGTTCAAACGGATATTCCGGTTATCTTTTGTGTGTTGACAGACAATACAATGCAGCAGTCCATCGACAGAAGCGGCGGTATTCACGGAAACAAAGGGACCGAAGCGGCTATTGCAGCCATAAAAATGGCTTATATCCGTCAGCAGGCTTCATTAACCCATAGAATTGACAACCAGCATTTGTTGTCATCGGGTCCTTTGCGAATTGAGAATCAGCCTTTGCAAATAGAAGAGTAAAAAATTGTTTTAAAATTTTAAAAGCCTATATCGTTCGCAGGATGGTATGGGTTTTTTTATGTTTTTACTTTAATTCGCTATGTTCTAAAATAAACAGCATTTAATTTTAAACATATAAGTCATGTAAGTTTTTAAAAAAGTTAGGTTGTCAAATTAGTGGTAAAAAGGGAGTATAAGTAAAAAACGTTCTTCATAAGGTTAAGTGACTTTGCTTAAATGAACTATTTTTTACTCGATTTCATTTATATTAAAAACTTACATGACTTATATGTTTAACAATGTGTTTCGACTTTTTACAATTAAAAAAGTTGTATTGTATTGATAAAAAGTTACTTATGAAATTGTGTTTTTTTGTTTTTTATCATCGGTAAAAAAGCAAAACCCGATAGAAATTCCTTAAATTTGTCATCCTTTGGTTTTAATTTAAAATCAAAATCTCAAATCGTTAATCAACAACCTATAATTTTCAATGTCGAGTATAATTCAATTGCTTCCAGATCATGTTGCCAATCAAATTGCTGCTGGAGAAGTGGTACAAAGGCCAGCTTCGGTAGTGAAAGAACTACTGGAAAACGCTGTGGATGCAAAAGCAACAGATATTAAATTGATTATAAAAGATGCCGGTAAATCATTGGTACAGGTAATTGATAATGGTTCTGGAATGAATGTTACCGATGCCCGTATGTGTTTTGAGCGTCATGCAACCTCGAAGATTCGACAAGCCGAAGATTTATTTTCATTGCATACCAAAGGTTTTCGTGGAGAAGCATTGGCTTCAATCGCGGCGATTGCCCACATGGAGATGAAAACCAAAATGGAGCAGGAGGAATTGGGAACTCACATTGTTATAGAAGGGAGTAAGTTTATTTCTCAAGATGTGGCGGTTTTGCCGAAAGGAACTTCATTTGCCGTAAAAAATTTATTTTTCAACATACCGGCACGCCGTAATTTCCTGAAATCGGACACGGTGGAATTTCGTCATATCGTAGATGAATTTCAACGAGTGGCGCTGGCTCATCCCAAAATTCATTTTACTTTTTTTCACAATGGCAGTGAAATGTATAATTTGCCGTCATCTAATTTAAGACAACGAATTGTTAATTTTTTTGGTGGTAAAACCAATGAAAAATTGGTTCCTGTTGTTGAGGATACCGAAATGATGACAGTTCAAGGTTTTGTTAGCAAGCCAGAATTTGCCAAAAAAAATAGGGGAGAGCAGTTTTTCTTTGTCAATGACCGTTTCATAAAGAGTCCGTACTTGCATCATGCGGTTATGGCTGCCTATGAAGGGATTTTGAAAGATGGTTCGCAGCCCAGTTATTATTTGTATCTAGAGGTGCCTCCGAATACTATTGATATAAACATTCATCCTACAAAAACTGAAATCAAGTTTGATAATGAAAGTGCGATGTATGCTATTTTACGAGCTTCGATAAAACACAGTTTGGGACAATTTAATGTAGCTCCAGTTTTGGATTTTGAGCGTGATTCTAATTTGGACACGCCTTATCATTATAAAAACATGGATGCCGAAGTACCTACGATTCAAATCGATAGGAGTTTCAATCCTTTTGCCGAAGACAAACCTACTAAGAGTTTTTCATCTTCCTATAAAAAACAGGAAGTAACAGCAGGTTGGGAGAGTTTATACACGGGAATTAAACACGATACGGAAGTTATTACGGAGGAAGGTGAATTTGCCTCTGTCAATAATAATTATTCTTTTGAAAGCAAAGAGTTTTCTTTTGAAAATGAAGAAGTGACTTCCTCTTTGTTTAATGATGAGGAAGTGGAACAAACGGTTCATAAAACGTATCAGATTCATAAAAAATATATAGTTTCTCCAATCAAATCGGGGATGGTGATTGTGGATCAAAACAGGGCGCACCAACGAGTTTTGTATGAACAATTTTTGGTGAATATGACCGTGCATCACGCCGCGAGTCAGCAATTGCTGTTTCCTATCAATCTTTTTTATTCTGCGACAGAGATGGAGCTTATTGCGGAGTTGCAACAGTCGTTAATAAATACCGGATTTGTTTTTGAAGAATCAAATACAGATCATGTTGTGATTTCGGGCATTCCGGTTAATATTACGGAAAGTGAAGTTGCAGCGGTTCTGGATCAGTTATTGAGTGATTTACAAGATGGAATTCCCGAAAATAGTTTCAGTCAGAATGATACTATCGCCAAATCGATGGCCAAAAGTCTTGCTGTCAAAACGGGAGCCTATTTGACCGAAAAAGAACAGGAAAATTTAGTAAATGGTCTTTTTGCCTGTAAAGACCCAAATGTTTCCCCATTTCAGAAACCAACTTTCATCACCATGCGTGTGGAAGATTTAGATAAAAAGTTTGCCTTATGATGAGTATCACACCTACTGTAAAACAGTTATTGATTATTAATATATTATTTTATATTGGTTCCATGTTTGTTGGGGAGCCAGCTTATAAAGTGCTTTCGATGTACTTTTTTGAAAATCCCGATTTTCATTTTTGGCAAATTTTCACTCATATGTTTATGCATGCGCCATTGCCAAATATCATGCACATTGCTTTCAATATGTTTGCGTTATATTCTTTTGGTTCTGCATTAGAGCATTTTTGGGGCGGTAGAAAATTTGTGTTTTTTTATATTTCCTGTGGTATAGGAGCTGCGTTATTACATTCTGCTGTTAATTATTATTTTTTTCAAGATGGGTTGAACACCTTGATGAATCAAGGTTTTTCTAAAGCAGAAATTATGGCTGTATTAAATGAAGGGAAAGGAAATAGTCAAATTGTTTCAATATTGAATAGCCCCGATTTTATGAATTTTGTTAGTGCTTATTTTGGAAATGTTGTGGGGGCGTCTGGAGCTATTTATGGATTATTAGTGGCTTTTGCATTTATGTTTCCAAATGCAGAATTAGCTTTGATGTTTATTCCGATTCCTATAAAAGCCAAGTATTTTGTTCCAGGATTACTGTTGGTTGATTTATATTTGGGAGTATCCGGAGGATCTATTTTTGGAGGATCTAGCGGAATAGCTCATTTTGCTCATTTAGGTGGTGCATTGGTTGGGTACTTAATGATGTGGTATTGGAAGAAAAATCAATTCAATAATCGCCGTTGGAATTAAATTTTCTATATTTCGGAAAAGAAAAATTATACTATTAAAAAACATAATCGATAGTTTCTAATATGAATATCTTAGACGATTTAAAAATGCAATATAAATTAGGCGGAATTGGCCTGAAAATGATCTATTGGAATATAGGTTGTTTTTTGGTTTCCCTAGTGTTTTTCTATCAATTTAAGTTTGGGGCTTTTGACTTTCCTAATTGGATTGCCTTGTCATCTGAGCCATCGGTTTTTGTATTAAAACCATGGACGTTTCTGACTTATGGTTTTTTTCATAATGATTTTTGGCATTTGCTATTCAATATGCTGGTTCTGAATTTTTCGAGTTACTTGTTTTTGACTTTTTTTAATTCCAAACAATATTTGGGACTTTATATTTTAAGCGTAATTTTTTCCGGATTAATTTTTGCTTTAGGATTTAATTTGTTGCATTACAGTGGTACAATCGTAGGTGCGTCAGCAGCAATTATGGCAATTTTGGTCGCGGCAACAACTTACAGCCCTTTGATGGGGGTTAGGTTATTTTTATTTGGAAATGTAAAATTATGGCATCTTACCGCAGTGATTCTTATTTTGGATTTAATGCAATTTAGATTAGGGAATTCAGGCGGACATATTTCTCATTTGGCGGGCGCTTTTTTTGGTTTTATCTATGTTAAATTACTTCAAAACGGAACCGATTTGAGTAAGATAGTCAGTGTTGTTCTGGATTTCTTTTTGAATGCCTTCAAAAAACCTGGAACTCCTTTCAAAAAAGTACATAAGAATTATAAAAAACCTATCGAAAAAACGACTTCAAGAATTGTTGTGAAAGATAAAAAGCAACAACAAATTGATGAGATTTTAGATAAAATAAGTCAGTCCGGTTATGAGAGTTTGACTCAGGAAGAAAAAGAATTCTTGTTTCAAGCCGGAAAATAATTTATTTTTATATCATTATTGAAGTGTAAAACGTAAACTTTTGAGTTAAAAGTTTAAATACATCAAATAAATATGAGGAACCTTTCATGGTTTAATAAGGGAATGTATTTTGTGAATTTAGCGCTTATTGCTCTAACATTCATTGCATATCTGCTTCCTTTTTTGGCGCCAAAATTCTTTCCGCTTTTATCGGTTTTTACTTTGTTTATGCCTTTGTTTTTTTTGGCAAATGGTTTGTTTTTTCTGTATTGGGGGATTCAGTTTAAAAAGCGCATGATTTTATCAGGGCTTGTTCTTTTGATTGGAATTACTTTTTTTAATAAATTTTATAAGTTTTCGGCAAAAGAATTTCAGGAAAGTGACAAAGATTTTACGGTTATGAGCTATAACGTGAGATTGTTTAATGTTTTCAAGTGGTTGGATCGTGATGATATTCCGGACAATATTTTGGAGTTTATAAATGAACAAAATCCGGATATATTATGCATACAAGAGTTTTCCAATTCTGCTGATATTGACCTAAAAGTATATCCTTATAAGTTCGTTTTGATGGAGGGAAAACAAATTAAAACAGGTCAGGCAATTTTTTCTAAATTTCCAATAATTGAACATGGAAATATACCGTTTCCTAAGTCAAATAACAACGTGGTTTATGCCGATATTAAAAAAGGGAAAGATATTATACGAGTGTATAACATGCATTTGCAGTCGATAAAAATTTCCCCCGATGTCAATGAAATTTCTGAGAATATTGATGTAATTGACCAACAAAAATCGAAATTTCTTTTTATCCGAATCAGTAAAGCGTTCACGCAACAACAGGAGCAAGCTGCTATTTTTAAAGAACACGAAAAGAACTGTAAATACCCAATTATTATCTGTGGTGACATGAATAACAGCGCTTTTTCCTATGTATATCGAAATATAAAAGGTAAACTGAAAGATAGTTTTGAGGAGGCAGGAGTTGGTTTTGGAGCTACTTATACGTTTAAGTATTATCCAGCCCGAATAGATTATATTTTTGCCGACGAAACTATGGAAGTGAAACAGTTTGAAAGTTTTCCTGATTTTCAAAACTCAGATCATTATCCTATTATGGCGAGATTGTCGATGAAATAGATTTTTTTTTGAACAGAAAATAATCTTAAAAATAAAATTTGCAAATTTGTTTATTAATTGAAATTCTATTTGATAAGCACTTGATTTTTTAAATAATCCATCGCATATTTTCCTTCATTGAATAACAAATCAAGGACACTCAAATTATTCAAAAACCCGAATTTATCATCAAAAACCTGTGGGTAATTCTCAAAAACCGAAAGGTCTTTTTTCCCGTTAATCAAATATCTTAAATCAGTAATTTGGGAATCTTCTATCGTGTGAAAATATTCTGTTGTGGAGTCAAATTCCAATTTCATTCGCAAACATTTGCATGTTAATTCCAATGCTTCAAAATTAAGATCCATGAGGAAAGTGTGTTTTTTTTGAAAAAAAGGAACTAAATCATCTTCAAAATATTCAAAAAAAGGAGAGCTTCTATAAGCAGCTTCCATGGATTTGAAATGCTGCTTTTGCCAGTCAAATTCCTGCTCTATTTTAACATCTTTTGTTTTTTGATGCGATAGATTGGAGTGTTTTATAGGGATATTCAATAACTGAACACCATTCGGACTGTAAATGTAAGTTCGGTTGCGATTGGTTTGTTTTTGAAAATTATCCTCCATTTCAAACGTAATGCTTTCCGATTGTGCCATAGCTACAAAATGGCTTATTGACGGGAAATAGGAGGGATGTAATAGTGCTTTCATTATTTTGAAGTTTCAAGTTTAAGGTTTCAAGTTTTGATATGAACTTTAAACTTGAAACCTGAAACTTTATTAACTATTTTCTTTTGCTTTTTTCTTTTTCCAAAAATACTCACCAACAAAAAAGGCAGCAAGGGCAATTAGAAAATATTTAAAGTAAGATTGAGGTTGCCCTTCACCATCAACAGTTGTGAAAACTCTGTCCCAGCGTATTTTGTTGATGCCTTTACCGTTGGTGTCCCAACTCATCCAGATAAAAATTGGTTTTCCTACAATGTGATTTTCGGGAACGTAGCCCCAATAACGACTGTCTTCAGAGTTGTGGCGGTTGTCTCCCATCATCCAATAATAGTCTTGGTCAAAAGTGTAAGTTGTGGCTACTTTACCGTCAATTCTGATTTCATTGCCATTCACCTTCAAATCCTTTTTCTCATAATCGGTTATGATGGTTTTGTAAAAAGGTAAAGTTTCCAAATTTAAGGCAACTGTTTTTCCTTTTTGAGGAATATAAATTGGGCCATAATTATCACGATTCCATTCCTTGTTGTGAGGGAAAACACCATAAGTACCGGTTTCTGGTGTATGCGAAATATTACGGAATACCGCTAATATTCCTGGAACATTTTTTAATCTTTGAGCATTTTCAAATGTTAATGCAGCTATTCCAATAGTATCTTTTCTTGGACTTACATAGTTTATTCCATCAGTAACATTCATGTCTCTAAAAAGATATTCAAAGTCGATAGGGGTTTTGCCATCCAAAACAATTTTATATGAAAACTGTGGTTTTGCACGTTCTGGTAAAATCAATTCCTTTCCGTTGATGTATACCAATCCGTCTTTTATAGACAAGCTATCTCCAGGAATACCCACGCAACGTTTTACATAATTTGATTTCTTGTCAATTGGTTTGTCTGCTCTTAGTCCAGATGAGTCTCGGAATTTAAATACAGTATCTGCGGGCCAGTTGAACACAACAATGTCGCAACGCTTGATATTTTGTATGCCAGGAAGTCTGAAATAAGGTAACTGAGGCCAAGTCAAGTATGATTTTTTCTTAGTCATTGGTATAGTGTCGTGTACCATTGGCATGGCAACAGTAGTCATTGGGACTCTCGCACCATAATTCATTTTGCTGACAAACAAAAAGTCTCCAACCAATAAGGATTTCTCCAATGAAGAAGTCGGGATAGTATAAGGCTGAATGAAATAAGTATGAACAATAGTTGCCACAATTATGGCAAAAAGCAATGAACTGACAGTATCTGCAGCTTTGTGCTCTGGATTTAAGTTTCTATCAGGTATGTAAGTTAGTTTTTGTGTGTAATTAAGATAAAAGATGTAAAAACCTAAAGTTACAATTACCAATGCGGTATCCAGAGAAGATTTTTTTCCAAAACTACGGATAGTTTCAACCCAAATAACTGGAAACATAATCAGGTTGATAATTGGGATAAAAAGCAAAATAGTCCACCAAGTTGGTCTTCCGATTATTTTCATCAAAACAATGGCGTTGTAAACAGGAATTGCAGCTTCCCAACGTTTTCTGCCTGCACTTTCGTATATTTTCCAAGTTCCTAAGAAGTGTATAACCTGAACGGCTAAGAAAAATAAAAACCAGTGATATTGTGTCATAATTTTAAACTTTAGATTAAATTTCTATTTGGATCTGGGGTTTCTATTTAGAATTTAAATTCAATACATCTTTCATAGTAAAAATGCCTTGTTTTCCGGCAAGCCATTCGGCAGCAATTACAGCACCCAAAGCAAAACCTTCACGGTTGTGGGCTGTATGCTTTATTTCGATGGAATCCACATCAGAATTATATGTTACTGTATGAGTTCCTGGAACTGTTCCTACTCTTACTGCTTCGATGTGAATCTCATTTTCTTTTGGAGTGTCTAGTGTCCAATTGGTGTAGTTACTATTTTCGATAACGCCTTTTGCCAATGAAATTGCTGTTCCACTTGGAGCATCCAATTTTTGGTCATGGTGAATTTCTTCCATATCCACTTTGTAGTGATTAAATGGAGCCATGATTTTGGCTAAATATTCGTTGAATTCAAAAAACAAATTCACACCAAGGCTAAAGTTTGAGCTAGAGATAAATCCTCCGTTTTTTTCTTTACAAAGCGCAACCATTTCGTCGTAATGTTCCAGCCAGCCTGTTGTTCCGGAAACTACAGGAACATTGGCATGAAAACAACTCGAAATATTGCTTACGGCAGCTGTTGGTACACTAAAATCGATAGCAACATCAGCAGAGGAAAGTCCGTCATAAGTATTGAATTCATCTTTTTTCAAAACAATTTCATGGCCTCTTTCAATGGCAATTCTTTCAATTACCTGTCCCATTTTTCCGTATCCTAAAAGTGCAATTTTCATCAGTATTTTATTTTTGATTTTTTAAAAAGAAACGAATGGTATTCGAATCTAAAAGCGATAATTAATGGTTAGTCCTAAATTTGATTTTAATGTTACAGAATCAGGACTTATTTCTGGTTTTAGCGATAAGTTTTGATTAACATTAAATTGAATTAAGGCTGCGTCAACATTGGCATCGATGATGTTTAATACATAAAATCCAATTACAAAAAAACCAGATAATGAGTAGTTTCTTTGGTAAAATTCTTGAGCTTGTATTAATTGTGAGTCCGAAAGATAGTTGTAATTTGGGTCTGGATTTCCAGCCAAACGGCTTTTGTAAGCATCACGATATTCGTTGTATTTTTTTTTGTTGTCGATGTAGAAATATAAACTGGTTCCCATTGCGCCATAGACTAATGGGATTTTCCAGTATTTTTTGTTGTAAGCCTGACCTAGTCCTGGCAATATAGCCGAGTAAAAAGCAGCTTTTGCAGGTGTTAAAGGGTCTATGTCGACAGATTTTAAAGTGTCTTTCGTCTTTAAAACAGCATCGGTTTTTGCTTGTGCAAAAACCGAAACGTTTCCTATTAGAAAAAGTAATAACCCTATGGATAAGATTTTATTCACTACCCTTCTATTAATTTTATTATTCTATTGAAGTCTTCTTCAGAATGAAAAGGAATGGTGATTTTTCCTTTTCCATTTCCTGCAACTTTTACATCGATTTTTGCTCCGAAATATTTGTTGAATCTTTTTACATCTTCATCATTAATTTCAAAAGATGATGATTTTGTTGGGATTGCTGGTTTTGGTTTTAGGCTATCGTGATAATTTTTTACCAAAGTTTCAGTTTCTCTAACCGAAAGGTTTTGACTTACTATTTTTTGGTAAATATCTGTCTGAACGTCATGATCTTCTATGTTGATGATGGCTCGACCATGTCCCATACTGATAAAACCGTCACGAATTCCTGTTTGAATGATTGGGTCTAATTTTAACAGACGCAAGTAATTAGAAATAGTGGAACGTTTTTTGCCCACTCTTTCACTCATTTGTTCCTGAGTCAATTGAATTTCATCAATCAAACGTTGGTAAGAAAGCGCAATCTCAATCGGATCTAAGTCATGACGTTGAATGTTTTCAACCAAGGCCATTACTAATGATTCGTTGTCGTTTGCAATACGAATATAAGCAGGAACAGTTGTAAGCCCAATCAAAGTGGAAGCACGCAAACGGCGTTCCCCAGAAATTAATTGGTATTTGTTGAAGTCTAATTTACGAACAGTAATAGGTTGAATTACACCTAATTCCTTGATGGAAGTGGCTAATTCGCGTAACGATTCTTCGTTGAAATTGCTTCGGGGCTGAAACGGATTAATTTCGATAGCATCAATTTCAAGCTCTATAATATTTCCTACAACTTTATCTGCGTTTTTATCATCTACCGATTGAATATCGTTTTCAGGATCTTTTAATAATGCAGATAAACCTCTACCTAAGGCTTGTTTTTTTATTGCTTTTGACATACAACTATTTACTGTTTTTCTTTATAATTTCTTGGGCTAAGTGAATGTAATTTACTGCTCCTTTGCTGGTTGCGTCATAGTTGATGATGCTTTCGCCAAAACTAGGAGCCTCACTCAATTTTACATTTCTTTGTATTACGGTTTCAAAAACCATATCGTTGAAGTGTTTTTGAACCTCTTCTACCACTTGGTTAGATAAACGCAATCTGGAATCAAACATTGTTAATAATAAACCTTCGATGTCCAAATCAGGATTGTGGATTTTTTGGATACTTTTTATTGTATTCAACAATTTGCCCAAACCTTCCAATGCAAAATATTCACACTGAATTGGAATAACTACTGAATCTGCAGCAGTTAAGGCATTCAAAGTCAAAAGTCCAAGAGACGGTGCACAATCAATCAGGATATAATCGTATTGGTCTTTTACGCTTTCCAATGCTTTTTTGAGCATATATTCTCTGTTTTCTTTGTCAACAAGTTCGATTTCAATCGCAACAAGATCAATATGTGCAGGAATTACATCTACATTTGGAGAAGAACTTTTTACGATAGCCTCTTCAGGGGTATGACTATGTTCGAGAATTTGATAGGTTCCGATTTCAACCGTTTCGACATCAATTCCTAATCCGGATGTAGCATTCGCTTGAGGATCAGCATCTATCAATAATACTTTTTTTTCTAAAACTCCTAACGAAGCAGCTAGGTTAATTGAAGTTGTTGTCTTACCAACACCACCTTTCTGATTCGCAATCGCTATGATTTTGCCCATTTATTTTCTAAATTTTGAACGGTAAAAATACAATTATTTATGGGTTTTGAAAATCTATTTTGTTAACAAAAACAAATAGTTTTCATGCAGAGCTATTTATCTTGACAATAAGGTAAATTTTTTGCTTTTTTTATATTTAATAGGAATAAAAAAGAGAACTGTATGAAAAGTTCTCTCCTTATTGGTTATTGTAATATTGGTTTTGTTTTCTTTTTTTGTTAAAATTAATTCAAGAATATTGTAGTTGGTTAACTCCTTTTTTTTGCTTTAATCATCATTTCCAATTGATCCCAAAGTTCTTCGGGGATAGCTTCGAGTAAGTTGAATTGTCCGGCCCCTTTTAGCCATTCGCCACCATCAATTACAATTACTTCGCCGTTTACGTATGCCGAAAAATCAGAAACCAGATAAGCAGCTAAATTTGCCAATTCCTGATGGTCGCCAACCCTTTTCAAAGGAACTTTTTTGGCCATATCAAATTTTTCCGATAAGTCTCCCGGTAATAATCGGTCCCAGGCGCCTTTGGTTGGGAACGGTCCGGGTGCTATCGCATTGGTGCGAATACCATATTTTGCCCATTCTACAGCGAGGCTTCTCGTCATGGCGAGAACACCTGCTTTTGCCGTGGCACTCGGAACCACATAAGCAGAACCCGTCCAGGCATACGTAGTAACGATATTTAAGACGGTCGCCGAAGCTTGTTTGGTGTCTATCCAGTGTTTTCCAAAAGCCAGCGTACAGTTTTTGGTTCCTTTCAAAACAATGTCAATTATGGTATCAAAAGCATTTGCCGAAAGGCGTTCTGTGGGAGAGATAAAATTTCCTGCGGCATTATTTAATAACACATCTACTTTCCCAAAAGCCTTCAATACAGCTTGAAGCATGTTCTCAACTTCTTCATAATGACGAACATCACATTGTAAAGGTAAGCATGTTCCGCCTGTTTCGGTTTCCAACTCTTGTGCTGTGTTTTTTAGTTTATCCAAATCTCTAGAAGTGATGGCAACTTGCGCCCCCAATTCCAAAAAATATTTTGTCATCGCTTTTCCTAAGCCGCTTCCTCCCCCTGTTACTACAATTACTTTTCCTTTTAAGGCATCGTCTCTTAGCATTTTATCGGTATAACTCATAAATTTATTTGTTTGGAATGTAAATGTAATAAATTAAAATAATATGCATGCATAATATAGTTTCTGAGTTTCTAGGAATCTCAGCATCTTAGATTCTTAGCAACTATACCCGACTCAATCGTCTAGCTGCTTCTTCGAGTGTTTGATTGTCTTTGGCGAAGCAAAAACGTATTAATTTTAAATCTTTTCCATCAGCATAAAAATTAGAGATGGGGATGGCGGCAACTCCGTAATCGGTTATTAATCGCTTGCAAAAATCCACATCATTTTCATCTGAAATACCAGCATAGGAAACGACCTGAAAATAAGTTCCTTCGCATGGCATCAATTGGAATCGGCTGTTTTTTAATAATGATCTGAAAAAATCTCTTTTTTCCTGATAAAAAGTGCTGATTTCATTTATGTTGACTAAATCCAAATATTCAGAAACTGCGACTTGACAAATACTGTTGACGCTGAAAACCAAAAATTGATGCACTTTTTTGATTTCTTTCATCAAATAATCGGGCGCCACGAGGTAACCTATTTTCCATCCTGTTACATGAAATGATTTTCCAAAAGAGGAAACGGTGATGCAACGGTCAAGTATTTTTTTTCGAGTGTGGGTCGAGATATGCTTTTGTTCGAAAGTAATGTATTCGTAAACTTCGTCTGAAAGCAGTACTACATTTGGGTGCTGTTCCAAAAGATTTTCCAGGGTTATTAAGTCCGATTCGGTTAAGATTTTTCCAGTTGGATTGTGCGGATTGTTGGTAATTATCATTTTGGTTTTCTCCGAAAATGAATTGGCAATCGTATTCCAATTTGGAGTATAATCATCATTTAGTGGCACGCGAATGGGTTTTGCCTGACTTAAAAGGATTGGAGCTTCGTAACAATCATAACTGGGATCAAGAATGATTACTTCGTCATCAGGCTTTAGCAGAGCTAGTAATGTGGTGAATATGGCTTGAGTTGCGCCAGCCGTGACGAGTAATTCGGTTTCAGGAATGATATTTCGGGCGTATGAAGTTTTTATTAATGATGTTATTTTGTTGAGCAAGGGAGGATAACCTGCCATTGGAGTGTATTGATGAACATCTTCAAATGCTAGTTTGGAAACAATTTGGGTTAATCTTTCATCAACCGGGAAATTTGGAAAACCCTGTGAAAGATTGATGGCATTATGTTCTGTTGCCATTTTTGACATTATGGTAAAAATGCTGGTCGCTACATTTGGGAGCTTGCTCATGAAGGAGATGAATTTATTTAATTGTATAAAAGCCGTTTCGAAAATTAATTTATTTTTTCCAAATCCTTTTTAAATTTTTCGACATAAGACCCAAAACGACTGTCTTTGTCAATTTGAGTAAAATTTACCCACTCGTTGAATTTCTTTAAGTTATTCTGACTATAGAAAGCATATAAAATATTGAAAGCGTTTTCAGATTTATAAGTTTTGTCAGTTATATCTTTTTCTATTTTATAATAGGTTTTTATTGCGTCGGGGAGTTGGTTGTTGCGTACTTGTGCATAAAGCAATTCTTTGTAGGCATAAGCGTCGTTCGGAGTTTCTTTAATTGCTTCTTTAAGAATAATAATCGCATTTTGAGGTTGATTTAAGCAGTTATATGAAAAAGCAATCTCAGTTTTAAGGCCTTTGTAGTTTGGGTCTGTTTTTTTTACTTTTTCTAAGTAAGTCAATCCTTTAGCGCATTCGTTCCAGAGGTTGTAAGTATAGCCCCATATAAATAATCTATTGATTGAGTTTTCGCCTTCTTGATAAGCTTTGAGCCAATCAGGAGTTTTTGAAATACTAAATTCGGCAAAATAAGATTCAGGAATGACTGCTACCAATGATTTGTTAGGTTGTAACCTGAATTTCATGGAACTTCCCTCTTCTTTTTTACTTATAAGAAATTTTCCATTGCTGTTTATTTTGAATGAACCGGCAAAATCGAAAGTCAAACCGGCCTCATTGTCCATATATACAAAACCATAGTTGTAGGAACCGGATGAGTCAGAAGGAAAGACAATCCAATTGTTTTCGCAATCAATAGGTTTAGAGTTGAAATTTAATTGGTCTTGTGCTACACAGCAAATACTTGTGAAAAAGCTTATTATCAAAATGAGGGGTTTCATATATGTAAAGGTTATTTTTTATGGGTTATATATGTTATGCTTCGCCAATTTGCTACGCTCGTGTCGACTTTTATCCATCGTTGTTTGTTTGCAACAAACCTTTGTTAGTGGCGATTTCATAAATATTGTTGATTTAAAACGAAAGCTTGGAGTAATTTTATTTTCAAAATTAAGGAAAATTGTATTATAGGCTTTTTGGTTGGCTAATTGTTTTTCGAAAAAACATATTGCGATAAAATAAACGGGTTGTCTTTTGGTAAATTTCCTGCGGATTTGCGTGAGGGCAATGTCATTAAGTTAAGGATTTCCCGACAAGATTTTTCTAAATATAGCTCTCGCAAAGGCGCCAAGACGCAAAGTTTTGCACCGAATTCTTTGCGGCTTTGTGGCTTTGCGAGAAAACAAAAAGCTTAACTTAATGACATTGTGCGTGAGGGGTAGGAGCAAGTTACCTTGTAACGCGGATGACCCGACAGCATAAAAAAATGGGCCGACTCACCGGTTTGATGAGTAGGCCCATTTTTTTATGGTGGCACGCCCAAATGGATAATGCCGTTACTTCTAGTAAATTAGTTGCTTGAGACAACACCTTTTGTTGTGACATTCAGAGTGGCTCCAGCGCCATTGGTGGAATTTGACACTTTGAAAGCAACGTCGGTTATGGGTATTACGGTATAGGTGTAAGTAGGTTTTGAAACCGTTCCTGTTACAGAACTCACTCTGTTAAGGCAACCGTCAAATGCAATCCCGACTGTTCCACCATCTGTTGAGGTGTAGTCTTTATAAACGTTACCGATGGTTTCAAAATTGCTGTTTTCTACATAACAAGTGGTGTTTTTGTTTCCGCCGCCTAGACCTATAGCCAAAGATCCAGTTACCGAAGTTTTATAATAACAGTTCAAAATATGTAATTCTGCATTACGGGCGCGTGGCATTCTTTCTTTGCATCCTTCGGCCCAATAGCAGTTTTGAAAAGTGATGCTATAATGACCATCTGCAGGAAAATCAGTTGCAGAAGAACCTACCAAATCAGTAAAACGGTGGTCGGCAGTACCTCCAGATCCACCGGATGTCGGTGCTTTTAAATAGGTGAATTTACACCAAGAAATGGTTATGTTGTCTGCTTTTCCTTTGTTGTCAAAATTGCCATCCATTCCGTCTTGAAACTCGCAATGATCTACCCAGACATTTGTTCCTTCGTTAGTAAGATTGTCATTCCCGTCAACATCATAGGCTCCTGGACCCTCAAAAATAAGATTTCGGATAATAACGTTATTCGAGCCTGCTTTTATATTAAGAATTCCAGAATTGGCTGCTGAAAGAGAAGAATTTCCGGGCGTTATCTGTAGGTTCCTTAGTTTTGCTCCTGGCAAACCTATAATGGTTTTGTCGTTAAGCAGCACGCTGGTAAAGGGACAGTCAATGATGCCTGAAACTAAAATTACCGAATTTGTTGAAGTAAGTGCAGTTTTGAAGGAATTATAGTCTGAAACCGTTATTGGAGTGGCATTGCCTCCTCCTGTAGCAGCGGCACCAAATCCTTCAATTACTATTTTGGGATTTGGGATTGGATTAGGGTTTTGAATTGGATCAGGGTTTTGAGTAGAGTTATCACCGCCACTGCTGCAAGCACTTAATAGTAAGATGCTTAATAGTAATATTTTTTTCATTAGGTTAAAGTTATTGTTAGATTGGATTTGTTGCAATTTACAATAAAATAACTTTATGTAATCGATTACATTGTGAAATATGATGGCATTATTGTGTTAAAATTTTGGTCTCCGATATGCTGTTGAAATGAAGGTATTATGCCATTTATATTTGTTGTTTCTGGCATTGTTGGGGAGTGCGAATAAAAAAAGAGTTGTTTGTTTTTCTGATGACCCTTTCAGATTGGGGGGTTGGTGTTCAAAGTTTTTTTACATTTTATGTATGATGAAAATGGTGGGGCGTTTGTGTAAGTCAACTGTTTCTTTTTTCCATGCCGAAATTTTCTTTGTTTTGATGTATTCCGTTGGCAAAGTAATGTCTGTGGCAATGCATAAATGCGTTTCAGGATGTAATGTCTGGATTAAATCTTCCAGTAATTTATTGTTGCGATACGGGGTTTCGATAAAAATCTGAGATTGATTTTTTTCAAAAGAGATTCGTTCCAAACTTTTGAGAGAAGCTTTCTTTTCGTCTTTTTCAATAGGCAGATAACCATGAAAAGTAAAGCTTTGACCGTTCATTCCAGAAGCCATCATAGCCAGCAATATAGAAGATGGACCAACAAGAGGGATAACTTGAATCCCTTTTTCGTGTGCTAGTTTTACGATAACCGCGCCGGGATCGGCAACGCCAGGGCAACCCGCTTCGCTCATAAGTCCCATGTTTTTACCGTCGAGAAGGGGTTTTATAAAATCCTTATAATCTTGGGTTTCTGTGTGTTTGTTGAGTACAAAAAGTTTTAATTCGGATTGTTTTTTCTCCGGACATACCAATTTTATGGATTTTCGGGCTGTTTTGTCGTTTTCAACCACATAATAATCGATTAGATCCACGCATCTTTTTATGGTTTGCGGAAAAACATCCATAGGGTCACAATCACCCATAGTAGTTGGGATTAAGTAGAGTTTTCCGAGTAGAGGCGCTGTTTTCATTTAAGATTTTTTCGATTTTTTAAAAAAGAGGATTTTTTCTTTTTCGATTTAACATCGAGTAGAAAATAATCATTGTGCAAAGGTATGAAAAACGTGTTTGGTTTTCCTAGTGGTGTTTGGTCATCAGTCTTTTTGCAATAACTTCACAAGCTTCGTCCAGCATTTGGTAAACCATATCAAAGCCATTCGCAGTTCCATAATAAGGATCGGGAACGTCTACATTTTCATTTGGGAATACAGCATCAAGTATAAGTTGTACTTTTTCTTTTTGGCTGTCGTTTTGTGCAAGATGAATAACGTCTCTGTAGTTGTTGTTGTCCATTACATAAATGTAATCGAAGGAATCAAAGTCGTTTATAGAGAATTGTCGGCCTCTTTGGGTGGTAATATCCAGACCGTTTTTTTTGGCTGTTTCTATGGAGCGGCGATCTGGTGTGTGGCCGATATGCCAGGAACCTGTTCCTGCAGAATCCACAAAAAAAGTATCATTAGGAAGTTTGGAGGCTAATATCCCTTCTGCCAATGGAGAACGACATATATTGCCTAGGCAAACCATTAAGATTTTGACGGGCATTTTTTTTAGAGCGTTAATTTTGAATTAATATCCTCGACGTATTTTTTGAATTGTTTGTCGGTTGCTACAAGGTTATCAACTGTTTTGCAGGCGTGTAATACTGTGGCGTGGTCGCGGTCTCCTATTTGTGAACCGATATTGGCAAGTGAGGCTTTGGTGAATTTTTTGGCAAAAAACATTGCCAATTGCCTCGCTTGTACAACGTGTCTTTTTCTTGTCTTGGATTGTAAAGTTTCAATGTCCAATTGGAAATAGTCGGAAACAATTTTTTGAATATAATCGATGGAGATTTCCCTCTTTACGTTTTTTACAAATTTTTCTACGACGCTTTTTGCAAGTTCGATAGTAACTTCTTTTTTGTTGAAAGAAGATTGTGCAATCAATGAAATAATGGCACCTTCCAATTCACGAACGTTTGATTTGATGTTGCGTGCCACGTATTCAATAATATCGTCCGGCATTTCTACACCATCACGATATAGAATGTTTTTTAAGATTGAAATTCTAGTTTCATAATCCGGTTGGTGCAACTCGGCAGATAACCCCCATTTGAAACGGGACAATAAGCGTTGTTCGATATCTTGCATGTCAACAGGAGCCTTGTCTGAAGTTAGGATAACCTGTTTTCCGTTTTGGTGCAAGTAATTGAAAATATGGAAAAATACATCTTGTGTTCCTGATTTTCCAGAAAGGAACTGAACATCGTCGATAATTAAAACATCGATTAACTGATAGAAATGAATAAAATCATTTCGGTTATTTTTCTTAACCGAATCGATATATTGTTGTGTGAAAATTTCGGCAGAGATATATAAAACAGTTTTTTCAGGATATTTGTCTTTGATTTCTACACCAATAGCGTGCGCTAAGTGTGTTTTTCCTAATCCAACACCACCAAAAATTAATAATGGGTTAAAAGACGTACCGCCAGGTTTATTGGCGACAGCCATACCTGCAGAACGAGCCAATCTATTAGAATCTCCTTCCAGGAAATTGTCAAAACTGTAATTAGGATTTAATTGGGATTCGATTTTTAAATTTCGAATACCAGGAATGACAAAAGGATTTTTTAATTCTGGATTTAGATTTTTAAATGGCGCATCTACTTCTTGGGCCTTCATAGGTGCTCTATTGGCACTTGGCAACTGTTCCGTAAACGGTTGTTTATTGCCATAAGTGTTTTCCATTTTAATTTTATAGAGTAACTTTGCGTTTTTTCCAAGTTCTTTGGTAAGCGCCACTTTTAATAATTTAACATAGTGTTCTTCCAGCCATTCGTAGAAAAATTTACTTGGCACTTGGATATACAATGCATTATCGGTAAGTTCAACTGATTTAATTGGTTCGAACCAAGTTTTGTAGGCCTGGTCTTGAATATTGTCCTTTATGAAGGACAGACAGTTTTCCCATACTGATTGTGCAGTCTTGTTCATATATCTTGTTAA